>JAODNS010000076.1 GCA_025465145.1 Frankiales bacterium
GACGGGCTCGGCGCCGGGCTGGCGGGCGCGGCACTGGGCCGCGGCGAGGCAGCGGTCGGCGACGGGGAGGCCGCCGGCGCGTCCGCGGGGGTGTCGCCGGTCGGGTTGTCCGTACCGGGGGCGCTGCTGCCGGCGGTGAACGTGTGCGTGCCGCCGTAGACGTAGACGGACGTGCCGACCCCGATGGCGCGCAGCAGGTACTTCGCGTCTGCGCGCGTCACCCGGACGCAGCCGTGCGAGGCGGGGTACGCCGGGACGCTGTTCGAGCCGTGGATCGCCCAGCCGCGGTAGAAGTACTGCGGGTCGTACAGCGAGCCCAGGTCGGCCTTGCGCTCGCCGACGATCCGGCGCTGGACCTCGTACCAGCCGACCGGCGTGAGCGCCTTCGCGTCCGAGCCGTCCTTCTGCTCGTACGTCCGGCCGTTGCCGGAGCTGACCGGCAGGATCCGCTCGACCGCACCGCCGGAGACGACGTACAGCACCTGCCTGGTGAGGTCGACCTCCACGCGCGACGCCGGCGCGGTGGCCCGCAGCACCGGCTCGCGCGGCGCCTTGAGCACGGCGAGCGTGCCCTTGCCGACGACGCCGTCCGCGCCGATGCCCTGCACCTTCTGGAAGGCCATGACCGCGCTGCGCAGCGCCGGTCCGCGCTCGCCGTCGATCGCGCCGCCGTAGTAGTGCAGCGCGGCGAGCTGGGTCTGCACCGCCTTGACGTCGTACGTCGGCTTCGGCGGACGCGACGGGCTGGGCGACACCGACGGCGACGGCGAGGCGGACGGGGCGAGCGACTCGTCCAGCGTCGCCGGCGACTCGGCCGGCTCGGACTGCTCCACCGCCGGCAGCGGGCCTGCGGCCACCGTCTGCTCCGAGGTGGTGCAGCCGGTGGCGGCCAGCGCGAGCGCGGTGAGGCCGACGGCGGCGGACAGCAGGCGGGGACGCATGACGAGGACTCCAGGTGCGGGGCGATCGGGACGTACAGGAAGACGTCCGCGGGCGCGCGGAGGTTGCGCGGCAGACCTACACGGTAACCGGACGAACGGGCGCAAGCCGGTAGATCGCGGCGTGGTCCACGCTGAGCGTCATCGGTGGAGGTGCTCGGACAGGTACGCGCACACCAGCCGCTTGGCCTGCTCGACCACCGCCGGGTCGCCGTCGGGGTGCAGCCGGAAGGCCAGGTCGAGGACGCCGTCGGCCGCCTCCACCGCGACCCGGAGCACAAGGGGATCCAGGCCGGCCGGCACCAGGGTCGACAGCACCCGCGCGACCACCGCGTTGTTGTCGTCGTCCGGGTCGAGCATGTGCCGGTCGACCGGCCCGCCGAACGACAGCACCTGCGCGGCCGGCTCGCTGCGGGAGAACGCGACGTAGACGTCCACCACCGCGTCGACGGCGTCCTGCCAGCGCTGCGGCGGCCGCTCGGCCAGCCGCGCGTCGAGCTGCGCGGAGAACCGCTCGAACGACCGGGTGGCCAGCGCCTGCAGCACCGCCCGCCGGTCCGGGAAGAACTGGTACAGCGAGCCGACCGACACGCCGGCCCGCGCTGCGATCTGCGAGGTGGTCGTCGCCTCGTAGCCGACCTCGTCCAGCAGAGCGGCCGCGGCGTCGAGCATCCGCTGCACGCGGGCGGCACTCCGCTCCTGCACCGGCCTGCGCCGCAGCGCTGTCGACGTGCTCACGGACCACCCTTGACCGTCTCCGCTGGAACGTGAACGATCCTCACATGACCTCGCCGGCCGTGTCGAGAGAGGTGGACGCGCGTGCCGGGTCGTGACCGCCTGCTGGGCTGGCTGTTCGCGCTGCAGCTGCTCGTCGCTGCCGTGCTGGGCGGGTTCCTCGTCAACGCGGTGAACGACGCCAACGAGCCGGCCGCGCTGGCCCAGGCGCCGCAGGCCGAGCAGGCCGTCGAGTCGGGACCGCTGCCGTCCGCCGCCGCGTCCCGGCCCGGCACCACCGGGACGAAGGGCACCGTCGGCACGACGACGACCACCACGTCCGGCGGCGGCCCCGGCTCCGGCGCCGTCGACAGCCCGAAGGGCGCCGACACGAAGGTGATCCCGGCCGGCGCGCCCATCAAGGTCGGCGCCGTCGTCAGCCAGACCGGCGCCATCAGCTTCGTCTCCTCCGCGCAGGCGACGAAGGCGTACTTCGACATGGTCAACCGCCGGGGCGGCGTCAACGGGCACAAGATCGTGCTCGACCTGCGCGACGACCAGCTCGACAGCTCGCGCGGCCGCCAGCAGACCCAGCAGCTCATCTCCTCCGGCGTCTTCGCGCTGGCCGGCTTCAACGCGCCCGTCACCGAGCCGGGCATCGTGCCGCTGCTCGAGCAGAACAAGGTGCCGCTCATCGGCGGGTACGGGCTGCAGGAGGAGTACCACTCGCCGTACACGTTCATCTTCAGCGCGAGCTACGGCCACTACGGCTTCCAGATGGGCCGGTACCTCGCCGAGCAGGGCGTGAAGAAGCCTGGTCTGGTCTACATCAACAACAACAGCGCGAAGGCCAACAACGGCCTCGTCGCCGCGTTCAAGGCGGGCTTCAAGAGCAAGGGCGTCACGCTGGCCGACAGCGAGATCAACGTCGTCGACGTCACGAAGCCGTCGTACGACGACGTGGTCACGCAGTACAAGCTCGACCAGGTGGACGGGATCGCGACGCTGCTGGACCAGACGGCGTACAACCGGCTGAACCAGGCGCAGGACCGGCAGGCCTACCACCCGAAGCACGCCGCGTCCCCGCTGTTCGTCGACCCGACGGTCAAGCAGTCGGCGAACACCGAGGGCACCTTCGTCGCATCGGACTTCGACTTCATCGAGGGCGGCGGACCGGCTGTGCAGGAGTACGTGCAGACGGTCCGCGCGGCCTACGGCTCCAAGGCCTCCATCAACTACTTCGGCCAGCAGGGCTGGATCGACGCGAAGATCTTCGTGGCCGCGATCGCGCAGCTCGGCGACACCATCACCCGCGACGCGCTGCTCAAGGCGATGGATCGGCTCGACGGCAAGGGCGGCTTCGGCTTCACCAGCGACCTGAGGTTCGGGCCGGGCGTCCGGGACCTCAACCGGTGCATCAAGCTCGCGAAGGTGGTGCAGGGCAAGGCGACCCGCGTCACCGACTGGCGCTGCGACGAGCAGCCGTTCTGATGGCCGGCCTGAAGGAGCCCCTCCCCCGGCGCATCGCCGTCTCGTACGGCGTCGGCTCCATCGGCACCGGCATCTACTCGACCGTCCCTGGGCTGCTGCTGCTCTTCTACCTGACCGACGTCCTCGACGTCCGCGCCGGCGTCGCCTCGCTGGTGCTGTTCGTGCCGAAGATGTGGGACGCGTTCCTCAACCCGGTCGTCGGCACGTGGTCGGACCGGCGCGGCAACCGCCGGCCGTTCCTGCTCGTCGGCGCGATCGGCATCCCGATCTTCTTCGTGCTGCTGTTCTCCGCCCCGGACCTCGGGCCGGCCCGCACCGCGCTCTACGTCGGCGTCGTCTACACGATCGCCATGACCTTCTTCGCGCTGTTCCAGGTGCCGTACATCTCGATGCCCGCGGAGATGACCAGCGACTACCACGAGCGCACCCGGCTGATCAGCATCCGCATGGTGCTGCTCACCCTCGGCATCCTCGTCGGCGGAGCCGTCGCACCCGCGCTGAGCGGCGGAAAGGAGGGCGGCCGGGACGGGTACGCGCTCATGGCGATCGTCATCGGCGCCGTCCTCGCCGTCGCGCTGCTCGTCTGCTGGCGCGGCACCGCCGGTGTCCGCTCCGCCGCACCGGCGACGGGCGCCCGCGTCTCGCTGCGCCAGCAGGCTGCGGTGATCCGGCAGAACCCCGGCTTCGTCGCCCTCGTCGCCGCGTACTCGCTGCAGGCCGTCGCCATCGCCGCGATGCTCGCCGGCGCGCCGTACGTCGCCACCTACGTCCTCGGCGACAGCGGCCTGGCGGCCGTGCTCTTCGTCTTCCTCGTCGGACCCGCCGCGGTCGTGATGCCGGTCTGGCGCCGGCTGTCCCTGACCCGCGGCAAGCTGCCCTGCTACGCCGCCGCGTCGCTGCTGTTCGGCCTCACCGCGGCGTCGCTGGTGTTCGCGCGGTCCGAGCCGCGGCCGCTGATCTACCTGCAGGTCGGGCTGCTCGGCGTCGGCTACGCCGGCATGCAGCTGTTCCCGTACGCGATGCTGCCCGACGCCGTGTCGGCCGACCAGGACCGCGTCGGCGAGGCGCGCGCCGGCGTCTACACCGGCGTCTGGCAGGGCGTCGAGACCGTCGGGTACGCGCTCGGCCCGGCGCTGTACGGCGTGAGCCTGGCGCTGACCGGCTTCGTCTCCAGCTCCGCCGACGAGAAGGTCGCCCAGCCGGACAGCGCCATCACCGGCCTCGTCCTCGGCTTCTCCCTGCTGCCCGCGCTGGTCGTGCTCGCCAGCCTGCCAATCCTGCGGCGGTACGCGTCCGTCGACGCCGCGCTGTCCGCCGCCAACCGAGAGGTCCCCGCATGAGCCTGCCGACCACCGGACTGCCTCGCGAGCAGGTGCTGGCGACGCTGCAGGAGTACCGCGCCGGCGACCTCGCCGCCCGCGGCGGCCGCACGTTCGCGTACGTCTACGACGCCGGCCGTCCGGACGTCGACGAGCTCGCGCACGAGGCCTACGCGTCCTTCCTCGACGTGAACGGGCTCGACCCGACGGTCTTCCCGAGCCTGCTACGGCTGGAGAACGAGGTCGTCGGCATCACCGCCCGCCACCTCGGCGGCGACGACCAGACGGTCGGCTCGTTCACCAGCGGCGGCACCGAATCGATCCTGCTGGCGGTGAAGGCCGCGCGCGACGGCGCCCGCGTCGACTCTCCCGAGATCGTGCTGCCTGTCACGGCGCACGCCGCGTTCCAGAAGGCGGCCCACTACTTCGGGCTCACGCCCGTGCTCGTCGACGTGGACCCCAAGACGTTCCGCGCCGACGTCGACGCCGTCCGCGCCGCCATCACCGAGCGGACCGTGCTGCTCGTTGCCAGCGCCGCGTCGTACGCGCACGGCGTCGTCGACCCGGTCGAGGAGATCGCCGCACTGGCGCTCGAGCGCGGCATCCGCTGCCACGTCGACGGCTGCATCGGCGGCTGGCTGCTGCCGTACTTCCGCCGCCTCGGCGCGGACGTCCCTGCCTTCGACCTGTCGGTGCCGGGCGTGACGAGCCTGTCGGTCGACCTGCACAAGTACGCCTACGCCGCCAAGGGCGCGTCCGTCGTGCTGTTCAAGGACCAGGCGATGCGACGGCCGTCGTACTACGCCTGCGCGGACTGGACCGGCTACACGATGGTCAACGCGACCGTGCAGAGCACTAAGAGCGGCGGCCCGGTCGCGGGAGCGTGGTCGGTGCTGCAGGCGGTCGGCGACGAGGGCTACCTCGAGCTCGCCCGCCAGACGCTGTCCGCCACCCGCCGGCTCGTCGAGGGCGCCGGCCGCATCCCGGGCCTGCGCGTGCTGGGCGAGCCGGAGATGGCGTTGGTCGCTCTGGCCGCGGACGAGCCGGGGCTGGACGTCTTCGCGGTGTGCGACGAGATGGCCGCGCTCGGCTGGTACGTCCAGGCGCAGCTGAGCTACCGCGGCCTGCCGGCGAGCATCCACCTGACGGTCACGGCCTCCAGCGACGCGCTGGTGGACGAGCTGCTCGCCGACCTCGCCACCTGCGTCCAGGTCGCGCGGACGAGCAGCGGCGGCGCCGACCCGGCGATGCTCGCCGCCGTCGCCGAGCTGGACCCGGAGGCGCTGCCCGACAACGTGCTCGGCACGCTGCTGCCGCTGGCCGGCCTGGAGCCGGGCGCGGGGCTGCCCGCGCGGATGGCGCCGATCAACGCGCTGATGGAGGCGATGCCACCGCGGCTGCGCGAGCGGCTGCTGGTCGAGTTCCTCGGGATGCTCTTCACCCCGGCCAGGGAGGGCTAGTGCTCACTGGACGCGACCGGCTGCTCGCCGCGCTGTTCGCCGTGCAGCTGCTGGCTGCCGGCATCTTCGGCGCCGTCCTCGTCAACGGGCTCGGCGACGACCGGTCCCAGCTCGTGACCGCGGCGCCACAGGACGGCCGCGGTCCGGTGGACGTCGCCGCCTCCGTCGGACCGTCCGCGGAGGCCGCTGCCGGGTCGACCGGGACCGCCGCCCGTACCCAGACCACGACGACGGGCGGCAGCAAGGGCACCGCGTCCGGGCCCGGCTCGTCCGGCGCCTCCGCGACGGTCGTGCCGAAGGGCGCGCCGATCCGCGTCGGTTCGATCGTCACCCAGACCGGCGCCATCAACTTCGCGGCGAGTGCCCAGGGCACCAAGGCCTTCTTCGACGGCGTGAACGCCAAGGGCGGCGTCAACGGGCACCGGATCGTGCTCGACCTGCGCGACGACCAGCTCGACGAGGCGCGCGGCCGCGCGCAGGCCCAGCAGCTGCTGACGTCCGGCGTCTTCGCCTTCGCCGCGTGGCAGGCACCGCTGACCGAGGGCCGGATCGTCCCGTTCCTCGAGCAGAACAAGATGCCGCTGGTCGGCGCGTACGGGGTCGGCGCGGAGTACTCCTCCCCCTACGCCTACTCCTTCCAGTCGCACCACTACGGCTACGAGATGGGGCGCTTCCTCGCCTCGGAGCCGAAGGTGACGCACCCGGGCGCCATCTTCATCAGCGGCAACGCGGCCGCCAACGCGGCCCAGGTGCGCGCCATCACCGCCGGGGTCAAGGCCGGCGGCAAGTCCATCGCGTCCGGCGACATCGTGCAGGTCGACGTGACGAAGGCGTCGTACGACGACGTGGTCACGCAGTTCAAGCTCGGTGGCGTCGACGGCCTCCTCACGATCATCGACCAGACGGCGTACAACCGGCTGCAGCAGGCGCTGGACCGGCAGAGCTACCACCCGGTGCACGTCGCGGACCCGCTGTTCACCGACCCGACGGTGCGGCAGGGACCGACCACCGAGGGCACGCTCGTCGCGTCCGACTTCTCGTTCATCGAGACCGGCGGCCCGGAGGTGCAGGAGTACGTCGCCGCGGTGCGCAAGCAGTTCGGCGCCCGCGCGCAGATCAGCTACCTGGGGCTGGCCGGCTGGTTCAGCGCGAAGGTGTTCGTCGAGGCCGTCAAGCGCATGGGCGATGACATCTCGCGCGCGAACCTCCTGCGCACGATGGACCGGCTGCCGGCCGAGATCGGCGCCGGATTCACCTCCAAGCTGTACTTCTCGCCGGGCGCGCACGACATCAACCGCTGCCTGCAGCTGGGCAAGGTCGCCTCGGGCAAGGTGACGCCGTACAAGCCGTACGCCTGCGACAACGAGAACTTCGACTGATGCGCCTCTACATCGCGCTCGCCCTCGGCGGGCTGCCCATCGGGGCCATGTACGCGCTGCAGGCGCTCGGCATCGTCATCGTCTACAAGACGTCGCGCGTCTTCAACTTCGCGACCGGCGCGATCGGGCTGGCCTGCGCGTACAACGCCAGCTCGCTCGTGGACCACGGCGTGCCGATCGTTCCGGCCATCGCGGTCGCCGTCGCGCTCGGCGTCCTCATCGGCATCCTCATGGAGCTGACGGTGCGGCCGGTGCGCGGCACCCTCACCCGCACCATCGTCACCCTCGGCTGGTTGCTCCTGCTGCAGGGCGTCGTCGGCGTCATCTACTCGTCGCAGGTCGGCACGAACGAGCCGGCGCGGCTGCTGCAGCCGGACCCGTTCATCTCGCTCGGCGTCCTGCAGTACAGCCAGGACCAGGCGGCCGTCATCGGCATCGCGATCGCGCTGTCGGTCGGGCTGGCGGTGTTCTTCCGCGTCACCGCCCTGGGCACGGCGACGCGCGCGGTCTCCGAGGCACCGGATGCGGCCAAACTGCTCGGGATCCGCGTCGACCGCGTGAACCTCGTCGCCTGGGGCATCGGCGGCGGCATCTCCGGCCTGTCGGGTGTGCTCATCACGCCGCTGCTCAACAAGCTCGACACCACGACGCTGGTCATCTTCACCGTGCAGGCCCTGGCGGCGGCACTGGTGGGCCGGCTGTCCTCGCTGCCGCTCACCCTCGCCGGCGGCATCCTGCTCGGCGTCGTGCAGCCGGTGGTCTTCCGGTTCGTCAGCACAAGCTTCCCCAGCGTCCGCGGCACGGACGAGCTGACCGCGCTGGTGGTCGTCCTCGTGGCCCTGCTGCTGTTCCGCCGCGGCGGCCGGCGGGACGCGGTCAGCGGCGGGCTGGAGCCGGTCCCGATCCGGCCGCTGCCCACCGGCCGGGTCGCCATCGCGTCCACCGTCGGCGTGCTGCTGGCCGGCCTCGTCCTGCCGCTGGTCATGGACGACGTCGGCAACACCAGCCGCAGCAACATCACCCAGACGGCCGTGTGGGGCATGGCGGTGCTGTCGCTGGTGCTGCTCGTCGGCGTCGTCGGGCAGGTGTCGGTCTGCCAGGCGGTCTTCATGGCCTGCGGCGCGTTCGGCACCGGCATCGCCATGCTGCACGGCGTCCCGTTCCTGCTGGCCATCTTCCTCGGCGCGCTGCTCGCTGCGGCCGTGGCCACGTTGGTCGGGCTGCCTGCCATCCGGCTCGAGCCGCTGGAGCTGGCCATCGCGACGCTGTCGCTCGCGTTCACCGCCGACCGATTCCTCTACAGCTGGGTGCCGTTCGCCAGCCCGGACAGCAACCGGCCGGTCCCGCGTCCCGGCTTCGCCTCGCTCGACCCGGGCCACGCCGCCGCCGGCGAGCGCAACTACGCGTGGCTCGTCGTCGGCCTGTTCCTGCTGACCGCCTTCGACGTGGCCAGCCTCCGGCGCGGCCGCACGGGTGCTGCGCTGACGGCACTGCGCTCGTCCGAGCCGGCCACCGCCGCGATGGGCTTCTCGGTCACCTCGGTGAAGCTGCGCGGGTTCGCCGCGTCGGGCTTCATCGCCGGACTGGCCGGGGGGCTGTACGCCGGGCTGCTGCAGGGGGCGTCCGGTGCGCCGTTCGACTTCACCCGCTCGATCACCCTGCTCGCGTACGCCGTCATCGTCGGCGTCGCCAGCGTGCCCGGGGCCATCGTCGGCGGCTTCATCGTCACCCTGTCGACGCTGACCATCGGCGGCACGGCCGAGGTGGCGAGCGGGCGGTCCGCGAGCACGGTGACGCTGCTGACCGGCGCGCTGCTCATCGGCATCCTCGTGGTGGCGCAGGACGGGCTGTTCGGCCTGCTGTCCCGCGTGTTCCGGTTCCGACGGCCGCAGCGCGAGCCCGTGGCGGTGACCGCCTGATGGCCGCCCGCCTCGAGCTCCGCGACGTCGGCGTCCGCTTCGGAACGTTCGACGCCGTCGACGGCGTCTCGCTCAAGGTCCACGCCGGCGAGGTCGTCGGCCTCATCGGCCCCAACGGCGCCGGCAAGACGGTGACGTTCAACGTCGTCACCGGACTGCAGCCCGCGACGCGCGGCGCCGTTCTCCTCGACGGCGTCGACGTCACGCGGGCGCCCGCGCACGCCCGTACCGGGATGGGGCTGGCGCGCACCTTCCAAGTCGTCCAGCTGTTCGCCGGCATGACCGTGCTGGAGAACCTCATGGTCGCCGCGCACCGCTTCACCAGCGCGGGCGTCGTCACCGACGCGCTGCGCCTGCCCGGCCGGCGCCGTGCGCTGGCCGCCGCCCGAGAGCGGGCGTCGGCGGTGCTCGCGTTCCTCGGCCTGCAGCACCTGTCCGACGTCGAGGTGTCCTCGCTGCCGGTCGGGCAGGCGCGGCTCGTCGAGCTCGCCCGCGCGCTGTGCCTGAAGCCGAAGGTGCTGCTGCTGGACGAGCCCGCGTCCGGCCTCGACCCGGCAGAGACCGCGGACTTCGTCGCGCTGCTCGCGGAGGTCCGTGCCACCCTCGGCTGCGCGATGCTGCTCGTCGAGCACGACATGGGAGTGGTCATGCCGCTGTGCGACCACCTGGTCGTCATGAACTTCGGCCGCGTCCTCGCTTCCGGCCGCCCGGCGGACGTGCGGGACGACCCGGAGGTCAAGACCGCGTACCTGGGCACGCCGGCATGAGCGCGCTGCTCGAGGTCGAGTCGCTGCGGGTGACCTACGGCGGCGTCGTCGCGGTCCGCGACGTCTCGCTGTCCGTGTCGCCGGGTGAGGTCGTCGCGGTGCTGGGCGCCAACGGCGCGGGCAAGACCACGACGCTGCTCGCCGTCAGCGGCCTGGTGAAGGTACGCGGCGGCGACGTCCGGCTCGACGGCGAGAGCATCGTCGGCTCCGCGCCCGAGGCGATCGCGCGGCGCGGCGTCGCGCACGTCCCGGCCGGCCGCGGCATCTTCGGCGGGCTCACGGTGGCCGACAACCTGCGGATGGGCCTGTACGGGTCGGGCCGCATCAAGGCCGACGACGCGGAGGAGTCAGTCGAGCAGGTGCTCGAGGCGTTCCCGATCCTGCGCGAACGGCGCGACCAGCCGGCCGGAACGATGTCGGGCGGACAGCAGCAGCAGCTCGCCATCGGCCGCGCGCTGGTGCAAAAGCCGCGGCTGCTGCTGCTCGACGAGATGTCGATGGGGCTCGCGCCGGCGATCGTGGCCGACCTGTTCGCGCTGGTCGGCCGGCTGCGCGAGTCCGGCATCGGCGTCGTCATGGTGGAGCAGTTCGTCGGCCAGGCGCTCAAGGTCGCCGACCGCGCAGTCGTACTCGAGCAGGGCACGGTCGTCGCCGACGGAGCGCCGGACGAGCTGTCGTCGGACGACATCGCGGCCGCCTACCTCGGCGGCGGCGAGGAGCCGGACGTGACGGTCCGGCCGGCGCCGGACTCCGCGCGCGAGGTGCTGCAGGTGCCGCTGGCCGGTGCCGCTGTACGCAGGCTCGAGCGGCTCGCCGCCGAGCAGGGGCGGCCGGTGCAGGAACTGCTCGCCGAGACGCTGACCGGCGCACTCGCAGGTGCCGGCACCTCCGACGGCGAAGAGAGGTCCTCGTGAAGCGCCTCGCCTACGCCGCCGTCGCGGCGTCCTTCGTGCCGCTGGTCGTCGGCCTCGTCGCGGTGCGCCCCGCGACGGCCGTGACGTCCGGGTACGAGCAGTACGCGCTCACCGCGCTCGCGTCCGGCGTCCGCACCGCCGGCGACGTCGGCGCGTCCGGCGGGCTGGTCACCCTCGACACCGGCTCGGCGTACGTGAACGCCCGGCTCGACGCGGCGCCCTCGTCCGGCGTGCTCGCCGACCCGTACGAGCCCGGCACCCTCGCCCGCACGGTCGTCGGTCAGGTCAACGCTGGCGCCGGCGAGCAGGTGCTGGACGTGCCGGACGCCGAGGCGCAGTACCCCGGCGAGGGCAAGGGCGACTTCACCAGCGTCCCGCCGGTGAGCAACCCGCCGGTCACCTCGGCCGGCGGCTCGGCCACCGCGAAGGCGACCGAGACGTCCGCCGAGGGCACCGCCACCGGCAGCGGTCTCGCCGTCGCCGGCGCCTTCGACTCGGGCACCTCGAGCTCCTCGGTGAAGCTGTCCGTCGACCCGGCCTCAGGCGTGGCGACGGCCGCCGCACGCACCGTCGTCAGCCGCGTCGTGGTCGGGCCGCTGGAGCTGCGCGACCTGGTCGCTGACGCCTCCATCACGACCAGCGGCGACACGCACACCCCGAAGGCCTCACTCACCGTGGGCGGCGCCAGCGTCGCCGGGCAGGCCGTGACGATCGACCAGGACGGCGTGCAGGCCGTCGGCACGCCGCTCGTCCCCGGCAGCACCGTGCAGGACGCGACGAAGCAGGCCAACACCGTGCTGACGCAGGCCGGCATCGCCGTCCACGCCGCCGAGGTCGTGCGCACCTCGAGCACCCGGTCCGCAGCCGCGGACACCGGCGGCGTCGTCATCTCCCTCATCACGGCCGAGCTGCCCAACGGCCTCGCGCCCGGCAACCGGCTGGAGGTCGTCGTCGGCGGCGTCTCCCTCACCGAGACCGACGAGCCGCCGGTGCCCGTGCTCGCCCTGCCCGTGGACGTGCCGCCCGTGACGGCTCCCGTCGCCGAGGTGCCGCCGGTGACGACGACCACGGTCATCCCGGGAACGCCCGGGATCCCCGGCAGCGTCGACGAGCCGGTGACGGGCGCACCCGTCGTCGCTGCCCCGCAGAGCTCACCCGCCGCGTTCCTCGTCGGCGGCCGACGGCTGTCGGCAGCGGCCACCCTGGCGGCATTCGCCGTCTGGCAGTTCCTCACCCTCGGCACGGCGACGCTGTACGCGGTCGTCGACCGGCGGCGCCGCGTCGCCGCCCGGCTGGCGGCGCTGTGACCGAGGCCCTGCGCGCCCCGCTCGAGCCGGGACAGGTGCGCTGCGAGACGTGCGCGGCTCCGTACCGGCCGCGGCTCACCGCCGGCACCTGCCCCGTCTGCGACACCCCGGCACCGGACGGCGAGGCACCCGCTCGCGGCCTGTCCGCACGGTTCCGGGACCCGGACGACCGGGTGATCGCGATCGTCCTGCTCGCCACCGTGCTGAACCTCGCCCTGCTCGGGCTGCTCACCGCCCTCGTCGTCTCGCACTAGGAGTCCCGTGCGCATCGCTGACCTGCAGACCCCCGCGCTCCTCGTCGAGAAGGCAGCCCTCGAGCACAACCTGCGGACCATGGCCGAGGCGCTGCCCGGCGCACGGCTGCGCCCGCACGTCAAGGCGCACAAGACGACGGGGCTGGCGAAGCTGCAGCGCGACGCGGGGCACTCCGGCTTCACCTGCGCCACCATCCTTGAAGTCGAGGGCATGGCCGCCGCCGGCCTCGGCGAGGACCTGCTGCTGGCCAACGAGGTGCTCGACGCGCGCCGGCTCGGCGCGGTGGCCGCCAGCGGCGCGCGGGTGACGCTCGCCGTCGACAGCGACATCACGGTCGACGCCGCGGTTGCCGGAGGTGTGCGCGAGGTGGTCGTCGACGTCAACGTCGGGCTCCCCCGCTGCGGCTGCGAGCCCGAGGACGCAGGGCGGCTGGCCGACTACGCGCGCAGCAAGGGCCTCGATGTGCGCGGCGTCATGGGCTACGAGGGCCACGTCATGCCGGTCGAGGACCCGGCCGACAAGCTCCGGCAGACCGAGGAGTGCATGACCAAGCTGCTCAAGGCGTCCGCGGACGTCGGCGGCGACCTCGTCTCCGCCGGCGGCACGGGCAACTACGCCATCAACACCTGGGCCAACGAAATCCAGGCCGGGTCGTACCTGCTCATGGACACCGCCTACGGCGCACAGGGCATGCCGTTCCAGCAGGCGCTGACCGTGCTGGCGCGCGTCATCAGCATCAACTCCGGCGGCTGGCGGGTCGCCGACCTCGGCCTGAAGTCGCTCGGCATGGACCACGGCAACCCGACGATCCCGGGTGCGGCGGTCTGGTTCTGCTCGGACGAGCACACGACGTTCTCCGAGGACGGCGCGTCGTTCGCCGTGGGCGACGTCGTCCGCGCGCTGCCCGCCCACGTTGACCCGACAGTCGCGATGCACGAGCGCCTGCACGTCGTGGACGGGGAGGACGTCGTCGAGACTTACGAGGTCGACCTCCGCGGCTGGTGAGCGCCCTGGAGCTGGACTTCTCCGGCGAGGTGGTGCTCTGGCGCGGCCCCTCGCCCTGGCACTTCGTCGCCGCGCCACCGGAGGCTGCCGCCGAGATCGAGGCGCTCGCCGCCGCCGTCACGTATGGCTGGGGCGCCATCCCGGTACAGGCGCGGATCGGCGCCACCACCTGGTCGACGTCGCTGTTCCCGAAGGACGGCACCTACCTCGTGCCGGTCAAGGCGCGGGTCCGCGCGGCCGAGGGCATCGAGCTCGGCGACGTCGTACGCGTACGACTGACGGTCTAGCCCCCGAGCACGCGCTCCAGGTACGCGTTGCCGAACCGGCGCTCCGGGTCCACCCGGTTCCGCACCGCGACGAAGTCGTCGAACCGCGGGTAGCGCGTGCGCAGCACCGACGCGTCCAGCGTGTGCAGCTTGCCCCAGTGCGGCCGCCCCTCGACCTGCTGGAAGAGCCGCTCGACCGCGGTGAAGTAGCGGTCGTACGGCGTGCCCTTGTACATGTGCACGGCGACGTACGCGGACTCGCGGCCCGAGCCGGTGGACAGCGGCACGTCGTCCGGCGGCGCGACCCGCACCTCGACCGGGAAGGACACGGGCTCGCCGATCCGCTCCGGCAGCGTCCGCAGCTCGGCGAACACCGCCGGCAGCTCGGCGCGCGGGATGGCGTACTCCATCTCGCGGAAGCGCACCCGCCGCGAGGACACGAACACCTTCGGCGCGACGTCCCTGTACGTGCGCGCGGTCAGCGCCGTCGACGCCGCGCGGTTGAGCTTCGGGATGATCGCCGGCATCCGGTTCCCGAGCCGGCAGGTGAGCTCGAACAGCCCGTTGGACAGCAACTCGTCGTCGACGAACGCCCGCGCCTTCGACAGCGGGGAGACCGGCTCGTCTGTCCGGTTGTTGCGCTTGGTCAAAGCCACCTCCGTGTGCGGGAACCAGTAGAACTCGAAGTGCTCGTTGTCCCGCACGAGGTCGAAGAAGCCGTCGAGCACCTCGTCCAGCGGCATCGGCCGCTCGTCGGCGACGAGGGTGAACGCCTTCTCCGCCTGGAACGTCACGGTGCTCAGAACGCCCAGCGCGCCGAGGCCGACGCGGGCCACGTCGAACAGCTCGGGCCGCTCGGTCCGGCTGCACTGCACGACCGACCCGTCGGCGAGCACGATCTCCAGCCCCGCGATCTGCGCGGCGAACCCGGCGCTGTCGCGGCCGGTGCCGTGCGTACCGGTGGACACCGCGCCCGAGACAGTCTGCGCGTCGACGTCCCCCATGTTCGTCAGGCCGAGCCCGTGCTCGTGCAGCAAAGCGTTGAGCCGGTGCAGCGTGAGCCCGGCCTCCACCGTCACGAGCCCCGTCCCGGCGTCGGCCGAGAGCAGCCGGTCGTAGCCGCTTAGGTCCAACAGGACGCCGTCGGTGAGCCCGATCGCGGTGAACGAGTGCCCGGAGCCGATGGGCTTGACGGTCAGCCCGTCCGCCGCCGCCTGCTTCACCGCAGCGGCGATCTCGTCGACGGTGGTGGGCCGCAGGACCCGCGCCGGCTCCATCACCTGGTTGCCCGCCCAGTTGCTCCACGTCATGCCGGCATGGTCCCACCCGGGGCCCGTCGTCGCCGTTGGGGAATGCCTGCGGGGAACCGCGGTTGTCCCTAGGCGTGACCACGGCGAGCGCACCCACCGGCGTCGGTCTCCGCTCCGAGCGCGGCCCGGTCCTGCTGGCGCTGATGATGACCACCGGCCTGGTGGCGCTCGACAGCACGATCATCGCCACCGCGGTGCCGTCGATCGTCGACGACCTCGGCGGCTTCTCGCAGTTCCCCTGGCTGTTCTCGATCTACCTGCTGACGCAGGCGGTGACCGTTCCCCTGTACGGCAAGTTCGCCGACATCGTGGGCCGCAAGCCGGTGATGTTCCTCGGCATCGCGGTGTTCCTCGCCGGCTCCGTGCTGTGCGGGCTGGCCTGGAGCATGCCGGCGCTCATCGTGGCCCGCGCGGTCCAGGGGATCGGCGCCGGTGCGGTGCAACCGATCAGCATGACCGTCGTCGGCGACCTCTACAGCGTCGAGGAGCGGTCCCGCGTCCAGGGCTACCTCGCCAGCGTCTGGGGCGTCTCCTCGGTCGTCGGGCCGCTGCTCGGCGGCGCCTTGTCCCAGTACCTGTCCTGGCGCTGGATCTTCTTCGTCAACCCGCCGCTCGGCGCGCTCGCGGTCTGGACGCTGGCCCGGCACTTCACCGAGGACGTCCAGCGCCGCAGGCACTCCATCGACTACAGCGGCGCCGTCCTGCTCATGGTCGGCTGCTCGCTGCTCATCCTCGGCCTGCTCGAGGGCGGCGTCTCGTGGGGCTGGACGTCCACGCCGAGCCTCGCCGTCCTCGGCGTCGGCGCGCTGGCCGTCCTCGCGTTCCTGCTCGTCGAGCGCCGCGCGGCTGAGCCGTTCCTGCCGCTGTGGGTGTTCCAGCGCCGGACGCTCATCGGCGGCAACCTCGCGGCGGTCGCCGTCGGCGGGCTGCTCATCGGGCTGACGTCGTACGTCCCGACGTACGTGCAGGGCGTCCTGGGCACCGGCGCGGTCGTCGCCGGACTCGCGCTCGGCGCGCTGACGCTGGGCTGGCCGATCGCGGCCGGGTACTCGGGCCGGCTGTACCTGCGGATCGGGTTCCGCAACACGGCACTGATCGGCAGCGGCGTCATCGTCCTCGGGGCGCTGCTCATGACCCGCCTCACCGCCGGCTCGGCCGTCTGGCAGGTGGCCGCCGCCTGCGCCGTCATTGGCCTCGGCCTCGGCCTCGCCTCCAGCCCCACCGTCGTGGCCGTCCAGTCCGTCGTCGGCTGGGACCGCCGCGGCGTGGTGACCGGCACCAACATGTTCTGCCGCTCCATCGGCAGCGCGGTCGGCGCGGCCGTCTTCGGGGCGATCGGCAACGCGACGATCGCGGGCCGGTTCGCGCACCCGGCGGCGGGCGTCGAGGGGAAGCTGCCCGCGGACGTCGATGCCACCAGCCGGGTGCTGGGCGACGGCGCGTCCGGCCCGGTCGCCGACTTCGTGCGGGGCAGCCTCTACGCCGCTGCGCACAACGTCTTCCTCGGGATCGTGCTGGTGGCGCTGCTGGCCTGCGCCGCCCTCCTGCTCATGCCGCGACGGACGGTTCCGCTGACGTTCGACGAAGAAACTCCGGGCTGAGCCTGCCGAGCACCGGCAGCCCCAGCAGAGCGACCGCGGCCAGCACGAGGAAGGCTGCCGACGGGTGGTCGGGCAGCGGCGCGAACACGACGGTGACGACGAGCCCGCCGGCGTTGCCGGCCATCCAGAGCAGCGCGGCCGCGGTGCCGCTGGCCGGTCCCGCGCGCCGCTCCACCACCTCGAGGACCACGGCAGGGTGGCCAGCAGCAGGACCCCCATGGCCGTCAGTACGAGCCCGATCCCGGCGGCCACGTGCACGATGCCGTACATCGCGCTGCAGCTGGTGGGCATCCAGGCCGTCCTCGAGGTGATGGGCGTCGGTGGCAGCGGCAACAAGCTGGTCGCGGACCTGCCACTGCTCATCGCGTTCGCGGCGCTCGCCGCCTACACGTACTCGAGCGGCCTGCGCGCCCCGGCACTCATCGCGTTCGTCAAGGACATCCTCATCTACGTCGTCATCGTCGTGGCCGTGCTCTACATCCCGCACAAGCTCGGCGGCTGGGGCAGCATCTTCGACACCGCGCAGACGTCGCTGTCGCAGAAGAGCCCCGCCACCGGCAAGCCCAAGGGCTCGATCGTGCCTGACGGCCCGGCGATCTGGCCGTACGCGACGCTCACCCTGGGCTCGGCGATGGCGCTGTTCATGTACCCGCACAGCATCACCGCGGTGCTGGCCACCAACCGCCGCGACACCGCCCGCCGCAACGCCGCGCTGCTGCCGGCGGACTCGTTCCTGCTCGGGCTCATCGCACTGCTCGGCTTGATGGCGCTGGCCGCGAAGGTCGTGCCGACCGGGCTCGACGGCAAGCCCAACCCCCAGCTGGCCGTGCCGCAGCTGTTCGAGAACATGTTCCCGAGCTGGTTCACCGGCATCGCGTTCTCCGCCATCGCGATCGGGGCGCTGGTGCCCGCGGCCATCATGTCGATCGCCGCGTCGAACCTGTTCACCCGCAACATCTACCGGGAGTTCTTCCGGCCGGCCGCCGGTCCGGCCGAGGAGGCGCGCGTCTCGAAGATCGTGTCGCTGGTCGTGAAGGTCGGCGCGCTCGCCTTCGTGCTGACGCTCGACAAGACGCTCGCCATCAACTTCCAGCTGCTCGGCGGCATCTGGATGCTGCAGACCTTCCCGGCCATCGTCTTCGGTCTGTTCACCCGCTGGTTCCACCGGTGGGCGCTGCTCGCCGGCTGGGGGGTCTCGATGGTCTACGGCACGGTGAAGGCGTACCAGGTCATCAACCCCGCGACGCAGAAGCACTTCGGCGGCTCGTCTGCCGTGATCCCGCTGCTGCACGGCCGCAACGGCTACATCGCCCTGACGGCCGCCGTGCTCAACCTGCTGATCGCCGTTGTCGGAACCCTGCTGCTGCGCGCCGGCAAGGTCGCCGAGGGGATCGACGTGACCGAGCCGGAGGACTACTGGGCCGACGCCGGTGACCCCCGGGTCACGCCGCTGCCGGAGCTGACGAAGGCCTAGCGTCGGAGCCGTGACCCCCGCCGACGCCGTCCTCGTCGGCGGCGCCGGGCTGCTCGCCGGCGCGGTCAACGCCGTCGCCGGTGGCGGCACGCTGATCTCCTTCCCGGCGCTGCTCGCGGTCGGACTGCCGCCGGTGGTGGCGAACGTGACGTCGTCGGTCGGCCTGTTCTCGGGGTACGCCGGCGGCTCGCTCGCCTACCGCCGGGAGCTGGCCGACCAGGGCGGCCGGGTGCGCGCCCTGCTGCCGTTCGCGGTCATCGGCGCGGTCGCCGGCGCCGTCCTGCTGCTGGTCACGCCGGAGAACGCCTTCCGCGCGCTGGTGCCGTACCTCGTCCTGCTCTCCTGCGCGCTGCTGGCGCTGCAGCCGCGGCTCGCGCGCGCGCTCGCGGACCGGCGCGACGGCGCCAGCGGCGTGCCGCTCGCGGCCCGGCTCGCGGTGGGGGTCGCGGCGGTCTACGGCGCGTACTTCGGTGCCGGGCTGGGCGTGCTGCTGCTCGCCGTTCTGGGCGTCCTCGTGGCCGACGAGCTGCAGCGGCTCAACGCGCTGAAGGGCGTGCTGTCGCTGCTGGTGAATGCCGTCGGCGTGCTCGTCTTCCTCGTCAGCGCGCGGGTGGCCTGGCAGTACGCAGGCCTACTGGCCGTCACCGCCTTCGCGGGCGGCACCCTCGGCGTGGCGGTCGCGCGCCGGCTGCCGGCGTCGGTGATGCGGGCGGCCGTGATCGCGCTCGGCACGGTCGTCGGCGTCGTGCTGCTCGTCAGGTAGGGCGCAGCGCCTGCGAGAGGTACGGGCCGAGCAGCCGGGAGTACGGCGCGCTCAGGTGCCGGCCGTCGAAGTGGACGGGCGCGCCGGCCACGATCGCCGGGCACCGGCCCCCGACGCAGAACCAGCCGCGCGTGTCGACGAACCGGGCGCCCACCCGTTCCGCAGCGGTGCGCTCGACCTTCGTGAAGACCTCGTACTCGCGGCTGATAGGCGCGATGCACTGCGTCGGCCTCGACAGCCGCGTGTAGCACTTCTGCAGGTTCCCGGTCTCCGGTGGCGCCGACAGCACCACCGTCCGCTCCGCCGCGCCGGTGACGCGGGCCAGCGCGGCGGCCGTGCCGGCGGCCCACTGCTGCGGCGTCGCCCCGCCGTACCGGTTCGACAGCACCAGCAGGTCCGGCTTGAGCCGCTGCACCTGTTCGGCGGCCCAGCGCTGGTGGTCGGCGCAGCTGGCCGACACCGCCTTCGCCGTCCCGCCGGAGATGACGGCGTTCGGGCACTGCCGGCGGGTCAGCACGTGCAGCCGGAAGCCGCTGTCCTCGGCCGCCTGCCGCAGCGCGGGCAGCCAGCTGATCGCCACCGAGTCGCCCATCAGCGCCGCCGACATCGTCGCGTCGGCGGGGCCGTACGTGCACCGCTCGAGGTTGCGGGGCCCGACGTCGAGGCATTTGTCGTCCACCCACTCCGGCACGACGAGCGAGGCGACGTCGTCCAGCCCGCGCGGCCACGTCCTCAGCGCGAGCCCGGCGCGGATCTGCGGCGTGAGGTCGCGCGGCACCGCGCCCTTGTCCGCCGGCGCTGACGCCTGCACCCGGACCTGCGGCGGCGCCGGCTCCGGCATGGGTCCGGTGAAGACGTACGCGCCCGCGAACGCGGCGACAGCCGTCAGGCTGATGGCCGGTGCCCAGCTGCGGCCGGGGCGCGCGTGCGGCCGCGGCGACAGCCAGCTGGACGCCCGGACCGGCGCCTCGACCAGGTGGTATGACGCGGCCGACAGCGCGAAGGCCAGCAGCGCGCACAGCACCTTGCCGGTGACGGACGTGCCGCCGGGCACGTCGGCGGCGAGGGTGACGACCGGCCAGTGCCACAGGTAGAGCGAGTACGAGATGCGCCCGACGTAGCGCAGCGGCCGCCAGCCAAGCGCCGGCGGTGCCCCGTGCAGCAGCGCGACCGTCGCCAGCGCGGGCAGCGCCGCGGCGTACCCGGGCACCGCTGTGCCCGGTCCGATGACGAACACCGAGGCCAGCAGGGTTACGCCGCCGGCGACGGCGAAGGCCGGGCGCGACCGCACCGCCGGCCGGGCCAGCGCCAGCAGCGCGCCGACGCCGAGCTCCCACGCCCTCGCCGGCGAGGAGAAGTACGACGAGCCGCCGGAGACCACCGACCAGGCGAACGACCCGGCGACCACCAGCACCGCGAGCACGAGCAGCAGCTGACGCGGCGCCATCTGCCGGCGGCGGGCGACGGCCAGGACGAGCAGCGCCAGCGTCGGCCAGACGAAGTAGAACTGCTCCTCGACGGACAGCGACCAGTAGTGCTGCACCGCCGACGGCGGCCGCGTCTGCGAGAAGTAGTCGGTGCCGAGCCGCGCGAAGTGCACGTTCGCCAGCGACGCGAGCGACCAGAGCGAGTCGACGACCGTCGCGTGCGCACGGCCGGGCAGCAAGAGCAGCGCGCCGGCGACGTCCGTCGCGATCAGGACCAGGACCGCGACGGGGAGCAGCCGGCGCGCGCGCCGGGCGTAGAAGCGCCGCAGGCTGATCCGGCCGGTCCGCTCCCCCTCGTCGGCGAGCAGTCCGGTGATGAGGAACCCGGACAGGACGAAGAACACGTCCACGCCGAGGAACCCGCCGCGCGGCCACCCGGTCAGGTGGTCGGCGACGACGAGCAGCACGGCGATCCCGCGCAGCCCCTCGATGTCGGGACGGAAGCCCTTCACCCCTACAGGATCACCCGCCGAAGAACCGCCGCGGGTTGGCGACCAGCATCTGGTCCACCTGCTCCTGCGTCACGCCCGCTTGGAGCAGCGAGGGGACGACGTCGTTCTGCACGTGCAGGTAGTTCCAGTCCGGCAGCATCTGCATCAGGTCGGGCTGGATCCAGTCGAGGTAGCAGGCGGCGTCCTGTGCCAGCACCATCGAGCTGGCGAAGCCGCGCCTGCACAGCTCGACGACGATGCCGACGCGGGCGGCGTGGTCCATCTCGAGGTCGATCCCAAACCGGTCCATGCCCAGCAGGAAGCCGGCCTCGGCCAGTTGCTGCAGGTGGTCGGCGTCCGTCGTGTCACCGCTGTGCGCGAGCAGCACGTTCGTCGGCGAGACGCCCTCCTCCGCCAGCACCCGCTGCACCTCGAGCCCGGTCTTCGACCCGGGGTGGGTGTGCACCATGAGCGGCACGCCCGTCTGCAGCTGCGTCTTCGCGCACGCCCGCAGCACCCGCTCGACGCCGCTCGTCAGGCCGTGGTGGTCGATGGCGCACTTGAGGAACGCCGCCTTCACGTCGGTCCCCTGGATGCCCTGCTCGATGTCCTTGACGAACAGCTCGACCATCGGCTCGGGCAGGTCCGGCAGCACCGCCGGCCCGCGGTGCGCGAAGAAGTTCGGCACGTCGGTGTACGTGTAGACGCCGGTCGCGACGAGGATGTTGAGGTCCGGGACCTGCTCGTTGATCCGGAGGATCCGTGGGATGTTGCGGCCCAGGCCGTCGACAGTCGGGTCCACGATCGTCCGCACGCCCGAGGCGACCAGCTCCTGCAGCTTCTCCACCGCCTGCGCGACGCGCGCCTCCTCGTCCCACTCCTGCGTGTGCAGACCCCACTGCTGCTGCGAGTCGGCGGTGAGGACGAAGACGTGCTCGTGCGCCAGCGTGACGCCGAGGTCGGCGGGGTCGACCGGGCCGCGGACCGTGTTGATCAACGCAGCTCCTTCTTGAGGATCTTGCCCGTCGGCCCCATCGGCAGCGCGTCGACGATGCGCACCTCTCGCGGGTACTTGTACGCGGCCAGCCGCTCCTTGCAGTAGGCGATGACCTCCTCGGGCGTCGTGGAGGCGCCGTCCTTCAGCGTGACGACGGCGACGACCTCCTCGCCGAGCTTCTCGTCCTGCTTGCCGATGACGGCGGCCTCGGCGATGGCCGGGTTGCCGTACAGGACCTCCTCGATCTCGCGCGGGTAGACGTTGTAGCCGCCGCGGATGATCAGGTCCTTCTTGCGGTCGACGACGAAGTAGAAGCCGTCCGAGTCGCGGTAGCCGAGGTCGCCGGTGTGGAACCAGCCGCCCTTGAACGCCTCCGCGGTCGCCTCGGGGTTCTTGTAGTAGCCCTTCATGATGTTGTGGCCGCGGATGACGATCTCGCCGACGTTCTCCTCGCCGGGCGGGAGCTCCTTCTCGTCCTCGTCGACGATGCGCACCTCGACGCCCCAGATCGCCTTGCCGATCGACAGCACCTTTCGCTGCTCCGCGTTGACGTTGAACGTCGTGGTGCTCGCGCTCTCGGACAGGCCGTAGCCCTCGAGGACGACGACATTCGGGAACTTCTCCTCGAAGGCCTTGATGACCTCGCCCGGGATGGCCGCGCCGCCGGAGACGCCGACGCGCAGCGAGGAGAGGTCACGGCCCTCGGTGTCCATCTTCAGCAGGCCGAAGTACATCGTCGGCACGCCCGAGAAGATCGTGCACCCGTGCTTCTCGATCGCGTCCACGACCGGCTCGAGCTCGAAGCGCGGGATGAGCACGATCGTGCCGCCGTAGCGGACGCTCGTGTTGAGGACGCTGGACAGCCCGAAGACGTGGAACAGCGGCAGCACCGCGACGCCGATGTCGGTCTCCTGGAACTCGAACAGCTCGCCGGCGACTGTGCAGTTCATGTACAGCTGGAAGTGCGTGAGCTCGGCGCCCTTGGGTTTGCCGGTGGTGCCGCTCG
>JAODNS010000108.1 GCA_025465145.1 Frankiales bacterium
GTGAAGCGGACCTCGTCCGGCCGCGCGCCGAGCACGTCGGCGACCGCCGCACGCGCGCTGTCGAGCAGCAGCCGGGCCCGGCGGGCCGCTCCGTACAGCCGCGACGGGTCTGCCCAGCCGTCGTCCAGCGCGGCCAGCAGCGCCTCGCGCGCAGCCGGGTGCAGGGGGAGCGCGGCCGCCGCGTCGAGGTGCACCGCCATGTGCTGAACACAACCACGCCGCGCGGCACCCCCGGCAGGAGCGGAGGGGGCTGCTGGGATACGCTCGCTCGGCGTTCAGAAGGCTGCTCGCAGGCCTGTTCCTGAGCGTGCAGAAGCGTCCGCACGAGGAAGGCCCGACGGTTGAGTCCGACCCCGAGGCCGGGACGGAGCGGCACCCGCCGCACCGGTGCCCGGCTTGCCCTGGCGGCCGCATCGACGGCGTTCCTCACCGCCGGCTGCGACCTGCGTGAGAGCGCGAACGACGCGTTCAACCTCGGCCTGCCCGAGCCCATCACCGACCAGGCGATGCGCATCCGCGACCTCTGGGTCGGCTCCGTGGCGGCCGCTCTCGTCGTCGGCCTGTTCGTCTGGGCGCTGATCTTCTTCGCCGTCTTCCGCTACCGGAAGAACAGCGACGAGCTGCCGCGCCAGGTCCGCTACAACCTCCCGATCGAGGTCCTGTACACCGTCGTCCCGTTCGTGATCATCGCCGTGCTCTTCTACTACACGGCGGTCAGCGAGAACTTCGTCAACAACGCGAAGAAGAACCCGGACGTCCAGATCGACATCGTGGGCTTCCAATGGAACTGGCAGTTCAACTACCCCGACGCGGGCGTGCAGGTCACCGGGTCGCCGAGCCAGCCGGCCACCATGGTCCTGCCGGTCGACAAGCGCATCCGGTTCGTGGAGACCTCGCCGGACGTCATCCACTCCTGGTGGGTCCCGGCCTTCCTGTTCAAGCGCGACGTCGTCCCCGGCCGGCAGAACTCGTTCGAGGTCACGATCCGCAAGACCGGCACCTTCATCGGGCGCTGCGCGGAGTTCTGCGGCGAGAAGCACTCCCGCATGAACTTCTACGTCAAGGTCGTGTCCGCGCAGGACTACGACGCCTACCTGGCCGAGCTCAAGGCCAACCCGAACAACGCGATCGGCGAGGGCGCCGGCAAGGCGATCCCGTCCGGCGGCGACTACCAGTACGTCCCCGGCGCGTCCGGCAACTCCGAAGGTGAGGGGAGCGAGAAGTGACGCTTCTGACCAGCGCCACCACCCCCGTCGCGGGGCGCCGCCCGAAGCTGACGCCGGGCGCCAAGATCGTCAAGGTCATCACGACGACCGACCACAAGACGATCGGCCTGCTCTACCTGTGCACGTCGTTCGGGTTCTTCCTGGCGGCCGGCTTCATGGCCATGCTCATGCGCGCCGAGCTGGCCCGACCGGGCCTGCAGCTGCTGTCGCAGGAGCAGTACAACCAGCTGTTCACCATGCACGGCTCGATCATGATGTTCCTGTTCGCGCCGGCCGCCGCGTACGGCTTCACGAACTACATCATGCCGCTGCAGATCGGCGCGCCGGACATGTCGTTCCCGCGACTGAACGCCTTCTCGTACTGGCTGTACGCGTTCGGCGGCCTGTTCGCCGTTGCCGGCTTCCTCACCCCTGAGGGCGCGGCCGACTTCGGCTGGTTCGCCTACACGCCGCTGTCGGACGTCATCAGCTCGCCGCACGTCGGCGCCGACATGTGGATCGTCGGGCTCGTCACCGCCGGTCTGGGCACCATTCTCGGCGGCGTCAACTTCGTGACGACGATCATCACGCTGCGCGCGCCCGGCATGACAATGTTCCGGATGCCGATCTTCACCTGGAACATGCTGGTGACGTCGATCCTCGCGCTGATGGCCTTCCCCGTGCTCGCCGCCGCCTGGCTCGCGCTGATGGCCGACCGGCACTTCGGGGCGCACATCTACGACCCGGCGACCGGCGGGGTGATCCTGTACCAGCACCTGTTCTGGTTCTTCGGCCACCCCGAGGTCTACATCGTCGCGCTGCCGTTCTTCGGCGTGATCACCGAGGTCATCCCGGTGTTCAGCCGCAAGCCGGTCTTCGGCTACAAGGGCCTGGTCTTCGCGACGATCGGCATCGGCGCGCTGTCGATGACCGTGTGGGCGCACCACATGTTCGCGACCGGCGCCGTGCTGCTGCCGTTCTTCGCGTTCATGTCCTTCCTCATCGCCGTGCCGACCGGCGTGAAGTTCTTCAACTGGATCGGCACCATGTGGCGCGGTCAGCTGACGTTCGAGACGCCGATGCTGTTCTGCGTTGGCTTCCTCGTGACGTTCCTGCTCGGCGGTCTGACCGGCGTCATGCTCGCGTCGCCGCCGATCGACTTCCACGTGACCGACACGTACTTCGTGGTGGCCCACTTCCACTACGTGCTCTTCGGCACCGTCGTGTTCGCCTTCTTCGCCGGCGTCTACTACTGGTTCCCGAAGCTGACCGGCCGGATGATGAACGACCGGCTCGGCAAGGTGCACTTCTGGACGCTGTTCCTCGGCTTCCACCTCACCTTCCTGGTCCAGCACTGGCTCGGTGACATGGGCATGCCGCGCCGGTACGCCGACTACCTCGCGTCGGACGGGTTCACGACGCTGAACACGGTCTC
Source organism: Frankiales bacterium (assembly GCA_025465145.1). Taxonomy (GTDB): domain Bacteria; phylum Actinomycetota; class Actinomycetes; order Mycobacteriales; family SCTD01; genus RYN-124. The sequence continues at coordinate 2,641 of JAODNS010000108.1, forward strand.
CTCGATCGGCGCCTTCATCCTCGGGGCCTCGACGCTGCCGTTCCTCTACAACGTCTGGGTGTCGTTCCGCTCCGGTGAGAAGGCCGTGGGCGACGACCCGTGGGGCTTCGGCAACTCGCTCGAGTGGGCGACGTCCTGCCCGCCGCCGCGGCACAACTTCGTGACCATCCCGCGGATCCGGTCCGAGCGGCCCGCGTTCGACCTGCACTATCCCGAAGCCGCCGGCCGGGTGGACTTCCACGCAACTCCGGAACTGAGGTAGCCATGAAGGTCGAAGGCGCTCTGTTCGCGTTCCTCGCGCTCTTCTTCGCCGTCGTCACGGCGGTCTACTGGTTCCTGTCGTACGACCCGACGGGCACCACGGCGCTGGCCCTCACCGGGGGCCTGGCGTTCATCATCGGCTACTACCTGCTGTTCACAGCGCGCCGCATGGAGGCGCGTCCGGAGGACCGGGTCGACGCCGAGATCGCCGAGGGCGCCGGGGAGATCGGGTTCTTCCCGCCGCACTCCTGGTGGCCGATCGCGACCGCTGCGGCGTTCGCCACCGTGGGCGCCGGTGTGGTGTTCGGGACCTGGCTGTTCATGATCGGGTTCCTGCTGATCCTGGTCACGGCCGTCGGCTTCACCTTCGAGTTCTACCTGGGCATTAACCGCAGCCAGGGCCACACGCTGGGGACCCTCGAGGCGGTCGGCGAGCAGCCGACCAGCCCGCACAAGTTCCTGGGCGAGTAGCCCGTACGACGCCCTGACGGGCCGGTCTCCCTCCGGGGAGGCCGGCCCGTCGTCGTCTGTGCGCGCTGCGCCTCACTCACTGCGGGGCAGGGCAGCGCGATGTTCCGCGGAAGCCACGGGTCCCGGTTCGCCGAGTGTCGGGTCATGACCCGTCCGGGGGCCGGAAACGGTTCAGAACCCGACACTCGGCGCGGGGGAGGAGCCGGTACGTGGGCGCCATGCGTGGCCGCGGGGCGGTGGGACCCACGGAGTCTTCCGCGGAAGACGGGGTGCTCGTGAATCGGGCGGCATGACAGCCTGGTGGCATGTGGTGGCAGCTCCTCGTGAGCGTCCTGGCCGGGCTGGCCGTGACGTGGCTGGCTTTGGTGGTCGCGCTGTGGCGGGCCAGGCCGGACCCGGATCGGCTACGGCAGGCGATCCGGCTGTTGCCGGACGTCGTTCGGCTGCTGTCGCGGCTCGCCCGCGACAGGACGCTCCCGGTCGGCGTACGGCTCCGGCTGTGGGCCGTGCTCGGCTACCTGGCTCTTCCCGTCGACCTGGTCCCGGACTTCATCCCCGTGATCGGTTACGCCGATGACGCGCTGGTCGTCGCCCTGGCCCTGCGCTCGGTGGTGCGCGCCGCGGGCGGCGAATCGCTTGTCAGGAACTGGCCCGGCACAGCCGCCGGGCTGGCAGCGGTGGAGCGGCTCGCCGGCATCACCCGGGCCGCCGCCGCGCCGGTAGGCGAAGACGACCGCGATCGCGATCGCGGCGGAGGAGTCGGACCGCTCGATGTCGGTGCCTGA
>JAODNS010000044.1 GCA_025465145.1 Frankiales bacterium
TCGGCCCGCGGCGACAGGCCGCTGCCCGGCGTCCGGTGGTGCACCGCCGCCCGGACCGTCCCCCACGGGTCGAGTGGCGTGACCGGCGCGTCCGAACCGAGCGCCAGCGCCACCCCGGCGGAGGCGAGGGCGGCGTACGGGTTCATCCCCCGGGCACGCGCCGGGCCGAGGCGCTCGACGTACATCCCGTCCGGCCCGCCCCAGCGCGCGTCGAACGCCGGCTGGACGCTCGCGACCAGCCCGAGGTCGGCCATCGTCCGGATCTGGTCGGCAGTGAGCAACTCGGCGTGCTCGACCCGGTGCCGCAGCGCGCGGACCTGGTCCAGCCCGACCTCCGCGGCGGCCGCGCGGTACCCGTCGAGCACCTGCGCGAGCGCCGCATCGCCGATCGCGTGGAAGCCCGCCTGCAGCCCGGCGCGGGTGCAGGCGGCCACGTGCCGGGCGACCTGGTCCGCCTGCAGGTACGGGTGGCCGGTGCTGTCGAGGTCGTCGTACGGGTCGGTCAGGCAGGCCGTGTGGCTGCCGAGGGCGCCGTCGGCGAACAGGTCGCCGCCCGCGCCGACCGCTCCCAGCTCGCGCGCCCGCTGGACGCCGTCCAACTCGCCCCAGTAGCCGATCACCCGTACCCCGTGCTCGAGCGCGAGCAGGTCGCGGAAGTCGTCCTCGCCGGCGATCTCCGGGCCGCCGCACTCGTGCACGCAGCCGATGCCCAGGCTGGCGGCCCGGTCGAGGGTGGCGCGCTGCGCGTCGCGGCGCTGGCCCGGCGTCACGGCGGCGTTGGCCGCTCGCCGGACGACGTGGTGCGCCTCCTGTCGGACGAGGCCGTCGCCGAGGAAGCCCGGCTCGTCGCGCGCCTCCGGAGCGGCCGCGAGCAGCGCGCTGGACGCGACGGCGGAGTGCACGTCGGTCCGTGCGAGGTAGACGACGCCGCCGTACGACGCCCGGTCGAGCTCCGCGGCCGTCGGCGGGCGGCGCTCCGGCCAGCGGGTGTCGTCCCAGCCGGTGCCGAGGACGGCTCCCCCACGAGCCCTGCGGGCGGCGGCGGCGACGCGGTCGAGCGCGACGGCGAGGCTGGGCGCGTCGGTGAGGTCGAGGCCGGTCAGGGCCAGGCCGGTGCTGGTGGCGTGCACGTGCGCGTCGACGAACGCCGGTGCGACCCACGCGTCCTCGAGCTGCACCGTCCGGTCGGCGGTGAGCGCGTTCGCGGCCTGCTCTCCCCCGACCCACGCGACGGTGTCGCCGTCGACGAGCAGCGCGGTCGCGAACGGGTCCGCGGGCGAGCGCACCCGGCCGCCGCGGTACAGCGTCGTCGTCACCCCGCCGACGCTACGGCCCGAGCCCGCGGCGCGCGTCCCGCGGCTCCAGCGGCCGCCACCGGTGGCACGGGCCCCACCGGCCCCAGAACGCACACGGACTGATCACCGCGGCCGGCGTGTCGCGAGGAAGATGATCCGGCTGTGTGCTGCGCGCGGCCGGGAAGAACTCCCGCAAGGCTGCTGTTCCGCCGGACGTCTTCCACGTACGCTCTCGGCATGACGATGACCGCTCTCGCGCCGCTGCTGCCCGCGGACGTCCACGGCACGCTCGCCCGGCACATGCTGGTCGACGGGTTCGACATGGTGCTCGACCTCGAGACGAGCCGCGGCTCGTACCTGGTCGACGCGCGCGACGGCACCCGCTACCTCGACCTGTTCACCTTCTTCGCGTCCAACGCGCTCGGCATGAACCACCCCGCGCTGGTGGACGACCCGCTGTTCCGCGAGGAGCTGCTCACCGCTTCGGTGAACAAGCCGAGCAACTCCGACGTCTACACCGTCGCGATGGCGCGGTTCGTCGACACCTTCGCGCGCGTCCTCGGCGACCCGCGGCTGCCGCACCTGTTCTTCGTCGAGGGCGGCGCGCTGGCGGTCGAGAACGCGCTCAAGGTCGCCTTCGACTGGAAGAGCCGCTGGAACGAGGCACACGGCATCGACCCGTCGCTCGGCACGAAGGTCCTGCACCTCGAGCACGCGTTCCACGGCCGCAGCGGCTACACGATGAGCCTGACCAACACCGACCCGGTGAAGGTGGCCCGCTTCCCGAAGTTCGACTGGCCGCGGATCCCCTCGCCGTACCTCGCCGCCGGCCGGGACATGGACGCCGCCGAGCGGGTAGGCCTCGCCGCCGCCCGCGCCGCGTTCGAGCAGCACCCGCACGACATCGCCTGCTTCGTCCTCGAGCCCGTCCAGGGCGAGGGCGGCGACCACCACTTCCGGCCCGAGTACCTGCAGGCGATGGCCGACCTGTGCCGTGAGTTCGACGCGCTGCTCGTCCTCGACGAGGTGCAGACCGGCTGCGGCCTGACCGGCACCGCCTGGGCGTTCCAGCAGCTCGGCATCACGCCCGACGTCGTCGCCTTCGGCAAGAAGACGCAGGTGTGCGGCGTCATGGCCGGTGGCCGCGTCGACGAGGTGCCGGACAACGTCTTCGCCACCAGCTCGCGGATTAACTCCACCTGGGGCGGCAACCTCACCGACATGGTCCGCGCCCGGCGGATGCTCGAGGTCGTCGAGGCCGACGGGCTCATCGCCCAGGCGGCCGCGACCGGCGCCCACCTGATGTCCCTGCTCGCCGACCTCGCCGCGAAGCACGAGGGCGTCACCGATGTTCGGGGGCGCGGCCTGATGTGCGCGTTCTCCCTGCCCGATGCCGCCGTGCGCGACCGGGTGCTCGCCCGGCTGCGCGACGACGAGCGCGTCCTCCTGCTCGGCTGCGGCACCCGTAGCGTCCGCTTCCGCCCCGCCCTCACCGTCACCGCCGACGAGCTCGCCGCCGGTGTCTCCGCCCTTGACCGCGTCCTCTCCCAGGAGTCCTCGAAGTGATCCACTCCCACGTCGCCGGTGCCGACCTCGTCGGCGAGGCCGGGACGCTGACGTCCAGCAACCCCGCGAAGGTGAAGGACGTCGTCGCCGAGATCTCGCTGGCCTCGTCCGCCCAGCTGGTGCAGGCGTTCCAGGCGGCCACCGACGCGCAGAAGGCCTGGGCCGCCACCCCCGCGCCCGTACGCGGCAAGGTCATCGCGGCGATCGGCCGGCTGGTCGAGGCCAACAAGACCGCACTCGCCGAGTTGGTCACCCGCGAGGTCGGCAAGCCGATGGCGGAGTCGCTCGGCGAGGTGCAGGAGATCATCGACACCTGCGACTTCTTCCTCGGCGAGGGCCGCCGCCTGTACGGCCAGACCGTCCCGTCGGAGATGCGCGACAAGCAGCTGTTCACGTTCCGCGTCCCCGTCGGCGTCGCCGCGATCATCACCGCCGGCAACTTCCCGGTCGCGGTCCCGTCCTGGTACCTCGTGCCGGCGCTGCTCTGCGGCAACGCGGTCGTCTGGAAGCCGGCCGAGTACTCCGCGGCGCTCGGCGACGCCCTCACCCGGATCTTCGCTGCCGGCGGCCTGCCCGCGGGCGTGCTCAACACGGTCTACGCCGGCGGGCCGACCACCTACGAGGGGCTCGAGAAGGCCCTGCAGGCGGGGCTCGTCCAGAAGATCGGCTTCACCGGCTCGTCCGAGGTGGGCGTCCGGATCGGCGAGCTCGCCGGCCGCCACCTGCAGAACCCGTGCCTGGAGCTCGGCGGCAAGAACCCGCTTGTCGTCATGCCCGACGCCGACCTCGACCTCGCCGCCGAGGGCGCTCTGTTCTCCGGCTTCGGCACCGCGGGCCAGCGCTGCACCAGCCTCGGCGTCGCGATCGTCCACGACGACGTCTACGACGCGTTCCTCGGCAAGCTGCTCGCGCGGCTCGAGAGCGCGCCGATCGGCGACCCGACCCAGGACGTCCTCTACGGCCCGATGCTCAGCGAGCGCTTCCTCGAGGGCTTCGAGAAGTGGCTGGGCGAGGTCCAGCCGCACCACGAGGTGCACGGCTCCACCGGCACCGGTCGCATCACCACCGCCAACCCCCGCGCCGGCTTCGTCGGCGACCCCGACGCCGGCGTGTTCGCCCACCCGACCGTCGTGACAGGCGTACGGCCGGACGACGCGCTGTACCGCAACGAGACCTTCGGCCCGCTCGTCAGCGTCATGCGCTTCTCCACGTTCGAGCAGGCCTGCGAGCTGGCGAACGGCCACGGGTACGGGCTGTCGTCGGCCATCTACACGAGCGACCCCAAGACGGTCTGGGACTTCCGCTCCCGGGTCAGCGCAGGGATGCTCTCGGTCAACAACTCGACGTCCGGCGCCGAGGCGCACCTGCCCTTCGGCGGCAACGGCAAGTCCGGCAACGGCTCGCGGCAGAGCGGCATCTGGGTCCTGGACCA
>JAODNS010000127.1 GCA_025465145.1 Frankiales bacterium
GCCCGCCGCCCGGGCGAGGGCGGCCGCTGCGGTGTCGGCCGGGTTGTCGGGGTCGGTCGCCATGACGGCAGTGATCGCGGTGTTGAGCAGCTCGCCGGTCTCGTCGTCGAGCTCGCCGCGCACGCTCCAGCCGGCCCGGTCGTCGTGCTTGCGCAGGTCGAGGTGGCGGTTGCGGTCGGCGTCCTCCGCGGAGTCCTCGAGCTGTCGCGGCAGGACAGCGTCGACCAGGACGCCGAGAGCGGTCCTGAGCTGCGCGGGCTCGACCGCCGCCGCCAGGAGCAGGAACCCACCCTCCAGTCGGGCCAGCTCGGGTAGGGGCGCCGTGGCGAGCTCCGTCAGCCGCGCGCGCAGCCGCTGCAGCACCGGGTCCTCGTCGGCGAGACCGCCGCGCGCCTCACCGACGAGCTGGGGGATCCCGTCCACGAGCAGCGCGTGCACCACCTGCTCGCCGGGCTGCCCGTCGACGAGGCCGTCCGGGCGGTCGACGTGCGGACGCAGCCGGGCCAACGCCTGGCTGATGAGGACACCGTCGTCGACCGACAACCCGCCGGCGGCGATGCGCGCGGCGACCTGAGGCACCCGGTCGAGGGCTCGAGCCAGCGCAACCTCAGCGCGCGTCATCGACGTCTGCTGCTCGCTGACCCAGGTGCGGGTGGAGGGGGAGCCGTCGAGCTCGTGCAGCTGCCGTCGCTCGACGTCCGCCACCTGGCGGAGCGCGAGAGCACGGATGCGGTCCTGCGCCACCAGCAGCGCCTGCGTCAGCCGCAGTGCCTGCTCCGGGGCCAGGTCGGCCGGAGCCTGGTCTTCCAGCTCGTCGAGACCCGTCAGCAGGAACAGCAGCGCCGGAGGCATCGGCACGCCCATCTCGTGCAGGACGTCCATGGCACCTCCCCTCGAACTGGTGTTCGAATCCTACCGCGAACGAGGCAGCAGAGCAACTCCTCTGCGGGACGAGAACCGTTGTGCAGCAGGGCTTTTCAGCGATTCCGAGGAGCACCGGTCGTCATCAGCGGTGACTGCTCGGGCGGCGGCCGGCGGGTGGCCCAGTCGTCGACCCGATCAGCGCAGGGCGACGCCGACCATCCCCTGCGGCGACAGCTGCCACCGCAGGATGCGCAGCGCCCGGTCGCGCTCCTCCGCGGGACGCTCCGGCTCGAGCACCCGCGTCCGACGTTGCCCAGGTGCGGGTCCGCGTGGCACAGCACGTCCTCGCGCGGCCGGTCCGCGAGTGCCGCCGCGAGCGCGTCGGCCCGCTGCACGAGCGCCGCCGCCCGCGCGCTGGCCACACCTGCGCCAGCTCAGGCGTCATCCGCGCCTCGACGTTCCGGACCACCGCCACCCGCCGGCTGTGGTCGTACGCCATCCGCGGCACGTCCGCCGTCTGCCCGTGCACCTCACGCAGCAGCCGGCCGAGCGCGCGCCAGTGCACGAGCCGCGGCGCGCCGGAGTCGCCCTCGATCCACGGGGTGACGTGCAGCGACCGGCCGGGCAGCGGTCGCGGCACGCCGCGGACGTCGAGGTCCAGCACCCGTGACCGGCCGGACTTCACGGCGTACGACCTGCCGTCGGCCGTCCGGGCGCGCCAGACCTGCGCCGTCTCGTCGCTGCCGCCGCGCACCGGCTCGAGCGCCACCACGTCCAGGCCGAAGTCGGCGCGCAGCAGCGCGTGCACGTCCACGGGCGCAGGGTAGGAGCGCTGTCGTGCCTGCGACCCTGCCCCCGCTGCCCGGCGTCACCCACCGCACCGTCGACGCGGGCGGGCTCGCCGTGCACGTGGCGCTCGCCGGCCCGGAGGACGCGCCGCCGCTCGTGCTCCTGCACGGCTGGCCGCAGCACTGGTGGTGCTGGAACCGCGTGGTCCCGCTGCTGGCCGACGAGTTCCGGCTGGTCATGCCGGACCTGCGCGGGCACGGCTGGACCGACGCGCCGCCCGGCGGGTACGACAAGGAGCAGCTCGCCAGCGACCTGCTCGCGACCATGGACGCGCTGGGTCTCGACGAGGTCGGGCTGATCGGCCACGACTGGGGCGGCTGGACCGGCTTCCTCGCCTGCCTCCGGGCGCCGGAGCGGTTCCGCGGCTTCCTCGCGCTCGGCATCATCCACCCGTTCCAGCAGGTCGACCTGCGGGTGCTGCAGGCGTGGCGCGGCGCGTACCAGGTGGCGCTGTCCACCCCCTTCCTGTCGTCGTGGGCGCTGCGCGCGACACCGCGGATCGTCGAGCAGGCCGTCCGGTCCGGCAGCCTGCGCGACCCCGGTGACCCGCACACCTACGGCGAGGTGTTCCAGGAGCCGGCGCGGGCACGGGCGTCGGCGCGGCTGTACCGGACGTTCCTGCTGTCCGAGGCCGGTCCGGTCATGCGCGGCCGGTACCGCGGGCAGCGGCTCACCGTCCCGACCCGGCTCGTCGGCGGCGCGGGCGATCCGGTCATCACCGGTGCGTTCCTTGAGGGGTACGAGGAGCACGCGGACGACCTCACCGTCGAGGTGCTCGAGGGTGTCGGCCACTTCGTCCCCGAGGAGGCGCCCGACGTCGTGGCGGACCGGGCGCGGCTGCTGTTCGCGTAGCGTCCGGCCGATGCGGCCCGGTCTCGGCCCCGTCGCGGGGCTGCTGACAACGGCGTCGGCGCTCGTCCAGCTGCTCCGGGCTCCGGTCGTCGGGCTGGCGGACAACGGCGACTACAAGCGGGTGCTCGCGCCGCTGCACCTGGTCGCGGACGTGCCCAAGGGCGCGCCGCCGAAGTTCGAGTTCCTCTGGCTGCACTACGTGCCCGGCACGACTCCCGATGCGTCGTACGGCACCACGCAGCTCCTGCTCGCCCGGCTCGTGCACGCCCTGGTGCCGGGGCCTGACCTCGACCTCCGGGCCATCGGCGTCGCGCACGCCGTGCTGCTGGGGCTGGCCGTCTGGCTCGTCGTCCGGGCGCTGCCCGGGCCGCTCGTGCTGAGAGGCCTGACCGCGCTGCTGCTCGTCGTCGTGCTCACCGACACGCGGCTGCTCGTCTACCTGAACAGCTTCTACACCGAGCCGTCCTCCCTGCTGTCGCTGCTGTTCCTGCTCGCCGCGGTGCTGCACGCGTGGCGGCCGGACGCGGTGCGCATGCCGGGGCTGCTCGCGCTCACGCTGACCGGTGCCGCCCTCGTCACCGCCAAGTCGCAGAACGTCCCGCTGGTCCTGCTCGTGGCGGTTCTGCTGGTCGCGCGCCCCACCACGCAGGGCCGCTGGCGGTCAGTCACGGCCGCGGTTGCCGTCGTCCTGCTCGCGGTGGGCTACCTGCAGCAGCAGCCGCCCGGGCTCGCCATGTCCAACCGCTACAACGCCGTCTTCGTCGAGCTGCTCGGCTCCAGCGACGCGCCGGCCGCGGACCTGCGCGAGCTCGGCCTCGACCCGGCACTGGCGTCGTACGAGGGCATCGCCATCTACTCGCCGGGCAACGCGCTGCGCGACCCGCGGTTCGACGGCTTCTTCGAGCAGGTCACGCCGGCGCGGCTCGCCGCCTTCTACGTCCGGCACCCGGACCGGGCGCTGTCCCTGGCCCGCCGCGGCGCGGTCGCGTCGATGGAGCTGGTGCCGCGCGGGATCAGCCCGCCGCTCGGTACCCGCACCCTGGCGTCGGGGGCGGAGCCGTACGCCGACACCTGCAAGCTCTGCCTGTACAGCGGGCTCAGCCGCGGGATCCGCGACGGCGCGCCCGTGCTGCTGCCGCTGCTGTGGCTGGCCGCGCTCGCCGTGGCCTGGCGGCTGTGGCGCACGGACGGGCTGCCGGCGGTGCTCCTGCTGCTCGCCTCCTCGGCCGCGCTCTCGACGGCGGTCGCGCTGCTGGCCGAGGGCGAGTTCGAGATCGTCAAGCACCTGTACCTCGCCACGGTCTGCAACGCGCTGCTCGGCGTCTTCCTCGTGCACGCCCTCGGGTTGCTCGTGACCCGGCGGCGGGCGTGACGCCGCGGCAGCGGATCTCGCGCGCCGACCCCGAGCGCGTGCTGACGGCGTGCCTCGACCTGCTGGCCGGGCGGGAGGCCGACCCGGTCATGGTCGACGTCCTCGGCGGCGAGCCGGCGCGGGCCTACGCGGACACGTACTGGGGCCGCGTCTGGGCCGCGCGCGGACTGCTGTGGGCGTGGGACGACCGGGCGCTGCAGCCGCTGCGGGGCGCGCTGGCCGACGAGCACTGGCGGGTACGGGAGATGGCCCTCAAGGTGGTCGCCCGGCACGGGCTGGACGTCGACCCGACGCCGCTGCTGGCCGACCCGGTGGCGCGGGTGCGCGCGGCGGCTCAGCGCTGCGTCAGCACCTGCTCGTAGACGGCGAGGGTGCGGCGGGCGATCGCGTCCCAGCCGAAGTGCTGCACGGCCCGCTGGCGGCCTCGGCGGCCCATCTCGGCGGCTCGACCCGGATCATCGAGCAGCTCGGCGAGCGCCGTCGCCAGCCGGTCCGGGTCGGCCGGCGGGACCAGCAGACCGGTGTCGCCGTCGACGACCACCTCGGGGATGCCGCCGACCGCGGAGGCGACGACGGCCGTGCCGCAGGCCATCGCCTCCAGGTTGACGATGCCGAGCGGCTCGTAGACCGACGGGCAGACGAAGACGGTCGCGTGCGACAGCAGCTGCACGACGTCCGGCCGGGGGAGCATGTCCCGGATCCACACGACGCCCGGCCGCGCCGCCTGCAGCTCGGCGACGAGCGCCTCGGTCTCGGCCGCGATCTCCGGCGTGTCCGGCGCGCCGGCGCACAGCACCAGCTGGCCGGGCAGGCCCTTGGCGGCGCGCAGCAGGTGGGACAGCCCCTTCTGGTGCGTGATGCGCCCGACGAACAGCGCGTACGGGACCGACGGGTCGACCCCGTGCCGCTCCAGCACGTCCGTCAGCTCCACCGGCGCGTACTCGTCCGCGTCGATCCCGTTGTGCACCACGTGGACCCGTGAGGGGTCGAGGGCGGGGTACGCCGCGAGGACGTCCGCGGCCATCCCCTCGCTGACGGCGATGACGGCGTCCGCGGCCTCGACCGCCGTCTGCTCCGCCCAGGACGAGACGCGGTAGCCTCCTCCGAGCTGCTCGGCCTTCCACGGGCGCAGCGGCTCCAGCGAGTGGACGGTCACGACGTGCGGCTGCCCGTGCAGCAGCGCGGACAGGTGGCCGGCCAGGTCGGCGTACCAGGTGTGCGAGTGCACGACGTCGCAGCCCGCGGTCGCGGCGGCGATCCGGAGGTCGACGCTGAGGGTCTGCAGCGCGGCGTTGGCGTCGGCCAGCGCGGGGTCGGGCTCGTGCCGCGTTGCGTCCTCCCGTACTGCTCCGAAGCAGTGCACGTCCACCTCGGCGAGCCGCCGGAGCTCGCGTACCAGGTACTCCACGTGCACCCCTGCGCCGCCGTAGACCTCCGGCGGCCACTCCTTGGTCAGCAGCCCGATCCGCATGGCTGGACCGTAGTGGGACAGACTCGGGCCATGAGCCGGTCCCCGAGCGTGCTGGGCATCGTCCTCGCGGGTGGCGAGGGCAAGCGCCTGTCGCCGCTGACGGCCGACCGCGCCAAGCCTGCGGTGCCGTTCGGCGGCATCTACCGGCTGGTCGACTTCGTGCTGTCGAACCTGGTCAACGCCGGGTACCTGCGCATCGTCGTGCTCACGCAGTACAAGTCGCACTCGCTGGATCGGCACATCACGACGACGTGGCGCATGTCGACGCTGCTGGGTAACTACGTGACGCCGGTGCCGGCGCAGCAGCGGCTCGGGCCGCAGTGGTTCCGCGGGTCGGCGGACGCGATCCACCAGTCGCTCAACCTCGTCTACGACGAGCAGCCGGACCACGTCGTCGTGTTCGGCGCGGACCACGTGTACCGGATGGACTCGCGCCAGATGGTCGAGCAGCACATCTCCTCCGGCGCGGGGGTGACCGTCGCCGGCATCCGCGTCCCGCGGTCGGAGGCCTCGCAGTTCGGCGTCATCCAGACGTCCGGCCGCACGATCGACGCCTTCCTCGAGAAGCCGGCCGACCCACCCGGGCTGCCGGACTCACCGGACGAGACGTTCGCGTCGATGGGCAACTACGTGTTCTCGACGGAGGCGCTGCTCGAGGCCGTCAAGGAGGACGCCGGCGACGAGGGCTCCGTCCACGACATGGGCGGCAACATCATCCCGATGATGGTCGCCCGCGGACAGGCGGAGGTCTACGACTTCAAGGACAACGACGTCCCCGGCGCGACCGACCGCGACCGGGGGTACTGGCGCGACGTCGGGACGCTCGACGCCTACTACGAGGCGCACATGGACCTGGTCTCGGTGCACCCGGTGTTCAACCTCTACAACCGGCGCTGGCCGATCCTGACGTCCTCGCCCGCGCTGCCGCCCGCGAAGTTCGTGTTCGACGAGCCGGGCCGGACCGGCTCCGCGATCGACTCCCTGGTGTCGCAGGGCGTCATCGTGTCCGGCGGGACGGTCCGGCGGTCGATCCTGTCGCCCGGCGTACGGGTGCACTCCGGCGCGGACGTCACCGGCGCGGTGCTCATGCACGGCGCCACCGTCGGCCGCGGCGCCGTCGTGCGGAACGCCATCCTCGACAAGAACGTGATCGTGGCGGACGGGGTCGAGCTCGGCGTGGACCCGGTGGCCGACCGGGAGCGCGGCTTCACGGTGACCGACAAGGGCATCGTCGTGGTCGGCAAGGGCGAGCGCGTCATCACCTGACCCGGCCCCGCCCGGGCCCGGCGCGAGGAGCGCGAGCCGGAGAGCAGCTACAGCAGGGAGTGCGGCGCCACCTCGAGCTGGACGTCGATGTTGCCGCGGGTGGCGCGGGAGTACGGGCACACCTGGTGCGCCTTCTCCATGAGCTCCCGCCCCTGCGCCTGGTCCAGCTCCGGGAACCGGCCGACCAGGGTGACCGCGAGGCCGAACGTCTGCCCGTCGATCCCGAGCGACACCCGCGCCGTGATCGACGACGCGTGGACGTCGAGCTTGTCCTTGCCGGCGACCCGCTTCAGCGCGGAGTGGAAGCACGCGGCGTACCCGGCCGCGAACAGCTGCTCCGGGTTCGTGTGGTCGCCGCCCGGCCCGCCGAGCTCCTTGGGCAGCGTCAGCGACAGGTCGAGCACGCCGTCGTCGCTGACCACCTCGCCCTCGCGACCGCCGCGCGCCGTTGCCTCTGCCGTGTACAGGACGTCCACCATGAGCCCGGACCCTAGCCTCGTGCTCGTGCGCCGACTCCTCGCCGTCCTGCTGCTGACCACCGCCTGCGCCGGGACGAGCACCCCCGCGCCGACCGGCATCGACGGGCTGAGGACGTTCGAGGAGCAGCCCAAGGACCGGCACAGCACCGACCGGCAGTCGTACGACCACACCCCGCCCGCCGGGGGCGTGCACTGGCCGGCGCAGAACGGCGGCGTCCTCGGCTGGCTCAGGTGCGGCGTGTACGACAGCCCGGTGCCGAACGAGTTCGCCGTCCACTCCGAGGAGCACGGCGCGGTGTGGCTCACCTACCTGCCGGGGGAGGACCCTGCTCCGCTGGTCGCCCTGCAGAAGCGCAAGCCCGACTACGTCCTCGTCAGTCCGTACGCCGGCCAGCCGGGCAAGGTCATGGCCAGCACCTGGGGTGCGCAGCTGTCCGTGGACGAGCCGGACGACCCGCGGCTGGAGCAGTTCGTCTCGGCGTACGCCGGCGGCGGTCAGGGCGGCGAGGAGGGCGCGGACTGCGCCAACGGCACGCTGCCCGGTCCGGCGCAGGCGGCGCTGGACAAGGCGAACCCGAGCTAGGCGGGCGCGCGCAGCCGCTCGGTCAGCGTCGCCGGGTCGAGCTCCGCGGGCTGGGTGTCCCGTACGAACTGCCCCAGCAGCGCGGCGAGCCGCGCAGGCTCGGTCAGGTGCGGGAAGTGGCCGGACTGGTCGAAGACCTCGAGCCGCGTGCCGGGCACCGACTCGGCGAGTGAGCGGCCGTGCGCGACCGGGATGATCGAGTCCTTGCCACCCCAGACGACGAGCAGCGGCAGGTCCTTCGCGAGGTACAGCCGGTCGCGGGCGTCGACCCGCTGACCGGCCACGTCGAGGACGCTGCGGCAGGTGTGCACGAACGCCGAGCGCGTCGCGGGGTCCGCGAGGGAGGCGAAGCCGACCAGCGACTCGACCAGTCCGGCGGAGAGCGGCACGTGCGCCTTGCGCAGCAGGCCGCCGAGCGAGGAGCCCGCGCGTCGTACGTACGACGACGTCAGCAGGGGGAGCACCAGCTCGGAGCCGGGCAGGGTCGCGGCCCGCAGGAACAGGCTGACCTCGCTGCCGAGCCCGCCGCTGCTGACCAGGGCGAGCCGCTGGACGCGCTCCGGGAACTGGTACGCGAACTGCATCGCGATGCCGCCTCCCAGGGAGTGGCCCACGAGGGTGACGCGGTCGTGGCCGAGCGCCGCGAGCAGGTCGCGGATGCCGCACGCGTGCGCGCCGAGGGAGTAGTCGCCGCGCGGCTTGGCCGACTCGCCGTGGCCGAGCAGGTCGGGCGCGATCACGTGGCAGGTCTCGCCGAGGTCGGCCATGACCTGGTTCCACTGGGCGGCGCGGGAGGCGATGCCGTGGACGAGGACCACGACCGGACCGCCGGACGAGGCGCCGGCCTCGTCGAAGCGGACCAGGTTGCCGTGGACGGCGAGGGACTCGTGCGAGACGACGGAAGGCATGGCGCTCAGCATGTTACCGGCGGTAACAGGCGTCAACGTGACGGTGCGCACGGTTTGACAGCGGCCGGGCAGAGCACCAGGGTTACCCGCGGTAACACCGTCACCTCCGAAGCACCTAGGAGCACCCATGACCGGCTTCACCCTCGAGCTCACCGAGGACCAGCGGACCCTGCAGAAGTGGGTGCACGAGTTCTCCGAGAACGTCATCCGTCCCGTCGCGTCCGAGTGGGACGAGAAGGAGGAGACGCCGTGGCCGGTCATCCAGGAGGCCGCCAAGGCCGGCCTGTACAGCCTGGACTTCTTCGGCTCCACCTGGGGCGACGAGACCGGCATCAGCCTGCCGATCGTCATGGAGGAGCTGTTCTGGGGTGACGCGGGCATCGGCCTGTCGATCGTCGGCACCACCCTCGTCGTCGCAGGCATCCTGTCCAACGGCACGCCCGAGCAGGTCGGCGAGTGGGTGCCGCAGTGCTTCGGCACAGAGGACGACGTAAAGCTCGCCGCGCTGGCGGTGTCCGAGCCGGGCGCTGGGTCGGACGTGTCCAGCATGCGGACGCGTGCGGTCTACGACGAGAAGACCGACGAGTGGGTGCTCAACGGCACGAAGACCTGGATCACCAACGGCGGGATCGCGGACGTCCACGTCGTCGTCGCGGCCGTCGACCCCGAGCTGAAGGCGCGCGGCCAGGCGTCGTTCGTCGTCGGGCCAGAGTTCAAGGGCAAGGGCCTGTCGCAGGGCCAGAAGTTCAAGAAGCACGGCATCCGTGCCTCGCACACCTCGGAGGTCGTGCTCGACGACCTGCGCATTCCCGGCTCGGCGCTGCTCGGCGGCAAGGACAAGCTCGACGCGCGGCTGGCCAAGGCACGCGAGCGGATGGAGGCCGCCAAGCGCGGCGAGCAGGTCCAGCGGGTCCGGGAGAAGGGCGGCCAGGCCGCCATGGCGACGTTCGAGGCGTCCCGCCCGGCCGTGGGCGCGCAGGCCGTCG
>JAODNS010000146.1 GCA_025465145.1 Frankiales bacterium
GGCACCGGCGGCGGCCGGCCCGGCAGCACCGGCGGCTCCGGGACGACGGGGGCCGCAGCTCCGGTCGTCCGTACCGCGTCCGACCAGGGCATCACCGCCAGCACCCTGACTGTCGGCGGGTTCCTCATCGACTTCGGCAGCGCCAGCGACGCGGGCGCGACCGTGCCCGGCTACGACGTCGCAGACCAGAAGCGGTACGTCGACGCGCTCGTCGCCGACATCAACGACCGCGGCGGCGTCGGCGGCCGGCGGCTGATCGTGAAGTTCCGCAAGGTCGACATCACCGACCAGCAGACGATGCGCGACGCCTGCACGTCGTTCGGCCAGAGCGACCGCGTCTTCGCGGTCCTGCAGGTGCTCGGCGTCTACGGCGACCCGATCCTCAAGTGCGCGGTCGACCAGAAGCTGCCGTTCCTGTCCAACGACGGCGCCGTGTCCAGCTACTACGCCGCAGCCAAGGGCTACCTCGTCACGACGCAGCCGTCGACGCTGCGGACGGTGCTGAACATGGAGCAGGAGCTCAACCGGCTCGGCGAGTTCAAGGGCAAGACCGTCGGCGTGCTCTACGAGGACGGCTACCTCGAGCCGGACAGCAAGGCCGTCGTCAGCGCGCTGAAGCGACACGGGCATCCGGCCGTCGAGGGCGTGGTGTCCTCGAGCGACGTGGCGACCGGGCTGCGCCAGCTGCCGGTGGTGGCTCAGGACTTCTGCAGCAAGGGCGTCGATTACGTCCTCCTGCTGGTGAACGAGCTCTACACCGACCAGTTCCACAGCAACGTCGAGCGGTTCGCGAACTGCCGGCCCGCCTACGCCGTCAGCGACTTCGACTTCGCGATGAACGGCGACTCCTTCCTGGACGGGCAGAACGACAGCTTCTTCAACCGGGTCCTGTCCGTCACCGCGGGACGCGTCGGCGAGGGCCGCGTCGGCAAGCCGGAGCCGGCCGCCGACGCCGCGTGCCGCACCGCGTACGAGAAGAAGAGCGGGCTCAAGGCGGACCGCAACGTCGCGGCGGAGAGCCGGTATTTCAACGCCATCGCCGCCTGCGGCGTCCTCAACATCCTCAAGCGCGGCTTCGAGGCGGCCGGCACCAACCCGACCCGCGCGTCGTTCGTCGCGAGCTTCGCGCGGATCGGCTCGTTCCCCAACCCGGGCTACGGCGCCTCGGCGTTCAGCTCGAAGCGGTACGACGCGCCCGAGGTCGTCCGGATCAGCCGGGCCTTCCTCGACTGCAAGTGCTGGAAGCCGCAGACCGACCACTTCGCCGCCACGTACCGCTAGTGGAGCTGCTCGGGCTGGACCTGTCCGCCGGCATCGTCGTCACCGGCCTGCTCATCGGGCTGTCGTACGGCGTGCTGGCGGCAGGACTGGTCCTGGTCTTCCGGGCCAGCGGCGTCGTCAACCTCGCGCATGCGGAGACGGGTGCCTTCGGCGCCGCCCTGCTCGCCCGGATGGTGGTCGACGGCGGTGTGCCCTGGGCCGTCGCCCTTCCGGTCGTCCTCGTCGTGGGTGCCGCGATCGGTGCGGTCGTCGAGCTGGTGGTCGTACGACGCCTCAGCAGCTCCCCGCGCGTCGTCCTGCTCGTCGCGACGCTGGGCGTCTCGCAGCTGCTGCTCGTGGCACAGATCGCGCTGCCGAAGATCTCGACGCCGGGGGCGCCTTTTCCGGAGCCCCTCGATCGCGTCGTCGCGTTCGGCGGCGTCACCATCGACGGCACCGGGTTCCTGACGCTCGGGATGATCCCGGCCGCCGTGCTGGTGCTGACGGTGTTCCTGAACCGCACGCCCACGGGCCTGGCGGTGCGCGCTGCCGCCGACAACGCGGACGCCGCCGAGCTGGCCGGCATCTCCACCCGCCGCGTCTCCACGCTCGTCTGGGCGCTCGCCGGCGGCCTCGCGGTGCTGACCGTCGTGCTGGCCAACGGGCTGCTGCGCAGCCGGGTGGGCAGCGTCGACATCGGCTTCGGGCCGGGGCTGCTGCTGCGCGCGCTCGCCGCGGCGCTGGTGGGACGGCTCGTCTCGCTGCCGCTCGCGCTGCTGGGCGGCGTCGTGATCGGCGTCCTCGATGCCGTGCTGCAGGTCAGCTTCCCTGGCGAGACCGGCTACCTCGACGCGTTGCTGTTCGTGCTCGTCCTCGTCCTGGTGCTGTACAGCGCGGCGCGGGACCGCACCGGCGGCCGGCGAACCGAGGCGGCTTCTCTCGCGCTGTTCGCGGCCGAGCGGCCGGTTCCGCCTGCCCTGCAAGGCGTCTGGTGGGCGCGCCACTCCGGGTCGCTGGGCTGGCTGGTCGCCGCAGCGGCGGCGCTGCTCGTGCCGCTGCTCGACCTCGACGCCGGGCAGCTGGCGGCCGCGTCACGCGTCCCGCTGTTCGCGATCGTCGGCCTGTCGCTCGTCGTGCTGACGGGCTGGGCCGGCCAGTTGTCGCTCGGACAGGTGGCCTTCTACGGCCTCGGCGCGATGACGGCGGCGGCGCTGGTGCAGCGGGGCGTGCCCTTCCCCGCTGCCGTCGCGGAGGCGACCGTCCTCGGCGTCCTCGCGTCGCTCGTGATCGGGCTGCCGGCGCTGCTGGTGCGCGGCCTGTTCCTGGCCGTGACGACGCTCGCCTTCGCGGTCGCGTCTGCCAGCGCGCTGTTCCAGGCTGGATTCCTCGTGGGCGACGCGCGGGTGCTGACGCTCGAGCCGGGCCGCCTGTTCGGGCTCGACCTGCGCAACGGGCCGACGTACTACTACCTCTCGCTCGCCGCGCTGCTGGTGTGCGCGCTGCTGGTCGGCGCGCTGCGGCGTAGCGGCGTCGGGCGCTCGATCATCGCGGCGCGCTCCAACCCGGACCGAGCGGCGTCGCTGACGGTGTCGCCGGTCGTCTCGATGCTGCTGGCGTTCGCCGTCTCCGGCGGCCTCGCGGCCTTCGCCGGCGCGCTGTTTGCGGGGCTGGAGCGGTCGGTCGGGTACACGCAGTTCTCGGTGTACGACTCGCTCACCGCGGTCGCCGTGGTGATGATCGGCGGGCTGGGCACGGTGTCCGGCGCCGTCCTCGGCGCGCTGTGGGTCTTCGGCATCCCCGCGCTGTTCGGCAACAGCGACATCGCCAAGCTGCTCACCAGCTCGATCGGCCTGCTGGTGCTGCTGCTGTACCTGCCCGGCGGCCTGCGGTCGGTGCTGCTGCTCGCCCGCGGCTCGCTGTTCGACGCGGTCGCGCTCCGGCGACCGGCGGCGGTCGAGGTACCCGTGCAGCGAGCCGTCGTGGCCGAGCGCGTCGAGCGGTCGTCGTACGACGCCGGTCCGGTCCTCGAGGCGCGGGGGCTCACGGTCCGCTTCGGCGGACGCACGGCCCTGGACGACGTGGACCTGGTCGCCCAGCCGGGCGAGGTGCTGGGCCTCATCGGCGCCAACGGGGCGGGCAAGTCGACGCTGCTCGGCGCCTGCTCCGGCTTCGTGCCGACCTCGGCCGGCACGATCGCCCTGCTGGGGCGGGACGTCACGCGGCTCGCCGCGCACGACCGGGCGCGGCTCGGACTCGGCCGGATCTTCCAGGACGCGCGGCTGTTCGACGACCTGACGGTCCGCGAGTCCGTCCTTGTGGCGCTGGAGGCGCACGACCGTGCCGAGCTGGTGCCGTCGATGCTCACCCTGCCGCCCGCCCGCAAGGCGGAACGGCGCAAGCAGGCGCGCGCGGCCGAGCAGCTCGACCTGCTCGGACTCGGCCGCTACGCCGAGGCCCAGGTCCGGACGCTGTCCACCGGCACCCGCCGGATCGTGGAGCTCGCCTGCCTGCTCGCGCAGGACGCGCGGGTGCTGCTGCTCGACGAGCCGACCGCCGGGCTGGCCCAGCGCGAGACGGAGGTCTTCGGCCCGCTGCTGCTGCGGATCCGCGAACAGCTGGGCGCGACGCTCGTCGTCGTCGAGCACGACATCCCTCTGGTGATGTCCATCAGCGACCGGGTGCAGTGCCTGTCCGCGGGACGCACGATCGCCGTCGGTCCACCGGAGCAGGTGCGCACCGATCCGGCCGTCATCGCGTCGTACCTCGGCACCGACCACCGCGCGATCGCCCGGAGTGGGCCCTTGACACGAGCGCCGTCTTTGTAAAGTCTGTGTGCCATGTCACTCCGGGCCGCGCTGCTGGACGCGGCCTACGACGCGGCCGTCACGACCGGCTGGGCGGCAACGCGCATGGCCGACGTCGCCAAGGCGGCCGGCACGAGCCGGCAGACGCTGTACGCCGAGTTCGGGACCAAGGACGGGCTGGCACAGGCGCTCGCGCTGCGTGAGGCGGCCCGCTTCGTCGACGGCTCGGAAGCCGCGCTGACCGGGCACGAGGGCACACCGTCGGCGGCCATCGCGGCCTCGACCGAGTGGGCGCTGCGGGTGGCCCGCGAGGACCCGCTCATCAAGGCCGCCCTCACCGACGACAGCGCCGGCGGGCTGCTCCCGTACCTCACCACCCGGTCCGACCAGCTGCTCGCCGCCGTCACCGCGCGCAACGTCGAGTACCTACAGAGCCACTGGCCGGACCTGCCCGTCGACGACCTGGCCTTCGTCGCCGACACCCTCGTGCGCCTGACCGTCAGTCACATCGTCACCCCGGCGGCACCCGCCGACGTCACAGCCAGGCAGATCGGCCACCTGGTCGACCGCCTGCTCCCCGGAGGAGAAACGCCATGAGCACCAACGAGTTGTACTCGCGCCCGGTCGACGTCGAGCACACGTGGGACGTGCCCATGGCGGGCGACGCGCGGTTCACCTGGGAGTACGACAACGGCCGCGACCGGCTGCTCTCGCTGTACCAGAAGGGCAAGGACAAGCAGTGGGACCAGACGTCCCGCATCGACTGGTCGATCGAGGTCGACCCGTACGACAGCCTCGGCCTGCCGGACGAGTACAGCGCCATTTACGGCACGCCGATCTGGGACAAGATCTCCGACCAGCAGAAGAAGGAGCTGAACCGGCACCACAGCGCCTGGCAGTTCAGCCAGTTCCTGCACGGCGAGCAGGGCGCGATGATCTGCGCGGCCCGCATCGTGGAGTCGGTGCCGGACCTCGACTCGAAGTTCTACGCGGCGACGCAGACGATGGACGAGGCGCGGCACGCGGAGACCTACGCGCGGTTCCTGCAGGAGAAGATCGGCCTCGTCTACCCGATCAACGACAACCTCGCGAAGCTGCTCGACCAGACGCTGACCGACTCGCGCTGGGACATGCCGTACCTGGGCATGCAGGTGCTCATCGAGGGACTGGCGCTCGCGGCGTTCGGGCTGCTGCGCGACATGACGACCAAGCCGCTGCCCAAGCAGATCCTGGCGTACGTGATGCAGGACGAGGCGCGGCACGTGGCGTTCGGCCGGCTGGCGCTCAAGGACGCGTACAAGGAGCTGTCGAGCAAGGAGCGCGACGAGCGCGAGGAGTTCGTCGTGGAGGCCTGCTACCTGATGCGGGACCGCCTGCGGGGCAAGGAGGTCTGGGGCACCGTGGGGCTGGACGAGGACGAGTGCGACAAGTACGTCGACCAGTCCGAGGTGATGATCGCGTTCCGGAACCACCTGTTCACCCGGATCGTGCCGATCGTCAAGGACATCGGGCTGTG
>JAODNS010000163.1 GCA_025465145.1 Frankiales bacterium
CGAAGGGCGGGAACGCGGTCGGCTCGTACGCCGCCAGCCACTCCCGCTCCGCTTTCGTCTGCCGTCTCACCGGACGAGCATCACACCAGCGGCGGCCAGCTCCTCGAGGGCCAGCACCGTCTGGACGTGCACTAGTCCTCCACCTCCGCCGTCCAGCACGGCTCGCCGCGGCCGAGGCGCCGCGCGTCCTCCGGCAGCTCGGCCAGCGAGGCCGCGCACCGCTCCCGCGCCGTCTGCACGTCGTCCTCGCCGAGCGGGCCCTGCAGCATCCGCGCCTCTGCCGGGAAGCCGTCCGGGCTGAGCCGCAGCACCTCGCCGCCGTCGATGCGGGCAGCCCACTTCCGCCCGCCGACGGTGGCCTTGCCGGTCGACCGCTTGGCCACTGGCCGCATCGGCGCGTCCGGGTCGTCGCTGTCCGCGATGGCCACCAGCTTGTAGACGAAGCCCGCGCTCGGCGCCCCGGAGCCGGTGACGACGGAGGTGCCGACGCCGTACGCGTCGGCCGGCGTCGCCTCCAGCGCGGCGATGGACAGCTCGTCGAGGTCGCCGGTCACGACGATGCGCGTGCCCGTCGCGCCGAGCTGGTCCAGCAGTCTCCGGGCCCGCCGGGTCTCGTCCGCGAGGTCCCCGGAGTCCAGCCGCACCGCCCCCAGCTCCGGACCGGCGACGGCCACGGCGTTGCGGATGCCCTGCTCGGTGTCGTACGTGTCGACCAGCAGCGCCGTGCCCGGCCCCTGCGCCTTCACCTGCGCGGTGAACGCGGCGACCTCGTCGCCGGCCGCGAGGACGAAGGCGTGCGCGCTGGTGCCCGCCGTCGGGATCCCGTGCCGGCGGCCCGCCTCGAGGTTGCTGGTGGTGGCGAACCCGGCCACGTACGCGGCCCGGGCCGCGGCGACCGCCGCCTGTTCCGAGGTGCGGCGGCTGCCCATCTCGATCAGCGGGCGGCCCTTCGCCGCCACGACCATGCGCGCGGCGGCGGACGCGACCGCGCTGTCGAAATTGAGGACCGACAGCACGAGCGTCTCGAGCAGCAGCCCCTCGCCGAAGCAGCTCTCCACCGTGAGGACCGGCGAACCGGGGACGTACGTCTCGCCCTCGGCGTACGTGGAGATGTCGCCACCCAGCTCGCGGCCGTCGAGCCAGTGCCGGGTCCCGTCGTCGAGGAAGTCCAGGGCCGCCAGCTCGTCCGGGCCGTAGGTGAAGTCGTCCAGCAGCGTGCGCAGCCGGCCCTGCCCCGCGACGATTCCGTACCGGCGCCCGGGTGGCAGCCGGCGCGCGAACACCTCGAACACGGCCCGCCGGCCGGCCAGCCCCGACTGCAGCGCGGACTCGAGCATCGTCAGCTCGTACCGGTCGGTCAGCAGCGCGGTCGACATGACCCTCCGGGGGAAGCGCGGCCCCCGCAGGGGCGTTGTCCTGGTGTGACTGCCCCGCTGCTCGACGTACGACGCATCTACGCCGAGCCGGCGGCGGCGGAGTTGCCGCGGGGCAAGGACGTGCTGGCCCGGTTCCCGGACGCCGAGGTCGTCGAGGTGCTGAGCCACCAAGCCGTCCCGTACACCGCAGCGGACGTCGACCGGTGGGTGCGCATCAAGACCGAGGACCTGGTGCTCGGCGTAAAGAAGTCGCTCACCGCGCGGCCGAACGGACGGTCGTCGGACTTCGTCGCGCCGTCCACCGCCAACGGGTGCGCAATGGCCTGCGCGTACTGCTACGTCCCTCGCCGCAAGGGTTACGCCAACCCCATCACCGTCTTCACCAACATCGACAAGATCACCGGGTACCTGGCGCGGCACGTCGGCCGGCAGGGGGTGAAGCAGGTGCCGGACCAGGTGGACCCGACCGCGTGGGTCTACGACATCGGCGAGAACAGCGACTGCTCGGTCGACGCGCGGATCAGCGACAACGTCCGTGACCTCGTCGACCTGTTCCGCGACCTGCCGACGGCCAAGGCGTCCTTCGCGACCAAGCACGTGAACCGCGACCTGCTGACCTGGGACCCGCAGGGCCGCACGCGGATCCGCTTCTCGCTCATGCCGTACGCCGACTCCAAGCTGCTCGACATCCGGACCTCACCAGTCGCCGAGCGGCTCGCGGCGATCGACGACTTCGTGACGGCCGGGTACGAGGTGCACGTCAACCTCTCGCCCGTCGTCGTCCGCGACGGCTGGCTCGAGGACTGGGCGCAGCTGCTGTCCGACCTCGACGACGCGACCGGTCCGTGGTTCAAGGCGCAGGCTGCGGCGGAGGTCATCTTCCTGACGCACAACGACCGGCTGCACGAGGTCAACCTCGGGTGGCACCCCAAGGCGGAGGAGGTGCTCTGGCGGCCGGAGCTGCAGCAGCCGAAGCGCTCGCAGACCGGCGGCTGGAACGTCCGCTACCGCACCGGGTTCAAGGGCCAGCAGGTCTCGGCGCTCACGGAGCTGATCGCGCAGCGGACGCCGTGGTTGCGCGTCCGGTACGCCTTCTGATCGGCTGTACCCGTGCCCGAGCTGCCCGAGGTCGAGTCCCTCGTCGCGTTCCTGCGCGAGCACGCGGTCGGGCGGGTCGTCGCGCGGGTCGACGTGGCCGGCATGCACGCGCTGAAGACGTACGACCCGCCGATCACCTCGCTCGCCGGCCTGGAGCTCGTCGGGGTGCAGCGGCACGGCAAGTTCCTGGACCTCGACGTGTCCGGCATCCACCTGGTGGTGCACCTGGCCCGCGCCGGCTGGCTGCACTGGAGGGACGCCCTGCCGCCCGCGCCGCCGCGGCCGGGCAAGGGACCGCTGGCGCTGCGCGTGCACCTCGACGACGGCAGCGGCTTCGACCTCACCGAGGCGGGGACGAAGAAGGGGCTGGCTGTCTACGTCGTCCACGACGTGGCGCTCGTGCCGGGGGTCGCGCGGCTCGGGGTGGACCCGCTGTCGCCGGAGTTCACCGAGGAGTACCTCGCCGGTGTGCTGGTCGGCGAGCGCGGCCAGGTGAAGGGCGTGCTGACGACGCAGTCGCTCATCGCCGGGCTCGGCAACGCCTACAGCGACGAGGTGCTGTGGGAGGTCGGGCTGTCGCCGTTCAAGCCGGCCGGCAACCTGACGCCGGACGACGTCGCCCGGCTGCACGACGCGATCGTGACGACGCTGCAGGGCGCCGTCGACCGCGCTGCCGGGCTGGCTGCCGGCAAGCTCAAGGCCGAGAAGAAGAGCGGCCTCAACGTGCACGCGCGCACCGGCCTGCCGTGCCCGCGCTGCGGCGACACGATCCGCGAGGTGTCGTTCGCGAGCAAGTCGCTGCAGTACTGCCCGACCTGTCAGACCGATGGCAAGCCGCTCGCCGACCGCAGGCTGTCCCGCCTGCTCAAGTAGCGAGCCACCTGTCCAGCGCCGTCCGGTCGACGTGCTCCGGCACCAGGTGCTCAGGGTCCACGACGCGCCAGGGGCCGTGCTCGCTCCGCAGCCGCCGCTCAGCGGGCACGAGGCGACGAGGCGGACGGTGAACCGGCCCAGGACGGGCGACACCCACAGGCTGTCGGGGTAGCGCCGCAACACGTCTGCGCCCCACCCGACACCGCGCACGGCCCCGTCGAGCACGACGTTCGGGTACGACGTGGCGAGCAGGTCGGCGACCGCGGCCTGCTCCTCGACATCGTCACTCAGCAGCAGCCCGCCGACGTGCTGGAGCGGCGGCAGGCCGAGCGCGACCGCGGCCCAGGCTCCGTCCAGGACAGCCAGCCCGGTCTCCTGGACCCGTTCGATGGCGTAGCTGCTGACGAGCCCCTCGACCTCGCACAGCCGGTGCGGAAGCGGAAGCGCCGCCCGCCTGCGGGGTCGTCGTCCAGGTCCGCGTGCCGTGGAACGAGCTGGAAGCGGACGTCGACGCCACAGGCCGCCAGCACCCGGTCGGCGTCGTCAGCTGGGATGGGTCGCCTCCCGGACTCCCCGCGACAGCGCCGACGGGCTGACCCGGGCGCGCGCGGCGACCACCCGCTGCGAGAGCCCGGTCTGCTCCCGTGCCTCGCTCAGCACGCGTGCGAGGTCCATGCCGAAGAGCGTGGCCCCCGGTGCCGGCGGCGGGCTGGTGTCCAGGCAGGCTGTGGACGACAGCGCGGTGCTGTGTGGTGTCAGCGGCGTTGCCCCACCGGGACGAGGTGGCGGGATGTTGCCAGCCGGGCAACGCGTCCGCAGCGACCACGACCGCCGGCCGGGCGGTCAGGCGGTCAAGGTGCGGAAGGCCGCCCGGGGCGGGCCGGCGAGCCTCCGTACGAGCCGAAGAAGCGGGCACCTGCGACCCGCGTCGTGAGCGACCAGGTCGGGTACGCGACCACCGTCGTCGCCAGCCGCGCGACGAGCATCCGCGTCTGCAAGGCGAGGGCGCCGACCCCGATCTGCTCGCCGGCCATGGGCCCGACGACGGTCATGCCGACCAGGTGGCCGAGGGCCATCCCGCCGACCCGGCCGCGGACGGCGATCAGCTTGACCAGCCCGTCCGTCTCGCCGGCCGTGCGCGCCCGGTCGCTGTGCTGGTCGCCGACCGTGGACACCCGCACCCGGTCGCCGTACCGCTCGACGGCCTGCGCCTCGGTCAGCCCGACGTGCGCGACCTCCGGCTCGGTGAAGGTGACCCAGGGGACGACGTCGTCCTTCCAGCGGCCCGCTCGCAGCGGCGGGGCGAAGGCGTTGCGGGCGGCGAGTCGGCCCTGGTCGTTGCCGACGTGGGTGAACTGCAGCTTCGACGTGCAGTCGCCGGCCGCCCAGACGGTGTCGCTCGCCTTGAGGTGCCGGTCGGTGACGATGCGCCCGCGGTCCAGCGTCACGCCGAGCTGCTCCAGCCCGAGCCCGTCGGTCGCCGGGGTACGGCCGACAGCCACGAGCAGGTGCGAGCCGGCGATGGTGCGGCCGTCCTCGAGGTGGAGCGTCGGCCCGGCGGAGACGCGCACCACCTTCGCTCCGGTCGCCACCGTCACGCCCTCCCGCTCGAGCACGGCGGTGACGGCGGCGACGGCCTCCGGCTCCTCGCGGGACAGCAGCGAGGGCGCCGCCTCGACGACGGACACCGCCGAGCCGAGCCGGCGGAAGGCCTGCGCCAGCTCGACGCCGATCGGACCGCCGCCCAGCACCAGCAGGTGCTCCGGCTGCTCGCGCAGGGCGAAGACGGTCTTGTTGTCGAGGTACCCGGACTCGGCCAGCCCCTCGATCGGCGGCACCGCGGCGCGCGAACCGGTGGCGACGACGAACCGCTCGGCGGTGATCGTGCAGCCGTCCACGTCGACGGCGTTGGGGCCGGTGAAGCGGGCCCAGCCCTGGACGAGGTCGATGCCCTCCTTCGCCAGCTGCTCGGGCGACTCGTCCCGCTCGATGTCCGCGATCACGGCGGCGACCCGCTCCATCACGGCCGCGACGTCGACGCGTACCTCGGCGGTGAACCCGTATGCCGGGCCGGATCGCGCGCCCTGCACCCGCCGGGCCGCCTCGAGCAGCGCCTTGCTCGGGACGCAGCCGAAGTGCGTGCAGTCGCCGCCGGGCCGCTCCGCCTCCACCATCGCGACCCGCCGGCCGGCCTTGCGCGCGCTGCGGGCGGCCCCGAGCCCGGTGGCGCCGGCGCCGATCACGACGAGGTCGTAGTCGCTCATGCCGTCGAGTCAAGCAGTGGGATGCTCGGGCGGTGATCCCCGATCAGGTGCCCTCCCTCGCCCCGGAGCAGGTGGCCGACCTGTTCCTGCTCGACGTCCGCGAGCTGGACGAGTGGGCGGAGGGGCACGCGCCGACCGCCGTGCACGTCCCGCTGCACGACCTGCCGGACCGGGTCGGCGAGCTGCCGGTCGGCCAGCCGCTGGCGGTCGTCTGCCGCGTCGGCAGCCGGTCGGCGTACGCAGCCGCATGGCTGCTGGAGCAGGGCTACGACGCGCGCAACGTCGACGGCGGGATGCTCGCCTGGGAGCGCCGCGGGCTGCCGGTGGTCACGTGAGCTGGCGGGTGCTGGCGCTGCCGCCGCTGCCGCTCGACGTGCTGACGCTGCTGTTCGACGACGACCGGGCGGAGATCGTCGTGCCGCCGGACCGCACGCAGGCGGCCGTCGAGGCGCTGCTGCCGACCGTCGACGTGGTGCTCGGGGACTGGAGCCACAGCCTGCACGTGCACGCCCCCGGGCCGCGGCTCGCGTTCGTCCAGATGCCGAGCGTCGGCTTCGACACCATCGACGTCGACGCCTGCGCCGCCGCCGGGATCCCCGTCGCGAACGCCGCCGGCGCCAACACGACCAGCGTCGCGGAGTGGTGCCTGTCGGCGACGCTCGCCCTGCTGCGCAAGACCGTCGAGGCGGACGCGGCGGTGCGACGCGGCGAGTGGCCGCAGACGACGCTCGGCGGACGCGAGCTGGCCGGCAGTCGGGTCGGCATCGTCGGCATGGGGTCGATCGGGCAGGCGCTGGCGGGGATGTACGGCGCACTCGGCTGCTCGGTCCGGTACTGGTCGCGCAGCCGGCACGACGAGGCGGCGGCGGGATACGCCGAGTTGGACGAGCTGTTCGCGACGAGCGACGTCCTCGTGCTCGTCGTCGCGCTGGCCGCCGAGACGAGGCACCTGGTGGACGCCCGCCGGCTGGCCCTCATGCCGCCAGGTTCGATCCTCGTCAACGGGGCGCGCGGCCCGGTGGTGGACGAGGCGGCGCTGGCGCACGCGCTCCGGCAGGGGCAGCTGGCCGGCGCCGCCCTGGACGTCTTCGAGACCGAGCCGCTGCCAGCCGGCTCGCCGCTGCGCGACCTCGCCGGCGTCCTGCTGTCGCCGCACATGGCCGGCTCCAGCAGCCAGGCCGCGATGCGGATCGTCGCGAAGGCCAAGGAGAACCTGGTCCGCGCGTTCGACGGCGAGCCGGTGATCGACGTGGTCAACGGAGTGGATCCGGTCGTACGGCGGCGCGACGGCGGCTGACCCTGTTAGGTGAGCCCGTGCAGCAGGTGCAGGTGGTGGCCCACCGCGGCTCGTCGGCGGCCCACGCCGAGCACACGCTGGCGGCGTACGAGCTGGCCATCGACGAGGGCGCCGACGCGCTGGAGTGCGACGTGCGCCTGACCCGCGACGGCGTGCTGGTCTGCGTGCACGACCGCAAGGTGAACCGCACCTCCGACGGCCGCGGCGTCGTGTCGACGCTGGAGCTGGCCGAGCTGGCGGAGCTGGACTTCGCCTCCTGGAAGGCACGGCAGGGCGACGCGCTGCTCGAGGCGCGCTGGGAGGAGGTCGACCGGGACCGCGGCCGGGTGCTCACCCTCGAGCGGCTCCTCCAGCTGGTGCTCGACCACGAGCGGCCCGTCCAGCTGCACATCGAGACCAAGCACCCGACCCGCTACGGCGGCCTCGTCGAGCGGGCGCTCGTGGAGCTGCTCGAGCGGTACGGCCTCGCCACCCCCATGAGCCGCTCCGTCTCACGGGTCACTGTCATGAGCTTCGCCCCGACCTCGCTGCGCCGGGTGCACGTGCTGGCGCCGGTGGTGCCGACCGTGCTGCTCATGGAGCGCATCCCGGTCCGCTACCGGGACGGGTCGCTGCCGCCGCGCGTCGGCATTGCCGGTCCGTCGCTCGAGGTCCTCAAGGCGCATCCGCGGTACGTCGAGCGGGTGCACGCTGCCGGCCACCGCGTCCACGTGTGGACGGTCGACGAGCCAGCCGACATCGAGCTCGTGCTGCAGCTCGGCGTGGACGGGGTCATCAGCAACCAGCCGCGCCGCGTCCTCGCCCGGCTGGCCCGTACGTGACCTCGCCCCTCATGGCCCGGCTGGTCGAGGTCGTCGACGGCCTCGGCACGGTCATCGACGTGCCCGACCTGCTCCAGCGCATCGCCGGCAGCGCCCACGACCTGCTCGACGCGTACGCCGTGGGCGTGGTCGTCCGCGAGGGGGACCGGTTCCGCGCGGTCGCCGGACGCGGGCGCAACGTCGTCACCGGCCTCGAGTTCCCCGTCGCCGGCAGCGCGGTCGAGGCCCTCGTCGCGCAGGGCGGGCGATCGCTGCAGGCGGAGCCCGAGCGGTTCACCCACCTGCGCCAGGAGCTCTACAAGGACGGGCCGATGCCCCTCGCGGTGGCCCTGACGCGCGCCGACGCGGAGGGTGCGCTGTACGTCCTGCGGGCGGAGCCGCTGACCCAGGACGAGATGGAGGTGCTCGAGGTGCTGGCCGCCAGCGCCGGCGCTGCCCTGCGGACGGCCGAGGCGTACGCACGGGCCGACGCCGAGCGGCGCGAGAAGGACGCGGTCATCGACGCGATGGCCGACGGACTGGCGGTGCTCGACGGCACCGGCCGGGTGCGCGTGTGGAACCGCGGGCTGACGGCCATCACAGGGGTGCGCGCCGAGGACGCGATCGGCGCCGAGCTGCCGTTCCCGCTGCCGGACGGCGACGTGCCGCGCGATCACGAGCTGCCGAACGGCCGCTGGATCGAGGTCGTCGTGGCGCCGGTCGCCGGCACCTCGGACCGCGTGGTCGACGTACGGGACATCAGCCGGCCGAAGGAGCTCGAGAACGCGAAGGACCTGTTCCTCGCGACCGCCAGCCACGAGTTGCGGACGCCGCTGACGGTGCTGCGCGGGTTCGGCGAGACGCTGCTCAACCACTGGGACGTGCTCGAGGACGGCAAGCGGCGCGAGATCGTCGGGACCATCCTGTCGCGGACGCGAACGATGACGGGGATGGTCGAGCAGCTGCTGCTCGGCTCCCGGGCGGGGCTGGGGCTCGAGGTCACTGTTCGGCCGTTCGACCTGGCGTCCGCCGTCCGTGCGGCGGCGTCGGCGATGTCGGGCTCGCGGCCGGAGCACCCGCTCGTGGTCGACGCGCCGGAGCCGGTGCCGGCACTGGGCGACGCGGCAAGCATCGAGGCGGTGCTGGGGCAGCTCGTGGAGAACGCGGCGAAGTACTCGCCGGACGGCGGGGAGATCACCGTGACCGTCGGCCGGGACGACGGCCACGCGCTGCTGCAGGTCGCGGACACGGGGATGGGGATCGCCGAGGAGGACCTCGAGCGGGTCTTCGACCGGTTCGTCCGGACCGAGCGCAGCCAGCGGACCAGGGCCACCGGCTCGGGGCTGGGGCTGTGGATCGTCCGGCGGTACCTCGAGGCGCAGGACGGGCGGGTGTGCGCGCGGCGGCGCGCGGGTGGCGGGACCGTGATCGAGGTGCGGCTGCCGCTCCAGGTGCCGTAGACCACGTTCAGGACCCGCAGGACGGGGCATCACGGACGCGGACGTCTGCCACCTGGAGCGGGAGGAGGAGCGGGGATGAGGAGCCTGCTCGTGCCGCACGCCCCCACCAGCGTGTCGCTCGTCCGGCACCGCTGCGTCGACGAGCTCCGCGCCCGCGGCATGAACCCCGTGACGATCGACGACACCGCGCTGGTCCTGTCCGAGCTCGTGGGCAACGCCGTCCGGCACGGCCGCCCGCTCGACGGCGGCGGCGTCGAGGTCCGCTGGGAGATCAGCGGGCAGGCCGTCCGGATCGAGGTCCGCGACGGCGGGCGCGGCCCGCTCCGGCACGAGGCGCGCCTTCCGGTGCGCGGCAGCGCCGACGCGGAGGGCGGCCGCGGGCTCGCGATCGTGGCGATGCTGACGACGTCGTGGGGCAGCGCGTTCGACGCCGAGGAGGCCGTCGTGTGGGCCGACGTACCGGTGGTGGTGGCCACGGCCGCGCAGCGGGACGAGGAGCGCCAGGAGGCCTGACGGCGCAACTAGGGTCGAGGCTCCGTACGAGCACCGGGAGCCTCCGATCAGCAGCCGTCGCAAGAGTCGTCCCCGCCCGACCGACCGCGACGACCGCCGGCTCGTGACCCGGCCGTTCGCGGGGCGCGTGGACGAGACCGAGTGGGTCGCGCTGCGCGAGGTCGTGCCGGCCGCCACCGCGCCGCTGACCCTGCGGGACAGCGACCGCGAGGTGACGCTGTCGACTGTGCTGCCGCTGGCCTGGCCGGCGATGGTGCGCGCGGACGGCCGGGTGTTCCTCGGGCTGCAGGTCGCCGCCCGCTCCGGCGATGTCAGCCGCGACCTCGGCTGGGCGCTGGAGCAGGCGCTCGAGGCCGAGCCCGGTACGCCGGTGCAACCGGTGGGTCTGCCTGGCCCGGGTCCGCGGCTGCAGGACCTGCTGTCCGACGACCCGATCCAGGTCACGGTGCACCACGGGTTCGACTACTGGGTCGAGGGCGCCGTCCAGGAGGGCAGCGAGGTGGCGGCGTCGATGGAGCGCGCGAACGCCACGGTCGTGCCGACCGTACGGCTGCGGGCCGTCCCGTCCGCGTACTGGTGCCGCATGCGCGAGCGAACGCACCTGCGCTGGGTGCTGCCCGAGGACGAGGAGCCGGCACTGGACGCGCTCGCCCGGCTGTCGGTCAGCGGCGGGCTGGGCATCGGGCCGGACACCCGGTACGTCGGCTCGTTCCGCGCGCACGGGCTGCTCGTGCCGGTGTGGGACCTGCCGGGCGACCGCGAGGCCGAGGCGCTGGAGGAGCCGGTCGCCGCGCTGCGGGCGCGGCTGGATACCGAGCTCGCCGCGCCCCGGCCGCTCACGACCGACGAGCGGCGCGCCCGCGCCGGCCTGATGAGCCGCCAGCTCACGCTGCGCTAGAGGCTGTCCCGAAGGATCGGGCAGCTCATGCAGCGCGGACCGCCGCGGCC
Organism: Frankiales bacterium; assembly: GCA_025465145.1. Lineage (GTDB taxonomy): Bacteria > Actinomycetota > Actinomycetes > Mycobacteriales > SCTD01 > RYN-124. The sequence continues at coordinate 10,630 of JAODNS010000163.1, forward strand.
GCTGCCCAGCTCGCTGCCCGCGATCCGGACCACCTCGACGCCGGCCTTCTCGAGCCGGTCGTTGGTCTCGGTGTTGCGCTCGTACGCGACGACCAGCCCGGGCGCGAGGGCGAGCGTGTTGTTGCCGTCGTCCCACTGCTCCCGCTCCGCGGTGACCGGGTCCAGGCCGGTGTCGATGACGCGTAGCCGGTCGATGCCCATCGCGTCCGCGGCGGCCTCGAGGAACGGCCGCGGGTCGGCCACGTGCAGCCCCTCGCCGTCGGCGGTCGTCACGGTGTAGGCGGCGAGGGTGTCGGCCACCGCCGGGAACATGACCACCGCGTCGCGGTCGACCATCGTGCAGACGGTGTCCAGGTGCATCGTGGCCCGCTCCTGGGCGATGGGCACCGCGAGCACCGTGTGCGCGACCCCGGCGGAGAAGCCGCGCAGTGCGAACGCCTCCACGCCCGCGGGCGTCGTGCGCTGGCCGACGCCCACTGCGATGACGCCGGGGGCGAGCAGCAGGACGTCGCCGCCCTCGAACCAGGCCTCCTCGCGGCTGCCGCCGTAGAGCAGTGGCGTGCCCGCGAAGCGCGGGTGGTGCCGGTAGACCGCCCCGGTCAGCGACACCTCGCGGGTGCGCGCCGGCATGGACGGGGCGGTGATCGCGACGTGGTCGTCCACCCACACCGACGAGTCGCGGGTGAACAGCAGGTTCGGGAGGGGGCGTACGACGAACTCGCCGCGGCCTGCCATCCGCGCCACGACGCCCTCCGGTCCGGTGTGCGGCAGCTCCTCGTGCGTCAGCCCGGCGGCGACGATCCGCGCCAGCTCGTCGCTGGGCAGGCCGAGCAGCATCTGCCGCAGGACTGCCGCCAGCGACGGCCCGACCACCGTCGGCGCGACGACCGCGTGCACGACCTCGGCGCGCGCGTCGGCGTCCTCGAGCGCCTCCGCGAGCAGCTCGGACAGGTACAGCACCTCGACGCCGCGGTCCCGAAGCGCCTGCGCGAAGGCGTCGTGCTCCTCCTGCGCGCGGGCGACCCACGGCAGCCCGTCGAACAACAGGTCGGCGTTGTTGCGCGGGGTGAGCCGCTGCAGCTCCGCACCCGGCCGGTGCAGGAGCACCGTGCGGAGGGGACCGACCTCGCTGGTCACGCGGTGCATACGGCGCACCCTAGGCGGCGCGTGCCTCCAGCAGCTCCACCCGGAGCGCCTCGAAGAAGGCGAGGTTGACCGTCGAGCGCCACCACGCGCCCTTGACGATCCGCGGACCCCACTCCGGCCGCTCGGTCACGGTCGGCACCACGGCCTTGTCCATCCAGTCCTTGCCGTGGACGGGGTCGACCTCGGCGTGCTCGACGTAGAACGGGTACGCCGCCCCCGGCGCGCCGAGGCGGTCGAACGCCTGCAGCACCAGGCGGCAACGGGGACCGGCCTGCAGCTCGAGCAGCCCGAGTGCGCCGAGCATCTCCGGCTGCAGCCACCGGTTGGTCGCGAGCAGCCCGCCGAGCGCCGCGCGTTCCAGCGCCTCGACCGGCATGTCCTCGCGCGGCGGGTGCCCCATGCCGATGGCGGTGGCCATCTTCTGGTGCAGCACGGTGTGCACGGCGTCCGGGTTGCCGTTGCCCATCTCGTCCCAGTAGTTCTTGCCGAGCTCCAGCTTCGCGCTGCCGGACAGGCCGACCTGGCAGACGGCGACGAGGTCATCGAAGCCGCCGTCCGGTCCGCCCTCGAGCATGAGGAACTCGACCAGCTCGTCCCACGTCGCGTCCTTCGCCAGCCAGCGGTACGCCGCAGGCAGCCGGTCCTTCGCGGCCACGCTGCGCATCGCCTGCACGACCCTGTCCGGGTCGTCGGCCTCGGCCAGCCGACCGGCCTGCTCCCACGCCGCGTCCAGCTCGGTCAACCACTCGGTCTCGAGCCGGCTCTTCAGGTCCGCGACGACGGGGTGGCCCTGGTGCCGGACGGTCTCGCCGAGCTGCTCGAGCGGAGCCGTGTGCAGGTCGTAGATCGCGAGCAGCGTGAGGAACCGGTCGCGCCGGTCCGCCGGCTGCGCTCCGTACAGCGCGGTCAGCCCGTCGTCCTGGAGCGCGTCCGCGAACGCGTCGGACAGCAGGGTGCGGAGCTGGGGGGCGGTCGCCACGGGCGGGGTCATGGCCAGGGTTCCTCTCGTACGCGAGCCACAGACAGCTCGGACCACTCCTGCCCCGTTGCACCCCGGCGTAACGGGGGCGGAACGTGATGCCGCCGTGCCCCTGGATAGGTTTCCGCGCATGGGACTTCTGGACGGCAAGGTCGCGATCGTCACCGGGGCAGGGCGCGGCATCGGGCGTGGTGAGGCGCTCGAGCTGGCGGCGCAGGGCGCGAGCGTCGTCGTCGGCGAGGTGGACGGCGAGGCGGGTCAGGCCGTCGCCGACGAGATCACCGCCGCGGGCGGCGCGGCCGTCGTCGCCCTCGGCGACTGCTCCGAGGTCGAGAACGCGCAGGCGATCGTCCGTACCGCCGTCGAGGAGTTCGGTCGCCTGGACGCGCTGGTCAACAACGCCGGCATCCTGCGCGACCGGACCCTCGCGAAGATGACGCCCGAGGAGTGGGACGCGGTCATCAAGGTGCACCTGCGCGGGCACTACGCGCCGACGCACGTGGCGATCAACCACTGGCGCGAGCTCGGCCAGCCCGGCCGGGTCGTCTGCACCGCCAGCACCAGCGGCATCCTCGGCAACTTCGGGCAGAGCAACTACGGCGCGGCCAAGGCGGGCATCGCGGCGTTCGCCCAGATCGTGGCGCAGGAGTCCTGGAAGCACGGCATCACCGTCAACGCGATCTGCCCGGCCGCGCGCACGCGGATGACCGAAGGCGCGTACGGGAGCATCGAGACGACGGACGAGGGCTTCGACTTCTGGCACCCGGACAACGTGGCGCCGTTCGTCGCCTTCCTGTGCAGCGACGCGAGCGCGCACATCAGCGGCAAGGTGTTCGGCGTGCAGGGCGACACGGTCGAGCTGTACCGGCCGTTCGCCAGTGAGGCGGTCATCGAGAACGGCGGCAGCCGCTGGGACCCGGCCGTCTTCGCCGACAGGGTGGGCTCGCTGTTCGAGCAGACCGGCATCAGCCCGGCGGCCGAGAACGGGATGAAGAAGCTCCGCTACACGATGACCAACCGGACCGGCTGACCCGAACGGCGCAGCGTCAGATAACGCACGGGTCACGACAGCGGAGGTTTTCCTCCGTACTGTGACCGCGCCATGCGCATCTTCCTGACCGGCGGCACCGGTTTCATCGGCGGCGAGGTCGCCCGGCTCCTGCGGGAGCGGGGCGACGACGTCCGCGCGCTCGTGCGCGATCCGGCCAGGGCGACGCGGCTGGCAGAGCTGGGCTGCGAGCTGTTCGTCGGTGACCTGTCGGACGAGGACGCGCTCGTCGAGGCGTGCCGCGGGGTGGACGCGGTGGTGCACGGAGCGGCGCTGTACGAGGTGGGCGTGCCGGAGGCGCGCCGCCCGGCGATCGTCGACGCGAACGTCTGCGGCACCGAGCGCGTTCTCGGCGCCGCGCTGTCCGCCGGCGTCCGCAAGGCCGTCTACATCTCGACCGTGGCGGTCTTCGGCGACACCCACGGGGAGGTCGCCGACGAGCAGTGGGTGCGGCCGGAGCCGGCCTCGTACACGTCCGTCTACGAGGAGACGAAGGTCCTCGCGCACCGCCGGGCCCGCGAGCTGGCAGCGCGAGGACTGCCACTGGTGATCGTTCAACCCGGTGTGGTCTACGGGGCGGGCGACGCGAGCACGTTCGGGCAGCTGCTCGACCAGTTCCTGGACGGGAAGCTGCCGGCGCTGCCGTTCGGGGACATGGGCGTCACGCCGGTCCACCGCGACGACGTGGCCGCCGGCGTGCTGCTCGCGCTGGACGAGGGCGTTCCCGGCGAGGCGTACGTGCTGGCCGGCGACCCGGTACGGGTACGCGAACTCGTGTCCCGGCTGGGCGAGGTCGCCGGTCGCCGGCCGCCTCGGGTCGCGCTGCCGACCGCCCTGGTCCGGCTGGCCGCGCCGTTCGGCCGGTTCGTCGGCCCCGCGCTCGGGTTCCCGCCGAACCTTCGGGAGGTGCTGAGCTCGTCCGCAGGCGTGACCTTCTGGGCGACCGGCAAGAAGGCGGAGGCAGAGCTGGGCTGGCGCAGCCGCCCGCTCGTGGAGGGGCTGCGCCAGCTCGTGGAGGCACGGGCGTGAACGACGTGGGCTCCCGGCTGCTGCTCCCGCTGCACCGCCTCGCCGATCCGGCCCCGGCGCCGCCCCTGCTGCGGATGCTGCACCTGGACCAGGCCGGCGGCGACTGGGCCACTGCCGTACGCAGCTCCGCGGAGTGCTGCCTGCTCCTCGACCGCGACGCGCGGGTCTCGGCGGCGAGCGCCGCCGCTGCCACCGAGCTGGGGCTGGACGCACGGGCGCTGGGCGCGCTGTTCTGCGACCTCATCTCGGCCGTGGACTTCACGTCGGGCGCGGCGCCCGACCGCGAGCAGGAGCGGACGCTGCCGCCGCTGCGCGCCCTCGCGACCGGCGGCCTCGCCCGCGGGCTGGTCCGGCTGCGCACGGTCGAGGACGACCTGCAGACGTTCGACGTCGTTGCTGTGCCGCTCGCGCGTCAGGCCGGCGTGCTGGCGTTCTTCGTCCGCGTCTGAGCCTCGAGCAGCACGTCCCGGACGGGACGGCCCAGCGCTGCAGCAGCCGCGGCGACGTCCTCGTACTCCGGGTTGGCGTTGACGACCCGGCCCTCGTGCACGGCGACCTTCACGCGGATCCGGTGCCCGTCCACGTCGACGGCCGACTCCGTGCGCTGCAGGGCCACCTTGCCCACCCGCTGCTCCCGCAGCCCGATGGTCGACGTCTCCCTGAAGACCACCCGGCGGCACGCGTCCGCCGCCGCGTCCGTGCACAGCACGGAGAGCGTGTGGGCGGGCCGGCCCTTCTTCATGAGCACCGGCGTCAGCCAGGCGTCGCTCGCGCCCACGTCGAGCAGCCGCTGCAGCACGGCCGGCCACAGCCGGGGGTCGAGGTCGTCCACGTTGGTCTCGAGCAGCAGCGCGGTCGACGGCGTCGAGGCCCGCTCGCCGACGACGAGCCGCAGCACGTTGGCCACCTCCGCCGGGTCGCGCCCGCCGGCGCCGACGCCCGTGCGGGTCACCGTCATCGCCGGCAGCTCGCCCCACTCCTGCACCACGGTCGCGAGCAGCGCGGCACCCGTCGGCGTGGTCATCTCGTACGGGGCGGCGCCGGCGGCGACCGGCAGGCCGCGCAGCAGCTCGAGGACC
>JAODNS010000219.1 GCA_025465145.1 Frankiales bacterium
CCCCCCCCCCCCCCCCCCCCCCGTGGCGCACGACCTCCGCTGCCCTGCTGCACCGGGGTGCTGCGGTCCGCGGACGACGGGTCCGGCGCCTGCGCCGAGGGGCACCGGTTCACGGCGGTGGCGCTGGCGCTGGCCACGAACGGGGACGCCGTGCGGGCGCTGTGGTCAGCGATCCGCGCCCTGGAGGACGACGCGGCCGGGCTCGACTACCTCGCCGACCGTGCGGGCGACCCGTGCGCCGCCGACCGGCGGCAGGAGGCGTCCGACGCCCGCGAGGCAGCCCTGCGGCTGCGCGGGTACGCCAGCGCCGCCCAGCGCCGGCTCGACCCGCTCGACGCCGCATCCGGCTGACCGGAAGGCCGCTCGAGCGGCCGCGCAGCGTGCGGAGACTTCCGCGGACATCCAGCAGGAACCCGACGCCGCTCGTCGAACCTGCGCTGCATGCCTACTCCTCGACTCGCCCTCGTCGTCAGCGCGGCCCTGGTGGCCGGCGCCTTCGCCGTCCCGAGCAGCGCCGCCGCCGCGCCCACGACGATCAACGGCTGCGTCGACAGCGTTCCCGAGACCGACACGCTCGAGGCCGGTCCGGTCAAGATCTGCTACACGCTGTTCAAGCCGGCGACGGCGGCTCCGGACAACCAGGTGCCGGTCGTGCTGCACAGCCACGGCTGGGGCGGCAGCCGCACGACGACCGCCTCGTCGTTCACGAAGTGGCTCGACGCCGGCATCGGCGTGCTGTCGTTCGACCAGCGCGGGTTCGGCGAGAGCGGCGGCAAGGCGCACGTCGAGGACCCGGCCTTCGAGGGCCAGGACACGAAGAGGATGGTCGACGTCGTCGCCGCCCAGGACTGGGTGCTGCACGACACCGTGACCACGACGACGACCGTCCCGGGCATCCCCGGCAAGGGCAAGAAGAACAAGGGCGGCACCCCCGACACGACGACGACCACTGAGACGGTCGACCCGCGCGACCCGCGGGTCGGCGCGATCGGCGGGTCGTACGGCGGCGGGTACCAGTTCGTCGGCGCCTTCACCGAGCTGATGGAGAGCGGCAAGACGCGCTTCGACGCGCTCGCCCCTGAGATCACCTGGTTCGACCTCGGCGAGAGCCTCGCGCCCCGCGACGTCGTCCGCACCGCCTGGGTGTCCGCGCTGTACGCCGCCGGCGCCAACGCGCACACGACCACGGTCCACCAGGGCTTCGCACAGGGTGCGGCCACCGGCCAGTGGCCGGCCGAGATGGCGGAGTTCTTCAAGGACAACGGCCCCGCGTACCACGTCGCGCAGGGCCGCCGCCTGGACATCCCGGTCGCGTTCGGCCAGGGCATCACGGACAACCTGTTCCCGCTCGACCAGGGGCTGCAGAACTACGACAAGGCGCTGACGCCCGAGGCGCGCGCCAAGAGCCTGTTCATCGGCTACAACGGCGGACACGTGCTGCCGAGCGCGCTCCCGGCCGGTTTCGGCGTCGCGGGCGACCCGTGCTCGAAGGTCGTCAACGGCGGCACCGGCAGCTTCAGCGACGTCGCGCTGCGCTTCATGAAGCTCAACCTGCTCGGCCAGGACACCGGTCTGACCGGCTTCGGGCGCTACCACCTCGCGACCGCTGACGGTGGCTGCTCCATCGTCGACTCGGTCAAGCCGACCACCTCGTACACGCTGCCGACCGTCGCGACGACCACCGCTGCGGGCGCTCCGATCGCCTGGGACCTCGGGGCAGCCGGTCCGCTGAAGGTCGCCGGCTCGCCCACCCTCACCGCAACGGTCACCGCCGCCGGTGTCGACACCCGCGCCTTCTTCGCCCTCAGCGTCGGCACGACCCCGGCGGACGCGCAGATCGTCCAGAACAACACGCTGCCGTTCCAGAGCCTGCTCCCCGTCGTCGGCCAGCGGCTCACGATCAAGCTGCCGTCGGTGGCCGTGGACGTGCCCGCGGGCAAGAAGCTGTTCCTGACGGTCAGCCCGGTCGCCGACATGTTCGGTGGCCACGGCAGCCGGACGCCCGGCGCCCTCGTCCTGCAGGACGTGCGGGTCGACGTCCCGCAGCACTAGTCGGGGGGCGCTACGCCTCGTCGACCACGTCGTTGCCGAGGTAGAGGAAGCCGTACGCCTCGTCCCGGAACGGCACACCCGCCGCGGTGAGCGCGTCGTCCCAGTCGCCGGTCACCGCCGGGTCGGCGCCCTCCATGCCGTGGTCCGCCGTCAGCAGCACGAGGGTGTCGTCGAGCAGACCGCGCTCCTCGACCAGGTCCAGCCACGCGCCGAGCCGGCGGTCCGCGTCGCGCATGGCCGAGCGCGCGATGTCCGACCTCGGCCCGCCGGCGTGGTGCCCTGAGTCGGTGAGCGTGGTGTTCCACCAGGTGAGCCGCGGCGGCTCGTCCTCGCGCCACAGCCCGAGCACCTGGTCCAGCCCGGCCGCGTCCACCTGGGTGGCCCAGGCGTAGTCGCTGTCGGCCTGCACGTGCTCGTGCGTCGCGTACGGGTCGCCTTCCGGCGACGGCAGCCAGTCCGACAGCGTCCCAGTTCCCGCCTTGCCGGTCTCGCGGATGAGCGCGAACGTCGAGTACGTCGCGCCGACGTCGCACGGCTCGTTCACGCAGGCGGAGCGGACGTCGGCCGGCAGACGCTCGAAGACGGTGCGCACGCCGGGGCGCAGCCAGTCCATCGACCGGTGCCAGTTCGCGGACGCGTTGGGCACCACCTGCTCGCCGGTTGCCCTGTCGTAGAAGGCGTTGTTGACGATGCCGTGCGTACCCGGGCCGACGCCGGTCAGCGCGCTGGTGTGGTTGACCAGCGTGACGCTCGGGAACTCCGCGATCGCGCCGCCGCGGAACGCGCAGCCCCGGGCGAGCAGCCGGGCGACGTTCGGCAGCTCGCCGGCCTCGGTGAGCTCGAGCAGGTCGGCGCACTGCGCGCCGTCCCAGAGCAGGCCGACGACGTACCGCGCGGCGGGCTGCACGGCCCGGATCGGCCGGCCCTCCATGCCGTCGCAGCCGCCGCCGGACAGGAAGGTCAGCGTCGTGCCGACGTCGATCGTCCGCGCGACCTCGTCGACGACCCCGGACAGCTGCACGCCCGGGCCGGACAGGACGAGCGGCGCGCGGGACTGCAGCGCGTTGAGCGAGCCGTGCTCGCCGAGGTGGCCGCCGCGCTCGGGCCAGTGGTGCGTGCCCGCGTGCACGACGGCGAGGTCGGGGGCGCGGCTGTCGCGGAAGAGGTTCTGCAGGCGCGCGGCGGCGAACGGGTACCCGCTGTCCGACAGCGGCTCCTGGTCGGCGACCGGGTCCCGGCCGGCGAGGACGGTGGCGCTGCCGTCGCCCGCAAGGGCGACGTGCCCGCGCGCGTCGGCGACGTGGACCAGGCCCTTCTCCAGCCACGCCACGAGCGCGACGACGTGGCTCAGGTCGGGGTCGAGCAGGACGTCGAGCGCGCGGTCGCGCAGGTACCCGTCGCTGCCGGGGACCACAGGCGCGGCAGCGTGGTCGCGGGACGGGAGTGGCACGCAGCAACCCTAGACAGCCGGCAGCCCCGGCACCTGTCGAGGTGCCGGGGCTGCCGGGTGAGAAGGACTACTGGACGGCGAGCCGGGCCAGACGCGCACGATGCGACGCGACCTCGGCACGACGCTGCCAGCGCCGGGCGGAGACGAGCCGTGCGGCGCGGGATGCGGCGGCCGCCTCGGCTTGTCGTTCAGAGGCGAGGCCGCGAGCGACCTCGGAGGACAGG
>JAODNS010000220.1 GCA_025465145.1 Frankiales bacterium
GGTGTCGAGCCCGTCGGGCAGAGCGCGCACCAGGGCGCCGACCTGCGCGTCGTCCAGCGCCGCCCAGAGCTGGTCGTCGGTGGCGGCGGGCGCGGCGTAGGCGAGGTTGGCCCGGATCGAGTCGTGGAACATGTGCGCGTCCTGGGTGACGACGCCGACCGTCCCGCGCAGCGACTCGAGCGTCAGGTTCCGGACATCCTGGCCGCCCACCCGGACCGAGCCCGACTGCACGTCGTACATGCGCGTGACGAGCTGGCTGATGGTCGTCTTGCCGGCGCCGGACGGACCGACCAGCGCGACGAGCTGCCCCGGCTCGGCGACGAACGAGACGCCCTTCAGCACCGGCGAGGTCGGCGTGGTGTCGAGCACCGCGACGGACTCGAGCGACGCCAGCGACACCTCGTCCGCCTGCGGGTAGCGGAAGTGCACGTCGCGGAACTCCAGCGACGGCACGCCCGGCGGCAGCGCTACGGCACCGGGCTTGTCGGCCACCATCGGCTCGAGGTCGAGCACCTCGAAGACGCGCTCGAACGACACCAGCGCGGTCATCACGTCGACCCGGACGTTCGACAGCGCGGTGAGCGGCCCGTACAGCCGGGTCAGCAGTCCGGCCAGGGCGACGACGGTGCCGACGCGCAGCGAGCCGTTGGCGGCGAAGGTGCCGCCCACGCCGTACACGAGTGCCGTCGCCAGAGCGGCCACGGTGGTGAGCGACACGAAGAAGATGCGGCCGTACATCGCCGACGTGACGCCGATGTCCCGGACCCGCCCCGCCTTGTCGCGGAACGCCTGCTCCTCCTGCTCCGGGCGGCCGAACAGCTTGACGAGCAGCGCGCCGGAGACGTTGAAGCGCTCGGTCATGGAGTTGTTCATCTCGGCGTTGAGCGCGTACGACTCGCGGGTCAGCTCCTGCAGCTTCCGGCCGACCAGCTTCGCCGGGATGATGAACACCGGCAGCAGCACCAGCGACAGCAGGGTGATCTGCCAGGACAGCAGGAACATCACCGTCAGCGTCAGCACGACGCCGATCGCGTTGCTGACGACGTTGGACAGCGTGCCGGTGAAGGCCTGCTGCGCGCCGAGCACGTCGTTGTTGAGCCGGCTGATCAGCGCACCCGTCTGGGTGCGGGTGAAGAACGCGATCGGCATCCGCTGAACGTGTGCGTAGACCTGTGAGCGCAGGTCGTAGATGAGCCCCTCGCCGATGCGCGCGGAGTAGTACCGGTTGACCAGCGACAGGACGGCGTCGAACAGCGACAGCCCGGCGACGAACAGCGCGAGCGCCAGGACGAGCCCCGGACGGCCGGTGGAAGGCGGGTTCTTCCCGATGCCGTCGTCGATGATCTTCGCGAGCACGAGCGGCGGCGCGATGGCCACCACGGCGTCGATGACGATGACGACGAGGAAGGCGATGAGCTGGCGCTTGTACGGTGCGGCGAAGCGGACGATGCGCCGGATCGTGCCGGGCGCGAGCTTGGTGTCCTTGACCGACGCGTCACGGGTGAACGAGCGCATCTGCGCCCAGGGGTGCGGACCGCCTGCCATCCGCGCCTCCGGTCAGGTCAGAAGGCGTTGATCCCGGTCAGGGCCCGTCCGATGATGAGCTTCTGCACCTGACTGGTGCCTTCGTACAACGTCGTAACCCGCGCGTCACGCAGGTACTTCCCGGCCGGGTACTCGTCGACGTAGCCGTAGCCGCCGTAGGCCTGCACGCAGTTGTTGGCCGCGACCACGGACGCCTCGGTCGTGAACAGCTTGGCCTTCGACGCCGCCAGCGAGTAGTCCTCGCTCCGCGTCTTGAGGTCGGCCACCCGCCAGGTCATGAGCCGTGCGGCGTCGAGCTGAACGGCGGTGTCGGCGAGCAGCTCCTGCACGAGCTGGTGCCCGGCGATCTTCTTGCCGAACTGCTCGCGCTGCGTCGTGTACTCGACCATGGAGTCAAGGCACGCCTGCATGATGCCCGTGCACGAGGCGGAGATCGACATCCGGCCGTCGTTGAGGGCGGACAGCGCCGCCTTGATGCCGGTGCCCTCGACGCCGCCCAGCAGCGCGTCCTCCCCCACGACGACGTCCTCGAGGACCAGCTCTGCCGTGTCGCAGCTGCGCAGCCCGAGCTTGCCGTGGATCTGGTTGGCGGTGAAGCCCGGAGTGTCCGTCGGCACGAGGAACGCGCTGACGCCGCGGCTGCCCGCCCCGCCGGTGCGCGCCATGATCAGCGCGAGGCCAGCGATCGTGCCGTTGGTGATGAAGATCTTGCGGGCGTTGATCTTGTAGCTGCCGTCCGCCTGCTTCACGGCCGTGCCGGTGAGGTTCCCGGCGTCGCTGCCGTGGTCGGGCTCGGTGAGGCCGAAGCAGGCGAGCACCTCGCCGGTGGCCATCTGGGGCAGCCAGCGCGACTTCTGCTCCTCGGTGCCCATCCGCTGCAGCACGCCGGCCACGAGGCCCAGGTGCACGCTGACGATGGACCGCACGTTGGCGTCGCCGCGGCCGAGCTCCTCGATCATGAGCACGTACGACATCGGGTCGGCGCCGCCGCCGCCGTACGCCTCCGGGATCGACATCCCGATGAAGCCGGTCTGCTTGAGGCCGTCCAGCGCCTCCTGCGGGAAGCGCTCCTCCCGGTCGTTCGGCAGGGAGCGCGGCACGACGACGTCGTCCACCCACGTCTTGACCGCCTTGCGGACGGCCTCCTGGTCCGGGCTGAGCATGAGGTCCACCGAGAGCTCCTTCGAGTGCGGACGCTCAGCCTCGCATTCCCGCCCGCAGGTGCGCGATCCGGGGCGGCGGCTAGGACGCCTTCTTGCGGGTCGCCCCGCCGCGGCCGCGCAGGGTGGCGCCCGACTCGCTCAGGATCCGGTGCACGAAGCCGTACGAGCGCCCGGAGTCCTGGGCCAGCAGGCGGATGCTCTGCCCGCCCTCGTACTTCTTCTTCAGGTCGGCCGCCAGCTTGTCGCGGTCGCCGCCGGTCACCCGGCTGCCCTTCTTGAGCTCTGCCACGTCGTGCCCTCCGCGTCTGGGTTCGTCCTTGGCCTGTCGTTTCCCCGGTGATCGCCGGGCAACCGCCCCGATCTACGCGAGTGCGACCAGGTCGGCGAAGTCGTCGCTCCAGTTGTCCTCGACGCCGTCGGGCAGCAGCAGCACCTTGTCCGGTGACAGCGCGGTCACGGCCCCCTCGTCGTGGGTCACGAGCACGACGGACCCCTGGTACGTCGCCAGCGCGCCGAGGACCTCCTCGCGACTGGCCGGATCGAGGTTGTTCGTCGGCTCGTCGAGCAGCAGCACGTTCGCCCCGCTCACGACGAGCGTCGCGAGCGCGAGGCGCGTCTTCTCGCCGCCGGACAGGGTGCCGGCCGGCTGGTGCACGACGTCGCCGCTGAACAGGAACGAGCCGAGCACCCGGCGCGCCTCCGGCTCCATGAGGTCGGGGCTGGACGAGCGCATGTTCTCGAGCACGGTCCGGTCGGTGTCGATCGTGTCGTGCTCCTGCGCGTAGTAGCCGAGCCGCAGGCCGTGGCCGGGCAGCACGTCCCCCGTGTCGGGCAGCTCCACGCCGGCCAGGATGCGCAGCAGCGTCGTCTTGCCCGCTCCGTTGAGCCCCAGGACAACCACGCGCGCACCCCGGTCGATCGCGAGGTCCACGTCGGTGAAGATCTCGAGCGAGCCGTACGACGTGGACAGCTCCTTGGCGGTCAGCGGCGTCTTGCCGCACGGCGCCGGCTCCGGGAAGCGCAGCTTGGCCACGCGATCCTGGGTCCGCTCCCCCTCCAGCCCGGCCAGCAGCTTCTCTGCCCGCTTGAACATGCCCTGCGCCGCCTTGGCCTTGGTGGCCTTCGCGCGCATCTTCTCGGCCTGCGCGTTGAGCACGCCCGCCGTCTTCTCGGCGTTGGCGCGCTCGCGCTTGCGGCGCTTCTCGTCGGTCTCCCGCTGCTTGAGGTAGGTCTTCCAGCCGACGTTGTACTGGTCCAGCTCCGCCCGGTTCGCGTCGAGGTGGAACACCTTGTTCACCACCGCGTCGAGCAGCTCGACGTCGTGGCTGATGACGACCAGGCCGCCCTGGTGCTTCTGCAGGAAGCCGCGCAGCCAGGTGATGGAGTCGGCGTCCAGGTGGTTCGTGGGCTCGTCCAGCAGCAGCGTCGTGGCGTCCGAGAACAGGATCCGGGCCAGCTCGATGCGACGTCGCTGACCTCCGGACAGGGTGCCGATCGGCTGCTGCAGCGCCCGCTCCGGCAGGCCGAGGTTCGAGCAGATACGCGCCGCCTCGGACTCGGCGGAGTACCCGCCCAGGTTGCTGAACCTCTCCTCCAGGTTGCCGTACCGCCGGAGCAGGTCCTCGTCGTCCGGCCGCTCGCCCAGCTCGACCTGCAGCTTCTCCAGCGTGCGGAGCACCTCGTCCAGCCCGCGCGCGGACAGCACCCGGTCGCGCCCGAGCGTGTCGAGGTCGCCGGTCCGCGGGTCCTGCGGCAGGTAGCCGACCTCGCCGGTGTGCGTGATGGTGCCGCCGGCCGGCAGGGTCTCCTTCGCGAGCGTCCTGGTGAGCGTGGTCTTGCCGGCGCCGTTGCGCCCGACGAGCCCGATCCGGTCGCCCGGCTGGACGCGGAAGGTCACGTGGTCGAGCAGCAGTCGCGCCCCAGCGCGGAGCTCGACGTCCTGAACGGTGATCATGGTTTCCTCTACGACGACGGACGGGTGGGAGCGGTCACCAACCGGTCAGGGCGTCGTCCTCATGAGGAAAGGGTACGCCGACCCTGTGGACTTCGACGACAACGCGCGCCTGGACACCTCCCGGATCAGCGACCAGCGCGGCCGCCGGGGCCCTGGGCTCGCGCTCGGCGGCGGCGGGCTCGGCATCGTCGGCGTGATCCTCGCGCTGGTCCTGGGCGTGGATCCCGGCACCTTCACCGGCGGTGGTACGACGGCGCCACAGGACGGCGTGGAGTCGACGAGCGACGTGGCGCAGCGGTGCCGGACCGGTGCCGACGCGGACCAGGACGAGGGCTGCCGCATCGTCGCGATCGAGAACAGCCTCAAGACGTACTGGGCTTCCGCCGTGCGCGACTTCCAGCCCGCGCGGACGCAGCTGTTCACCGGCGGCACCTCGACCGGCTGCGGCCAGGCCAGCTCGGCCGTCGGCCCCTTCTACTGCCCGCCCGACCAGGGCATCTTCCTCGACCTCGGCTTCTTCGAGGAGCTGCGGACGACGTACGGGGCGAAGGGCGGCGACTTCGCGCAGGCGTACGTCCTGGCGCACGAGTACGGCCACCACATCCAGAACTTGACCGGCCAGAGCGAGCGCGCACGGCAGCTCCGGGAGCAGACCGGTCCGCAGGGGGCGTCGACCCGGCTCGAGCTGCAGGCCGACTGCTACGCCGGCACGTGGGCCGCGAACGCGCAGCGGGAGGGCTTCGTGACGTTCGACGACACCGACGTCGCGGAGGGGCTGTCGGCTGCGGCGGCCGTGGGCGACGACCGGATCCAGGAGAAGTCCGCGGGACGCGTGGATCCGGAGTCCTGGACGCACGGCTCCGCAGCCCAGCGGCAGAAGTGGTTCACCACCGGCTACAAGAGCGGCAAGCCGTCCGCGTGCAACACGTTCTCGGGCACCGTCTGACGCAGGTCCTCCGCGTGCACCTCGCGCAACGCACTCTTCCCGCCGCGCCGGTAGGCCCGCTGCAGGCTCAGCCGGGCAGCACCGCGTCGCAGCCGCAGCTCGCCCAGCCCGTTGCCGACGAGCGGACCCGTGCTCAGCTGCCAGTCGACGTCCGGCTCGGGCAGCCGCACGGACTTCGCGAGCAGCCTGCCGACAGCCGTGCCGGTGCGGCTGGCGGCGAAGCGGAAACCGCGCTGCACCTTGGCCGGGACGGCGTTGCGCAGCGGTGAGCTGACGACCTGCACGACCGCGCTGCGGGTGTCCACTTCGGGGTAGCGCAGCGGCGCGACGTACGAGTGGTGCACGTCGCCGGACAGCACGAGGACGGTCGACGGCGGCGAGCCGTGCCGTCCGGCCGCGACCTCGCCGAGCCGCCGAGTCAGCCGGGCGAAGCTCTCCGGGAACGCCGCCCAGTGCTCGAGGTCCGCGCCCTGGCGGATGCGCTCGCCCAGCCGGGTGAAGCGCCGTCCCCACGCCCCGCCGGCCAGCGCGTCGTCCCACCGCTCGAGGTCGTGCAGCGACCGCTCCAGCGCGAGCGGCAGGCTGCTCGCCACGACCAGGTGCTCGACGTCGCCGCGCAGGAACCCCTCCACGAGCTCCCACTCGTCGTCGCTGAGCATCGCCCGGTTCTGCTCGTCGAGGACGCGGCCGGACCGCGTGTCGATGACGACGAGCCGGGCGACCCCGAGGTCACGCCCGTAGCTCCAGCGCACCAGCTCGCCGCCGTCCACCTCCTCGTCGGCCGTCTCGGCGTACCGCCGCAGCGCCGGCCCGCCCTCGCGGCAGACGTCGTCGTAGACGCCCTGCTCGCGCAGCCGCTCGGGGCGCAGGTTCCCGATGTGCTGGTAGATCCAGTACGACATGTACGCGCCGACGACGCGCTCGCGCCACCAGGGGATCTCGCGCATCTGCTCACGCCACGCGGCGGAGGTGTTCCAGTCGTCGCGCACGTCGTGGTCGTCGAAGATCATCGCCGACGGCACCGTTGACAGCAGCCAGCGCACCTCCGGGTCCGACCAGGAGTCGCGGTACAGCCACGTGTACTCCTCGAAGTCGGCGACCTCCTCGCGCGGCTCGCTGTCCGCGCCGCGCCGCTCGACCTGCCGCTCGCGCACGCGCGGCGACAGCCCCTCGTCCGCGTACACCTGATCGCCGAGCATCAGCAGCAGGTCGGGCAGCTGGCGCGTCCCCTGCAGCTGGACCGACAGGGCGTGCAGCGCGTCGACGCCGACGCCGTCCGGGTGCTCGTCGACTGTCAGCGTCCACGGCTCGGTGTGCGGCCGGTCCGTGCGGCAGGAGCCGAAGACCAGGTGCAGCTCGTCGTCGGAGCCCGTCGTGCGCAGCCGCGGTGCCGGCCGCTCGTCGTCCGGAGCGGGCCACACCACCCGCTCGTCCAGGCGGACGTCGTACGGCACGTCGGTACCCGGCTCGAGGTCCGAAACCACGACGTAGCCGTAGTGGTGGCCCTCGACCTCGAAGGTGCGGCTGCTCGTGCCGTGGACGGTGACCTGGCCCGGCGCCGAGGTCTCCACCCAGACGCAGGCCGTCGTGCGGTCGGCGTAGCGCAGGACCGGGCCGAGCAGCAGGTCGGCGTCGGGCACGCCGGCCCTAGACGTTGAAGCCGAGCGCCCGCAGCTGGTCGCGGCCGTCGTCGGTGATCTTGTCCGGCCCCCACGGCGGCATCCAGACCCAGTTGATGCGCACGTCCTCAACCAGCGGGCCGAGGGCGGAGTGGGTCTGGTCCTCGATGACGTCCGTCAGCGGACAGGCCGCGGACGTCAGCGTCATGTCCAGCGTGACGGTGTTGTCCTCGTGCACCTGGGCGCCGTAGACCAGGCCGAGGTCGACGACGTTGATGCCGAGCTCGGGGTCGACGACGTCCTTCATCGCCTCGATGACGTCCTCCTCGGACGCCTTGCCCTTGGGCGCGTCACCGGCGGTCGGGGTCTCCAGGACCGGCGTCACGTCGAGCGATGCCTCTGCTGCCACGTCGCTCACGACGCCTCCTTGTTGGTTGCCGCCACGGCCTGTGCCGTCGCGTCCTTCCAGGCCATCCAGCCCAGCAGCGCGCACTTGACCCGCGCCGGGTAGCGCGAGACGCCCGCGAAGGCGATCCCGTCCTCGAGCACGTCCTCGTCGGGCTCCAGCGTGCCGCGGCTCTGCATCAGCTCGAGGAACGCCTCGTGCTTGACCATCGCCTCGTCCACCGGCTGGCCGATGACCAGGTCGGTCATGACTGAGGTCGACGCCTGGCTGATGGAGCAGCCCTGGCCGTCGTACGACACGTCCTGCACCACCCCATCGGCGACCTTCACGCGGACCGTCACCTCGTCGCCGCACGTCGGGTTCACGTGGTGCACCTCGACGTCGAACGGGTCGCGAAGGCCCTTGTGGTGCGGGTTCCGGTAGTGGTCCAGGATGATCTCCTGGTACATCGAGTCGCTCATCAGGCCCAGAACTTCTTGACGTGCTCGATGCCGTCGAGCAGGGCGTCGATCTCGCCGGCCGTGTTGTAGAGGTAGGACGAGGCCCGGGCGGTCGCCGGCACGCCGTAGCGCTTGCAGACCGGTGCCG
>JAODNS010000223.1 GCA_025465145.1 Frankiales bacterium
GCCATCCGCGACGGCTCCCTGCTCGCCGGCCCCGGCGCCCGCACGGGCGGTCTGCCGCTGTGACCGCGCCCGAGCAGTACAGCCCGCCCGTCTACGCCTGCGCCGCCGGCACCGTCCTGCACGGCCACGCCGGCTCCACCCTGGAGCCGGGCGTCGTCCTCTACACGTTCCTCCCGCCCGGTGCCGCGGACGCGCTGCTCTCCACGGAGCCGCGCGTCGACGTCCACGCCGACGGCCCGGGTGCGATGACGGTGACGGTCCGCGCGCTCGCGGGCGACACCTCGCTCACCTGGCAGCTGCCGCTCGCGCCCTTCGTTGCGGCGCTGCCGGGCCAGTCCGGCGACGACGGGCGCATGGTGCTGCTCGCGGTCGTCGACGCCGAGCCCAGCGAGACGTTCTGGGCCGACCCGGTCGACTGCGAGCGGCTCGCCGCCGAGCTGCAGCTGCCCGTCGGCGAGCTGGCGGAAGCGCTGCGCGGCCGCCTCACGCCGTGGCTGGACGAGGACCTCCGCCTGCTGCTCGACGACGACGCCTACCACCGCGCCGGCGACCGCTCCCCCGCCCAGACGCTCGCCGAGGCCGTCCTCGGCCAGTACCGCGGCGACCTGGCCGCCGAGCAGGGCATCACCCGGCTGCTCCGCGCCCTGACCCTCGCCCCGCACGAGCACTCCGCCGAGCTCGGCGACCGGCTGTGCGCCGCGGTGGTCACCGCCGTGACGAGCGCCCCCGAACGCGCCTTGGACCAGGTGCTCGCCGGCACCGCCCCCTTCGAGACCGAGCTGCTGCGGCTGCTCACCGAGCTGCCCCCGCGGCTGCGCGCGACGCCCGAGCCGGAGCAGCGGGCCGCCGCGATGGACGTGCTGCTCGCCGCGCCGGACCGGGACGAGGGCGTGCGCGCGGCCGTCGACGCCGTCACCCGGATCGCGCGCACCCAGCACGGCCCGGACCTGTCCGACGAGGAGCTGCTGCAGCGGCTGCTCATGGTCGACGACGCCCTCGAGGTACGGCTCGCCGCCCTCTGGCTGGGCCTCGCAACCGCCGAGCCGGCACCGGAGCTCACCAGGCGCATCGAGGCGGAGGGCCCGCTCGGTGCGCAGTGGCTGCGCCAGACCGCAGCCGCGCTGGCCCGGCTCGGCCCGAAGGCGAAACAGGACGTGAGCAACCCGGCCGTCGACGAGCGGACCGTCCGCGCCTGCACCGACCTCGCCGCGCAGCTCCGGCGCAGCCGGCGCGGCCCCGGCAGCTGGCTCACCGTCGCCCCGTCCGCCGCGTGCGTCGCCACCATGTCCGCCTACGCCACCGGGCTCGACGCCGAGACGGTGACCGACCTGCTGGACGAGCTCGTGGCCGACGACGTCACCGGTGTCGACCTGCTGGACGGCCTCGTCTGCGCCACCGCGCAGGTGCTGGTCCGCCTCGACCCGGACGTGGACGCGACCACCCGGCACAGCCAGGTCAGCGAGATGCTCGACGCGCTGCCGACCGGCAGCCGCGGCGCCCGCTGGCTGCTCGCCACCTGCCTGCGCGAGGCACACGAGCACGACGCCGGGGCCGTCGACCTCTCGCCGTACGTCCCCCGCGACAGCGCGACCGACCCGGACCGGCTGGCGGAGCGGGCCGGCCGCACCGGAGTGCTGCGGGCCGCGCTGCAGTGCCTCGACGCGCTGGCCGCGACGGTCGGGCCGGAGGCCGAGGTCTCACGGGACGGGGTGCTCGGCGGCGTCTTCCCGGCCGCGCTCGACGAGCACGAGCTGCTGCGCGAGCGCTAGCCGAGCTCGGCGAGGTCCTCCGGCGTCAGCACGAGCGACGGCGCGGCCAGGTTCTCCTCCAGGTGCGCCACCGAGCTCGTGCCGGGGATCGGCAGCACCACGGGCGAGCGCTGCAGCAGCCACGCCAGCGCCACCTGCGTGACGGTCGCGTCGTGCAGCTCGGCCACCGCCTCCAGCGCCGCGGACGTCCCGGCGCCGGACCGCACCGGCGACGCCCCGAGAGGGAAGAACGGCAGGTACGCGATCCCGAGTTCCGTGCACCGCTCCAGCACTGCGTCGTCACCTCGGGACAGCACGCTGTACGCGTTCGACACCGACACCACCGGGGTCACGTCCAGCGCCGCCTCGAGCTGCGCCAGCGAGACGTTCGACAGCCCGATGTGCTGCAGCTTGCCGGCTTCCCGCAGCTCGACCATCGCGCCCAGCGCCTCGCCGAACGGCACCGAGGCGTCCGGCATCCACCGCAGGTGCACCACCGGAATGCTCTCGACCCGCAGCGTCCGCAGGTCGTGCTCGATGCCGGTGCGCAGCTCGTCCGGCGTCAAGGCGGCGTACCAGGAGCCGTCGTCCCGCCGCGCGCCCCCGAGCTTGCTCACCAGGACCAGGTCGTCGTACGGGTGCACCGCCTCCGCGAGCACCTCGTTGGCGACGTACGGCCCGTAGTACCAGGCGGTGTCGACAACCCGGACGCCGAGCTCGACGGCCCGGCGCACCACCCGTACCGCTTCGTCCCGGTACGCGGGCGGACCGAAGATGCGCGGCCCGGTCAGCCGCATGGTGCCGTACCCGAGCCGGGGCACGTCGCGGCCGGCGAAGGAGAGAGACATCCGGCAAGGTTGCCTCAAGCCCCGCGGGGAAGCGCCCGATGCACGACCCACCAGGGGACGGAGGACGCCGTGCAGCGCATCCAGATCGCCAAGCCGGTACGCCGCCCTGCCGACGCGCCGCTGGACCTGCGGTCGCCGTCCGGCAAGCCGCTGCCGTACTAGCAGAGGCAGAACTCGTCCGGGTACTGCTGCGTCACCTCGAGCACGTCCCCCGGCCAGAGGTCGTACTGGACGCCGTCAACGAGCACCGACATCCGCCCGCTCTGCACGCACCGCCCGTCGACGTGCCGTCGCGCGGAACACCGTCCTCGTGCCGCTGACCGGGTTGACCAGCTCCGTCCCGACCTCGGGCGTCGTCGGGTGCCCGCCAGAGACGCCCGCACGTGGGCGACCGTGATCACGAGCGGAGCGTAGAGCCGTAGGGTCCGCCGCATGTACGTCTTGCTCGCAGCCGTCGACGCCGCCCTCGCCGCGACCGGGCGCGACCGGGCCCGACGCCTGACCAAGCCGCTGCTGATGCCCACCCTGCTGCGCGGCAAGCCGCGACCGGTGCAGCGCGCGCTGGCCCTCGGCGGCGCGGGTGACGTCGCGCTGCTCGGCTCCGGTCAGATCGCGTTCACCCTCGGCCTCGGGTCCTTCCTCGCCGGCCACGTCGCCTGGGTGACGGCGCTCCGGCCGCACGGCACCGGCGCGCTCACCATCAAGAAGGCCCTGCCCTACCTCGCCGCGTGGGCCGGCCTGAACGCGTACCTCTGGCCGCGCACCGGCAAGGACCGGATCCCCGTCCTCGTCTACAGCACCGCGCTGCTCGCGACCGCGCTGGCCGCTGCGGACACCGGGCGCGCCGACCTCGCCGCGGGCGGCGCGCTGTTCCTCGCGAGCGACGCGCTGCTGGCGCTCGAGCGGTTCGCCGACGTGCACCTGCCCGGGCACGAGGCGGTCGTCATGGCCACGTACACGAGCGGCCAGGCCCTGCTCGCGAAGCTCTAGAACGCGCCGTGCCGGCCCTCGCCGGCGGCGAACCGGGCGGCGCCCTCGGCCGTCTCGGACTGCAAGGCGGCCTGCCCACCGGCGAACTCAGCCCCCAGCGCGTCCGCCAGCGACAGCCCGTCCTGGTCCAGCACGGACGCGCGGTCGCCGCGCAGGCACACCTGCGGGAACGCGGCGAGCTGGTGCCCCAGCGCGACAGCGGCGGCGAGCGCCTGCCCGGCCGGCACGACCCGGTTCGCCAGCCCGATGGACAGCGCCTCCGCCGCGTCGACGGCCCGTCCGGTGAGCACCATGTCCAGAGCCCGGCTCGTGCCGATCAGCCGCGGCAGCCGTACCGTCCCGCCGTCGATCAGCGGCACGCCCCAGCGCCGGCAGAAGACGCCGAACACCGCCGTCTCGTCCGCGACGCGCAGGTCGCACCACAGCGCGAGCTCCAGCCCGCCAGCGACCGCATGCCCCGACACGGCCGCGATGACCGGCTTGGACAGCCGCAGCCGGCTGACCCCCATGGGCGCGTCACCGTCCGCAGCCACTCGGTTGCCCCGGTTGGTGCCGATGGCGGTCAGGTCAGCGCCCGCACAGAAGACGCCGCCCTTGCCGTGCAGCACCGCGACGGACGCGTCCGACGCCTCGAACGCGCGGAAGGCGTCGGCCAGTGCGGCGGCGGTCGGGCCGTCCACGGCGTTGCGCCGCTCCGGCCGGGACAGCAGGACGGTCGTGACCGGGCCGTCCTCGACGACGCGGACGGTCAGGAGACGGCCGCCATCGTGCGCGCCTCGAACTCCAGGCCGGTGTACTCGTCCGGCCCGCGGCCGAGCATCTTGCGGTCCGCGATGTAGTTCTGGTGCACCCGCCACGGGGCGTGCTGGCCCTGCTTCGGGAAGTCCTCGATGGAGCGCAGCACATACCCGGACTGCAGGTCGATGAACGGCACCTCCGGCAGGTCCGGCTGGTCCCACATCGGCGTGACCTTGCTGTACCCGTGCTCGTCCATGTGCGTGAGCAGCCGGCAGACGTACGAGCAGATGAGGTCGCACTTCAGCGTCCACGACGCGTTCGTGTAGCCAATGGACGCGGCCATGTTCGGGATGCCGCTGAACATCATCCCCTTGTAGCCCACGGTGTCCTTGGGCTTGACCTCCGTGCCGTCGACGACGATCTGCAGCCCGCCGAGCAGCAGCATGTTCAGCCCGGTGGCCGTGACGACGATGTCCGCCTCCACCTCGGTGCCGTCCTTCAGCCGGATGCCCTTCTCGGTGAACGT
>JAODNS010000240.1 GCA_025465145.1 Frankiales bacterium
GTAAGAACGCCGAGCAGGCCGCCGGTGCCGACCAGGGGGGTTGCCATCCGGTCGGGATCGCCTACCTGGCGGGTGTGCAGCACGGGCGTGCCGCGGCGGGCGACGCGGGCCGCGAACTCAGGATCACGCGGAGTGGCTCCGCCGCCCGCGTCCGACACGTCGACGTGCTCCCACGAGCCGTTCGGGCGCGCCACGGCGAGCTCGAGGTGGGTGGACTGCAGGAGCTCCCGCACCTGCTCGAGGACGCGCGTCAGCTCCGCGCTCGGGACATCGAGCGGGCCGAGCTCCTTGACGAACTCGTACAGCTGCTCGGTCTGCCGCTGCTGCGCCGTGAGCCGGCGGTGCCCGCGGTACGCGAGCCCCAGCAACCCTGCCAGCGCGGCGATGAGGCCCCCGCTGGCCGGCTCGGTCCACAAGGCGAGCACGGTCACGACCGCCAGGCCGGTGAACACGGTGGAACTCACGAGGGCGCCGGCGAGCTGATCGCGCAGGTCGCGCCAGGACACGCCCAGGCGCAGCAGGTGGAAGACCAGGTGCAACGCGCCGCTCGTGATGATCTCGCTGGCGATCAGCGCCGCGTACACGGCCAGCCAGACAACCGGGCCTGGATGGCCGTGTCCGGGTGCAAGCGAAACGGCGAGCACGACGGCGCCGACGTCGAACGCAGCTGACGCGAGGTTGTAGGCCACCTTCACGGGTGGCTGGCGGCGATAGCACGCGTAGATGAGCGCCGCGAGCAGCCGGTACGTCAGGTGAAGCGCGGGGCCGACGACGAGCGCGCCGACCACGACGGGGATCTGTGCCAGCACCGTGCTGTACGAGTGCTTGCGGATCTCGAAGTCGATCGTCCAGTGGCTCGCCGCGACGTACAGCGGCACCAGGAGCAGCGCGGGGAACGCGAACGGCGCGACGACCGCGGCGGGTGCGCTCAGCAGCGCCAGAGCCGTCCCGAGCCCGCCCAGCACGGCACAGACCAGCAGTGCGGCGATGGTGCCGCGCCGCCTCTCCGCCGCCGTTCCCCCCACGCTCATCCCGGTGATCATCGGCGGGTACGGCCGTTCCTTGAGTGACGCCCTCGCGGCTCCACCGCGACGAGCACTGCGAGCGCTCCGGCGGCGACCAGCGCGCTGGCTGCCACGGCACCGCGCGGCCCCACGCGCTCGGCCACGGCGCCGGCAGCCAGCGCCGCCGCGCCCTGCCCGACCATGAGCAGCGTGCTGGCGACCCCGTAGGCGCGGCCGCGCAGGGCGGCGGGCACCAGCGCCACGAACGAGGAGTTGGCAACGACCTGCAGCGCGGCGCCGGTACCCGCGAGCGCCCACAGCGCCGTGAGGAGCAGCGGGCTGCTCACGAGCGGGCTCAGCACCAGGGGTCCCACGCAGAGCAGGACCAGTCGCGGCAGGAGCGCGTCGCGCCGGGCGCCGGGCACGCGCAGCAGCAGCGTCGTGCCGATCACGTACCCGGCGGGCAGTGCGGCAGTGAGCACGCCCGCCGTGACCGATCCGCGGCCCAGGTCCGCTGCAGTGGCCACAGCGAGCACCTCCGGCACGATCAGCACCGCGCAGGCGAGGACGGCGTAGGCCAGCAGGCGCCACAGCGCGGGGGTGCCGAAGACGAGCGCGGCACCCGCGCGCATCTCCAGCCGCAGGTTCAACCGCTCGGTCAGCGGTGCCGGCCGTCGGGCGACCGACGTCGCGAGCAGCAGCGCGGACAGCGCGAAGGTGGCCGCGTCCACCGCCAGCGCACCGCGCGCGCCGATGAGGGCGACGAGGCCACCGCCCAGGACGTACCCGGCCACCTGCGCACCTTGCGCGAGCACGTTCATCAGCGCGTTCGCCGCGACGTACTGCTCGCCCTGCACCACGTCCGCCAGCAGCGCGCTGCGCGCCGCCTCGAACGGTGGCGTGAGCAGGCCGACCCCGGCGAGCGCCACGAAGAACGCCCACAGCGGGAGCCCGCCGATGCACATCACGCACACGAGCAGGAAGCGCGAGACATCCGCGGCGATCATGACCTCGCGCCGCCGGTACCGGTCCGCCAGCGTGGACAGCACCGGCCCCCCCACGAGCCAGGTGAGGAACGAGCAGCCGTACGTCGCCGCCGCCGCGAACGCCGACCCGGTATGGGCGAACACGAGCAGCGCGACCGCGATCCGCGCCACCTGGTCGCCGACGACGCTCAGCACCTCGGCGGCGAACATCGCGCGGAACTCGCGGTGGCCCAGCACCTCGCGGTAGCTGGCACGCTCCTCGGTGGCGGCCGTCACGGGAGCAGTGTGGCGGAAGTGCACGGTGTTGCCACGCAAGTAGCCGCCGTGCGGCAGGCTGCGGATCATGAGCACGTACGCGGTCACCGCGGTCGGACCCGACGCCCCCGGCGAGGTGGCGGCCCTGGCGGAGGCGCTCGCGGCCCTGGGCGCCAACCTCGAGGACGCCTCGATGACCCGGCTGCGCGGGCACTTCGCCATGACGCTGGTGGCGGCGCTGGACGCGCCGCTGGACCGGGTGAAGGCGGCCCTGCAGGGCGTCGCCGGCCTGCACGTGAGCGTCTGGCCGGTCGACGACGACCCGCTGCCGCCGCTCGGCGGCCGGCCGTGGCGGGTCACGCTGCACGGCGCCGACCGGCCTGGCCTCGTCGCCGGTGTCGCCCGCGCGGTCGCGGAGGCCGGCGGCAACATCACCGACTTGTCCTGCCGCCTGGTCGGGGACCTGTACGTCATGACGCTGGAGGTCGACGTCACGGGCGAGCTGGAGCTGAGCGACGTCGGCGCGCGCCTCGGCGTCACCGTCCACGCCGAGCCGGTGGACGAGGACGTCCTCTAGGTGGAGCTGGACGTCCGGCATGCGCCGGATCCCGTGCTGTCGAGGGTCTGCCCGGCCCCCGATCCGGCCGACCCGGAGCTGGTCGCGCTGGCGGAAGCGATGGTCGCGCTCATGCGCGCGTCGCCGGGCTGCGTCGGGATCGCCGCCCCGCAGGTCGGGCACCCGGTGGCCCTGTTCGTGCTGGACGTCGCTGGCGCACGCCGGGTGCAGTCGTACGCGGGGCTGGTCGTCCTGTGCGGTCCGGTGCTGCTCTCGGCCGAGGGGCGCGAGGTGCGCCGGGAGGGCTGCCTGTCGGTGCCGGACCTGACAGGGGACGTGCCGAGGGCGACGTCGGTGACGGTGAGCGGTCGGGTGCCGGGTACGGGCGAGGAGCGGGTCGTCGTGGCGGACGCGTTCGAGGCGCGGGCGCTGCAGCACGAGCTCGACCACCTGCGCGGGCTGCTGTTCCTCGACCAGGTCGCCGGCGCGCACGCGCTGTTCCCCCGCAAGCGGTACCTGTGATCGAGGTGCGCAGGAGCACCATTCGGTGCCGGCCGGCCCGGCGGCAGGCTGATCCGGCCGCAGCCCTGCAGGTCCTGGTGCAGTCGCGCACGCGGCTCCTACGCTGACCGCGGCCCCCGTAGCCCAACTGGCAGCGGCAGGCGACTTAAAATCGCCACAGGTGTGGGTTCGAGTCCCACCGGGGGCACAAAGGCCGTTTGCCGTACGTTGACCAAGGCGTAGGGACGGCGACCGTCCGCCCCCACCTCCCAGGAGAGACGCGTGCGCAACACCAGCAGCAACCCGGCACTGACCCGGATCCCGGCGTTCGCCAGCGCGAACCGGGCGGTCGGCTTCAACGACCGCCCGCAGACCGCCGACCCGATCGAGCAGGCGTACTACGGCCCCACCGCCACCAGCCGCGACACCGGCCGCATGACCGTCGAGGACGTCACCGTCCGCACCGGGATCATGCTCGCGACGATCATCGCGACCGGCGGCCTCACCTGGTACCTCGAGCTCGAGGCCCTCGCCATCCCCGCCGCGATCGTCGCGCTGGTGATCGGCCTTGTGATCTCGTTCAAGCAGGTCACCAAGCCGGCCGTGATCCTCGCCTACGCGGCGGTCGAGGGCATCTTCCTCGGCGGCATCAGCAAGCTGTTCAACAACGCCTACGACGGCATCGTCGTCCAGGCGATCATCGGCACGCTCGGCGTCGCCGCGGCCATGCTCTTCATGTACCGCAGCGGCAAGATCCGCGTCACGCCGAAGTTCACCAAGATGGTGTTCGCCGCAACCGCCGGCTACGCGGTGCTCATCCTCGTCAACTTCGTGGCGAGCTTCTTCACCAGCGGCGGCCTCGGCCTGTTCGACGGCGGCCTGTTCAGCATGGCGATCTGCCTGTTCGCGATCGGCCTCGCCAGCCTCAACCTGGTGCTCGACTTCGACTTCATCCAGAAGGGCGCCGAGGCCGGCCTGCCGGAGAAGTACGGCTGGCTCGCGGCCTTCGGCCTCGTGGTCACCCTCGTCTGGCTGTACGTCGAGGTCCTGCGTCTGCTCAGCTACCTGCGCGACGGCGACTAGCCGCCGCCGAACGTCCGGCCCGTCTCCTCGGAGGCGGGCCGTTCGTCGTTGTCAGCCCGCGCGGTCCGGTCCGGCGCGGGTCAGCGACACCTCGAGCAGGCAGCGCTGCTCGGCAACCATCGCCTCCCGGTACCCGTCCCAGTCCGGGTGCTCACCCGCCACCGCCCGGTAGTACGCGACCAGCGGCTCCATCGCCTCCGGCAGCGACCGCACCTGGACCGTCCCCGCGAGCTGCACCCACGGCCCGTAGAACGCGTCCGGCAGCACGCACAGCCACGCCCGCGGGTCGAGCCGGAGGTTCTTCGTCTTGTACGCCGTCTCCCGGCTGCTCACCACCACCAGCTCGCCGGCAAGCGCCACGTTGACCGGCGACAGCTGCGGCGTGCCGTCCTGCCGCATCGTCGTCAGCACCGCGCGGTTGTTGTTCCGTACGAATGCCCGTGCCTCGTCGAGGTCCACCTAGAGCGCCCCGACCCGCTGCAGCTCCCGCACCGCCGCCGGCAGCCCCCTCAGCGACGTCGCCAGGTCGGCCGGTGTCGTGATCCGGTGCGCGTTGCGGCGCACGTGGCAGCCCAGCGCGCGGTCGAAGGCGGCCGCCCCCACCGCCGTGCGCGCCCGGAGCAGCCCCTGCGCGCCCTGGACGTACACGGACCGGAAGTACGCCGACTGCCGCGACTCCCAGAACGTCATCGGCTCGCCCGCGTGCCCCCTGCCGGCGGCCGGGATCGTGGTGCGCAGGTACGACCGCCCGGTACCGCGGTCCAGCGCTTCCGCGTACGTGGCGAACGCCTCGTCCAGCCACGGGTCGCGCCCCTGGTCGTCGCCGACGAGGCCGTAGAACCACTCGTGCGCGACCTCGTGGCTGGCGGTCGCGTCGTCCAGCTGGCCGGTGCCCATCAGGATCACGCCGGGGTACTCGATGCCGCCGCGGATGTCCGGCAGCACCGCGACGGACAGCCGCTCGTACGGGAACGGGCCGAATCGCGCGGCGTGCCGGGACAGCGCTCGCCCCATCTCGGCAGCCGTCGTCGGCGGGCCGTCCGCGAGGCCCGGCGCGACCCCGGCGAGGACGGTCTTGCCCGAGGCGGTGACGCGCGCGGCGCGGAACGCCCCCACCGCCACCGCGACATCACGCACAGACCTGGCCTTGAACACCGCTGTCGTGCCGCTGTCCGACACCAGCGCGCCCGGTCCGAGCACGCCCAGGCCGCGGGCCCGCGTCACCGACAGCGAGGTCAGCTCCATCGCCTCGCTCGTCGAGGCCTCGGCAAAGGCCGACGTCGGCGGCTCCAGCGCCCAGCCGCGGCCGCGCTCCCAGGCGAGCAGCGGCAGCCCGCTGCCGAACCACGCGGTCGTCCCGCGGTGCCCGAAGCGGTCGTTGGCGCCGGTCGGCAGCGTCAGCCGGAAGCTGACGTCCACCCGTACCGTCCGCCCCGCGGCGACCGAGGCCGGGAGGCGCAGCACCGTGGCTGACGACCGGCGTGCGGTCACAGCCACGCCGTCGACCTTCGTGCCGCTGACCTCGATCCGACTGCCCGAGGCGGCCGGTCGCGGCGCCGCCGCCCACAGCCGCAGCACCACCTCGCTGATGGAGCGGTCTGGGGTGAAGGCGATCTGCTCGCTGCCGGTGACGACGCCGTTCGCGATGCTCACGCGGGCGGACAGCCGGGGCCGCAGCGGATCCGGCTGCGCGTTGGCGGTCGGGCAGGAGTCGGCCGCCGAAGGTGACGGGGACGCGGCCGCGGCGCGCGGCGCGGCCGAGGACGGCAAAGCCGGCGGGGGCGATCCGTCCGCCGTCAGCGCGGGGGCGGACGTGCTGCAGCCGGCGAGCAGGGCGAGGACGAGCGGGAGGGTCCGCACCTGCCGAAGGTAGCCTCCGCGCGTGCCTGTGGCAGCCGACCTGCTCGCCCGGGAGGCGCGCTCGCTGGTCGACCGGCTCCGGCTCTGGACGCCCGCCCGGTGGGCCGCCGAGGCCGCGCCGTACGGCACCCGCGCCGACCTGGTGCACCACCTGGCCGCGTCCTTCGCCGCCGCCGAGACCGACCGGCCGCTGCCCCGGCTCGACTCCGACCTCGCGCTGCCCGACCAGCTGGCGGTGACCGCTGACGACCTGGTGCGGAGCGGCCGTGCGACGGAAGCGCACGTCGGGCACCTGCTCGCGCACCGGCGCGACCTGCTCGGCGAGGACGTGCCCGCCGGGCTCGCGCACCTGCCCGTCCGCTGCCCGGACACGACGAAGGGGCCGACCCCGTAGGCCCGGCCCCTCCTCCTACGGCTAGCTCAGGCGCTCGAGCACCATCGCCATGCCCATGCCGCCGCCGACGCACATGGACTCGACGCCGTAGGTCTTGTCCAGCGTCTGCAGGCCGTTGATGAGCGTGCCGGTGATGCGCGCGCCGGTCATGCCGAACGGGTGCCCGACGGCGATGGCGCCGCCGTGGACGTTGAGCTTGTCCAGTGGAATGCCCGCGTCCTTGTACGACGGGATGACCTGGGCGGCGAACGCCTCGTTGATCTCGAACAGGTCGATGTCGTTCACGCTCTTGCCCGCGCGCTTGAGCGCGAGCTCGATGGCGTCCTTCGGCCCGTACCCCATGATCTCCGGCGACAGGCCCGTGACCGCGGTGGAGACGATGCGGGCGAGCGGCGTGAGGCCGAGCTCCTTCGCCTTCGTGTCGCTCATGACGACGACGGCGGCGGCGCCGTCGTTGAGCGGGCAGGCGTTGCCGGCCGTGATGAGGCCGTCCGGGCGGAACACCGGCTTGAGGCCGGCCATGCCCTCGACGGTGACGCCGGCGCGCGGGCCGTCGTCCTTGGTCACCTCGTTGCCCTCGGGCGTGGTGACCGGGGTGATCTCCTTCTCCCAGAAGCCGTTCGCGATCGCCTTCTCCGCGAGGTTCTGCGACCGCGCCGCGAACTCGTCCATCTCCTCCCGGCTGACGCCCTTGATGCGCGCGAGGTTCTCGGCGGTCTGGCCCATGGAGATGTAGATGTCGGGGACGCCGCCGCTGTCGCGCGGGTCGGCCCAGCTGTCCTGGCCGCCCTCGGCGCTCTTGGCACTGCGCGCCTGCGCCTCGTCGAAGAACGGGTTCATCGTCTCGGGCAGCGAGTCGCTGTTGCCCTTGATGAAGCGGCTGACCATCTCGACACCGGCGGAGATGTAGGCGTCGCCCTCGCCGGCCTTGATGGCGTGGAAGGCCATCCGCGTGGTCTGCAGCGAGGAGGAGCAGTAGCGGGTGATCGTCGTCCCGGGCAGGAAGTCGTAGCCGAGCTGGACGGCCACGATGCGGCCGATGTTCATGCCCTGCTCGCCACCGGGCAGGCCGCAGCCCATCATGAGGTCGTCGATGTCGCGGGGGTCCAGCGACGGGACCTTGTCGAGGGCGGCCTTGACGATCATGGCGGCCAGGTCGTCCGGGCGGACGTCCTTGAGCGAGCCCTTGAACGC
>JAODNS010000257.1 GCA_025465145.1 Frankiales bacterium
CGCGTCGGCGGCAACGAACCGGCGTTCGAGGCATGCCTCGCCGCCGTCACCGCCGGCCGGCTGCTGCGCTTCACGTACCGCGCCAGTGGTCGCCAGCCCGAGTCGCGCGAGGTCGCGCCGTGGGGAGTCGTCTGGTGGCACGGTCGCTGGTACCTCGTCGGTCACGACAGCGCCCGGCAGGACGTGCGCGTCTTCCGGCTGTCCCGGATCGAGGGCGAGCCGGCGCCGACGGGTGAGCCTGGCGCCGTCACGCCCCCTGCCGGCACCGACCTGACCGCGCTCGTGGCGCGCATGGCGGGGGAGGAGCCGCGGTCGACGGCGAGCGTCCGGCTGCGCAGCGGCGCCGGCTGGGCGCTGCGCCGCGAGGCCGCCGCCGTGACCACCGGCGAGGACGGCTGGGACGTGCTCGAGCTCGGCTACAGCGACCCCGAGCGGTTCGCGGACCGCGTGCTCGGCTACGGCGCGGACGCGGTCGTCCTGTCGCCGCCGGAGGCCCGGGACGCCGTCGTACGGCGGCTGCGGGCGCTGGCATCGTGAGCGGCTCGCTCGACCGGCTGCCGCGGCTGCTGGCGCTGGTCCCGTACCTGCTCAAGCACCCGGGCGCCCGCACGGCCGACGTCGCGCAGCTGTTCGGCATCAGCGAGGCGCAGCTGCGTCGCGACCTCGACCTGCTGTGGGTCTGCGGGCTGCCCGGGCACGGCCCCGGCGACCTCATCGACATGGAGCTCGAGGGCGACACCATCACGCTGTTCGAGCCGGCCGGCGTCGACCGGCCGCTGCGGCTCACGGTCGACGAGGCGCTCGCGCTGATCGTCGCGCTGCGCACCCTCGCCGAGACCCCGGGGCTCGCCGACCGCGACGTCGTCGACCGGACGCTGGCCAAGGTGGAGGCCGCCGCCGGCGCAGCCGGCGAGCCGGCCGGGCGCGTCGAGGTGCTCGTCGAGGGCGAGGAGCAGGTGCTCCCGGTCGTCCGGCAGGCGCTGGACGGCAAGCGGCGGCTGCACCTCGCCTACTACGTCCCCGGCCGCGACGAGACCACCCAGCGCGACGTCGACCCGCTGCGCCTGCTGCTCGTGGAGGGCCGCAGCTACCTCGAGGCCTGGGACGTGCGGATCGAGTCGACCCGGCTGTTCCGGCTCGACCGCGTCGTCTCCGTCGAGCTGCTCGACGTTCCCGCCGAGGACCACCCGGAGGCTGAGCAGCGCGACCTCTCGCAGGGCCTGTTCCAGGCCTCACCGGAGGACCAGCTGGTGGTCCTCGCCCTGCGGCCGGGCGCTCACTGGGTCGCCGACTACCACCCCTGCGAGTCGGTGGAGGACGTCGGCGACGGCACCGTCGTCGCCCGGCTGCGGACCCCCGACACCGCCTGGGTCCGCCGGCTCGCGCTCCGGCTCGGCGCGTCCGCCAGCGTGCTCGAGCCTGTCGAGCTCGCCGAGCAGGTCCGCACCGATGCCCGAGCAGCCCTGACGGCCTACGACCACTAGCCCGTACGCCGCAACTTCGAGCGGCAGGTCAAGGAGTCTGAGGTCCCTGCCGATGCCCCTGGTGTCGCCGAGCACAGCGACACCTGACGCGGACGAAGGGATCCCGGGCCATGACCACCATCAAGGCGTCTTGCCCCACCTGCGGCGAGGTCGAGCTGACCCCCGCCGACGTCGCGCTGATGGTGTGCAGCCACGCGCCGCTGTCGTACTACGCGTTCACCTGCGGCACCTGCTCCGAGGAGGTGGGCAAGCCGGCCGACGACCACGTCGTCTCGCTGCTCGTCTCCGGCGGCGTGCCGGCGCAGGTCTGGGAGATGCCCGCGGAGGCCCTCGAGGTCAAGGCCGGCCCGTCCCTGTCGTACGACGACCTGCTCGACTTCGCGCTCGAGCTCGGCACGACCGACTTCCTGGCCGACGCCGCCGCCTCTCGCGTCCGCGCCTGAGCCACTAGCCTTCCCGGCGTGCGCTGGGTCCTGCTCGACATCGTCCTCGTCCTGCTGGCGGTGGGGTTCCTCGTCGTGCTCGGCCTCGGCCTGTGGCGCAAGGTGAAGGACCTGTCGCGTGCGGTCGCGCGCGCCGGCGAGACCATCGGTCAGGCCACCGAGGCGCTGGCCGAGCTGCAGAGCGCCGCGGCGTCGAGGACGACACCCGGACCGTCCACCGCGGCGACACCTCCCGTTCGCTCCCGCCGCGTACGCTGACCTGAACCGACATCGGAGGTCGTCGTGCCGGAGTTCCTGGGCTCCTGGGAGTTCATCGTCCTGGCCCTGCTGGTGCTCGTGCTGTTCGGCGCGAAGCGCCTCCCCGACTCCGCCCGCGCGCTCGGTCGCTCGATGCGCATCTTCAAGGCCGAGACCAAGGGCCTGCGCAGCGACAACGACACCGTCATCGAGCCGACCGGCATCAGCAACCAGGCGCAGGCCGAGCAGCAGCGGCCGCCCCAGCCCTAGGTGACCGCTCTGACCTCTGCCCGCGCAGGGCGGCCCAAGCGCCCCAGCGACGGGCGCATGGCGCTGGCCGACCACCTGCGCGAGCTGCGCAACCGGATGGGCATCTCGCTGCTGGCGCTGGCGGTCGGCGTCGTGGTCGCGTTCTTCTTCTGGCAGCCCATCTACGACTTCCTGCGCCAGCCGTACTGCAGCACCGGGCAGGGCGAGAAGACCTGCGACCTGTACGCGCTGGGGATCTTCGACCAGTTCCTCGTCCGCATGAAGGTGTCGTTCATCGCCGGCAGCGTCCTGACCGCACCGGTGTGGCTGTACCAGCTGGGTGCGTTCATCACGCCGGCGCTGCACCGCAAGGAGCGCAAGTACGCAGCGGCCTTCCTCGCCGCGTCGCTGGTGCTGTTCTCGATCGGCTGCGTGTTCGCCTACCTGACCGTCAGCCGCGGCCTCGACTTCCTGCTCAGCGTCGGCGGCGGCGACATCGTCACACTGCTGTCGATCCAGTCGTACCTGTCCTTCGTCACGCTGATGCTGCTCGCCTTCGGCGTCGCCTTCCTGTTCCCGGTCGTCATCTGCTTCCTGAACCTGACCGGCATCCTGTCGACGGACCGGATGCGGACGTCCCGCCGCGCCATGATCTTCGGCGTCTTCGCGGTGTCGGCGCTCATCACGCCGTCGCAGGACCCCTTCACCTTCATGGTCATGGCGATCCCGCTGTGCGTCCTGTACGAGGGCTGCATCCTCATCGGCCGGGTCCGCGACCGCACCCGACGACGTGCCGACCCGCTGGCCGAACTGGGCGACGACGAGACGTCGTACGTGGACCTGACGCCGTCGTACGTGGACGACCGGCCGTCCTCGCTCTGATGCGACGGGTCGCCCTGGTCGTCAACCCAAGGGCAGGTCGGGGACGGGCCGCCGCGGCAGCGGACACCGCCCGGCACGCCCTCGCCGGGACCGACGTCCGCACACTGGTCGGCCGCGACGGCGCGGAGGCGCTCGCCCTGTGCCGGTCCGCTGTGGCCGACGGCGTCGACGCGCTCGTCGCCGTCGGCGGCGACGGGATGGCTCACCTCGCGCTGCAGGCGGTCGCCGGCACCGGCACCGCCCTGGGCATCGTCCCGACGGGCACCGGCAACGACCTGGCGCGCGCTCTCGGCCTGCCGCCGGACGTGCCGGCAGCGGCGGCCCGGCTGCGGGACGAGCCGGTCGCCGTGGACGCCGTGCGCAACGGCGATGGCACGTGGTGGGCGTGCGTCCTCGGGGCCGGCTTCGACGCGGCCGTGAACGACCGGGCCAACCGGATGAGCTGGCCGCGCGGCCGCCGGCGCTACGACCTCGCGGTGGTGGCGGAGCTGCGGTCGTACCGCCCGCTCCCGTTCGTGCTCGACCTGGACGGCCGGACGGTGACCACGCAGGCGATGCTCGTGGCCGTCGGGAACGCGCCCTCGTACGGCGGCGGTATGCGCGTGTGCCCCGGCGCGGTGCTGGACGACGGGCTGCTCGACGTCGTCGTGATCGGCCCGATGAGCCGGACGATGTTCCTGCGGCTCTTCCCGCGCGTGTTCAGCGGCCGGCACGTCGAGCACCCTGCGGTGCAGGTGCACCGGGCGGCCCGCGTGACCCTGTCGGCGCCGTCCGCGAACGCCTATGCGGACGGCGAGCCGCTCGGTCCGCTGCCCCTCACGGCGACCGTCGCACCCGGTGCGCTGCGCGTAGTCGGGGCACGCCCGGGCACGTAGCCTGACGTGGTGTCCTCACCGGCTGAGCGGTACGCCGAGTTCCGGCGGAACCAGACGGGGCCGGCGCTCACGGACTTCGAGAAGGACTACCCGTTCGGGCTCGACCCGTTCCAGCGGCAGGCCTGCGCCGCGCTGGAGGCCGGACGCGGCGTCCTGGTCGCCGCGCCGACCGGTGCCGGCAAGACCGTCGTCGGCGAGTTCGCGGTCGCGCTGGCCTTGCGCCACGGGCACAAGTGCTTCTACACGACGCCCATCAAGGCGCTGTCGAACCAGAAGTACAACGACCTGGTCGAGCGGTACGGCGGTGACCGGGTCGGCCTGCTGACCGGCGACAACGCCATCAACGGCAACGCCGACGTCGTGGTGATGACCACCGAGGTGCTGCGCAACATGCTGTACGCCGGCAGCGACGCCCTGCGCGGCTTGTCGCACGTGGTGATGGACGAGGTGCACTACCTCGCCGACCGCTCCCGCGGCGCCGTGTGGGAGGAGGTGATCATCCACCTGCCGGACGACGTGCAGGTGGTGTCGCTGTCCGCGACGGTCAGCAACGCCGAGGAGTTCGGCGAGTGGCTCGGCACCGTGCGCGGCGACACCGAGGTGGTGGTCGAGGAGCACCGGCCGGTGCCGCTGTTCCAGCACGTGCTCGTCGGCACCCGCATGTA
The DNA here is from genome assembly GCA_025465145.1 of Frankiales bacterium. Taxonomy (GTDB): domain Bacteria; phylum Actinomycetota; class Actinomycetes; order Mycobacteriales; family SCTD01; genus RYN-124. Next base: position 4,836 of record JAODNS010000257.1, read on the forward strand.
CGACCTGTTCGACCCGTCCGGCGAGGTCAACCCTGAGCTCGTGCGGCTGGCCCGCGAGGAGGCGCGCTGGTC
>JAODNS010000321.1 GCA_025465145.1 Frankiales bacterium
TGTCCGGGTGGTCGGCGTCGCCGAAGCGCAGCGGGTCCATCACGAGCACCGGACGGGCGCCCATCGTGAGGATGTCGCGCACGATGCCGCCGATGCCGGTGGCCGCGGCCTGGTACGGCTCGACGTACGACGGGTGGTTGTGCGACTCCACCTTGAACGTGACGGCGAGGCCCTCGCCGACGTCGACGACGCCCGCGTTCTCGCCCATGCCGACGAGCAGGCGCTCGTTCTTCGGGCCGTCGGCGAACTGCCGCAGGTGGACCTTGCTGCTCTTGTACGAGCAGTGCTCGCTCCACATGATCGAGTACATGGCGAGCTCGGTCTGCGTCGGCCGCCGGCCGAGGATCTCGCGGACCTTCGCGTACTCGTCGTCCTTCAACCCGAGCTCGAGGTACGGCTGCTCCTCGTCCGGCGTGCTGCCCGCGCGGTCGACCGTGTCCATCATCGGGGCCCCCGCAGCGTTGTGAGGGGAGCGAGCGACGTTGTGGGGTGACGCATCAGGCGTTCACCAGGCTCTTCAGGACGGACGTGAAGAAGGTCAGCCCGTCGGTGCTCGGGCCGGTGAGGTCCTCGACGGCGTGCTCGGGGTGCGGCATGAGGCCGACGACGTTGCCGCGCTCGTTGCTGATGCCGGCGATGTCGCGCGTGCTGCCGTTGGGGTTGCCGCCGACGTACGTCGCGATGATCCTGCCGGTGCGCTGGAGCTCGTCCAGCGTGGCCTCGTCGGCGACGTAGCAGCCCTCGCCGTTCTTGACGGGCACGACGATCTCCTGGCCGGTGTCGAAGCCGCTGGTCCACAGCGTGTCGGCGGTCTCGATGCGCAGCCGCTGGTCGCGGTTGACGAAGTGCAGGTTGGCGTTGCGGGTCAGCGCCCCGGGCAGCAGGTGCGACTCGCACAGCACCTGGAAGCCGTTGCAGATGCCGAGGACGGGCAGCCCGTTGTCGGCCTGCTCGACGATCGTGCGCATGACCTGCGCGAACCGGGCGATCGCGCCGCAGCGCAGGTAGTCGCCGTACGAGAACCCGCCGGGCAGCACCACCGCGTCGACGTCGTGCAGGTCGGCGTCGCCGTGCCACAGGTGGACGGGTTCGGCGCCGGCCAGCCGCACCGCGCGCTGCGCGTCGCGGTCGTCCAGCGAGCCGGGAAAGGTGACGACGCCGATCCGTGCGGGCATGCGCCGAGACTACCGGCGGGGCTGCTCCGGCTCAGGCGCGTCGTCCAGGTGCTCGTCCTTGGTCCAGGGGCCGTGCTCAGTGGGCGCGCTGTCCTCGGTCAGCCGCTTGATCGCGGCGTTCTCGTGCCACTCGAGCTTCTTCTCGAGGTGCACGACGGTGCCCACGCGCGGCACGTTGTCGAAGGTGACCTTGTCGACGAGGGCACGCATCAGCTGGATGCCGCGGCCGCCCTCCGCGTCGACGTGCGCGTCGTCGCGGCCGAGCACGCTGCTGTCGAACCCGTCCCCGCGGTCGATGACCTCGATGACACACAGATCGCCGTCGATGCCCGCGGAGACCTCGTACTCGTCGCCCTCCGTGGCATGGTCGAGGACGTTCGTGACGGCCTCCGTCAGCGCGAGCTCGATGTCACCGATGACGTCGCCGGTGACGCCGAGCGCCTGCATGGACGCCTTGAGGACGCGCCGCACGACAGGGACGGAGAGCTCGTCGCGGGGCAGGGCAAGGGTCAGCTTGATCTCCATCGGACACCTCCTCTCGACAGGCGGCGTACCCAGGGCAGCAGGCGCTAGCCCAGCCGAACGGAGTAGTCCTCGATCACCGGGTTGGCGAGCAGCTTCTCGGCCATGGTCTGTGCCTGCTCCAGCGCGGCCTGCTCGTCGGCGGCCTCCAGTTCGAGCTCGACGTGCTTGCCGATCCGCAGGCTGCGCGCCGGCTCGAACCCGAGGCTGGGCAGCGCGTTGGCCACGGCCTGCCCCTGCGGGTCGAGGATCTCCGGCTTGAGCATGACGTCGACGACGATCTTCACGGCGGGCACGGGACGACCCTAGCGAGGCTCAGCGGCACAGCTCCTCGGCGGCCCGCACCGGGTCGCCGGGCAGCCGGAGCGAGGTGCGGCCGACAGACCCGAGCAGGTTGCGCAGGAAGCGCCGCGGCGTCAGCGGTGCGCCCGTCGCCTCGACCAGTTCGCGCAGCGCACCGCAGAACAGCGCGGCGCGGGCGGCGCGGGCGGCCTGCACGTCGTCGCCTGCGGGTGCGGCGTACCGCGCCCGGTGCCAGACCGGCGGGACGACCTGCGAGTGCCCGATCCGCGGATGCGCCGGTGGCGGCAGCACGAGCCGCGCGCCGATCGGGTCGGCCGGCGAGAGGCTGTCCGCGACGAGGACGCGGTCGCCGGCGGCGACGCCGAGGATGCCGAGGTTGGGGTACCGCAGCACGTACTGCCCCTCCGCCGCGGGCCGCGGGCCGAAGTCGAGGTACACGAACCGCCGGGCGCCGCTCGCCGCCTCCGCGCGCGGCTGCAGGCCGCGGTGGTACCAGAGGTCACGGCCGAAGTCCTCGATCCGGATCGGGTGCGCGACGCCGGCCCGATCACGTAGACGCCGCGCTCGTCCGCGATGCCGGTCGACTCGGCCCGGCCGAGGTACGCCGGACGCAGTGACGTACCCGCGACGACGGCCCACCCGAGGACGGTGACGGTCAGCACAGCCGGGACCACCCGCTGCGCGCGGGGAACCGACACGACGGCGACCGGCATGCAGGCCGCGAACGTGACCGGCCGCAGGAAGCGCGCGTGCATGAAGTCGCCGCCGACCCGGACCACGAACAGCGCGTGCAGCAGCCCGCCCGCGACCGGCAGGACCAGCAGCCCGAGCAGCGAGAGGTCGCGTCTGGCGGGCAGCACCAGCCGCACCCAGGCCACCGCGAGCAGCACGAGCGGCACGACCAGCGCGTACGTGCCGACGTAGTCGGTCGCGTACGTCCGGCCGACGGCCCACAGCGACGAGGCGGCGTTCTTCGCCAGCGCGGTGTTCGGCACGAGCGCGCCGTAGTAGCCCGCCCGGAACACCTCGTACGACAGCGGTACGACGAGGGCGACGGCGGCCGCACCCAGCCAGCTGCGGACCCCGGGCCGCGACTGGAGCAGCAGCGCGACGCCCAGCGCAGCGGCGAGCAGCGTCAGGTCGCCGCACGAGCGGACTGAGGCCTATGACGAACGCGGTACGCGGCGCGCGGTACGCGGCGCGCAGCGGCGCGCCCTCTCGCCGGGTCCAGCGCCGGGCCAGCAGCGCGAAGCAGCCGCCCAGCCAGAGGAACGACAGCCCGGTCTCGAGGCCGCTGGTGGCGAAGTCCCAGAACGGCGGCAGGGCGGCAACCACCAGGCCGCCGAGCGGCAGCGCGACCTCGCCCTGCTCGCGGACGCGCGCGACCAGCAGCGAACCCCAGGTCGCCAGCGCGAGCCCCGCGGCGGACGCGAGCAGCCCCGCGTACACCGCCACGAGTCTGATCTCGGTGAACGGAGCGACGACGTGCCCGACCGCGAGCACGACCAGCCAGAGGGTGCTGGTGCCGACCTCCACCCGCTCGCCGACGTTGAAGACCGGCCCGTGACCGGCGAACAAGTTCTCGACCACGCGGATGTTGATGAAGCCGTCGTCCGACATCCACCGCCGCGACCAGCCCAGCACCAGCAGCGCGAGCGCGGGCAGGAAGGTCAGGCCGTACGCCCGCCTCACCCGATCGTGGCGGTGGGCGTCGCCGCTGCGGCGGCCGTCGTGAAGGTGAGCAGCGGGGTCGGGACCGAGCAGCGGCCCGCGGCGTTGCAGCTGCGCATGCGCCACTCGTACGACCGGCTCGGGGCGAGCCGACCGCTGGGGACCCGGAAGGTCGCGCGGCTGCCGGTCGCCACCGAAGCCGTGCCGCCGTTGACGACGTCCCAGCCGGCCGAGCCGGCGTTCCGGACGTAGAACGTCGCGGTATCGGTGCCCGGGACCGGGTCGCGCAGCACGCCGGACAGGGCCTGCGTCAGCGTCGCGCCGGACGACCCGGACGCGGGGGTCAGCGAGGACGGGACCAGCGGCGCGTTGGTCGTCCGCTTCACTGCGAGCACCCGGCGGACCGCGGCCAGCGCGGTCGCGCGGGGGTAGCTGCCGGAGGTGATCGCGCGGCTGATCGCGTCGATGACGGGGGTGGGGCCGCCGGGGTCGACGAGCACCATGTCGGCACCGGCGCGCAGCGCGCGTACCGCGGCCTGCGCGGGGGAGAGGCCTGCCCCGTAGCGGATCGCGCCCATGTTGAGCGAGTCGGTGACGAGCAGCCGCGAGCCGCCGACGCGGTCGCGCAGGTACCGGTACGCCCGCGGCGACAGCGTCGCGGGGGTGCCGGGCTCGGTCAGCCCCGGGACGTTGAGGTGGCCGACCATGACGGCCGGGATGCCGGCGCGGGCGAGCGCGTCGAAGGGCGCGAGGTCGCGCTGCTCCAGCGTCGACAGTGGAGGGGTGGTGGCCGCCCGGTCGTGGGTGTTGGCCGCGGAGCCGTGGCCCGGCCAGTGCTTCGCGACCGGGGCGACCGCGGCCGCCCGCATGCCCTGCTGCCACGCGCCGGCGTAGGCGGAGACGCCGGAGGGCGTGCGCGAGAACGCGCGGTCCGTCTGCTCCATGTACCTGCCGGGCACCGACAGGTCGGCCACCGGCGCGAGGTCGACGTCGACGCCGAGGGCGCGCATCTTCCGCCCGTACGACATGGCGAGGTCCCGTACCTGCGCGGTCGTCCTGGTGCTGCCGAGCGTCTCGGCGGACGGCAGCGCGCCGAGCAGCGACCGCAGCCGCTGGACCCGGCCCCCCTCCTCGTCGGACGCGACCAGCGGCACGACGCTGCCGGCGGAGCGGAGGCGGGCCAGCCGGCTGCGCAGGTCCGACGGCGGCGTCCCGAACAGGATCACGCCGCCCAGTCCGGCCTGCACCTGCGGCACCGCGTCACCCAGCCGGCCCATGTCGTACCCGGCCAGCACGAGCTGCGCGGCCAGCTGGCGGTCCGTCCACCCGCTGGGGTCACCGGACGGCCCGGCCGCGTGCGCCGGGACAGCGGCCACGCCGGCCATCAGCAGCAGGGCGACGAGCAGCCGCCTCATCCGCGCAGCCAGCTGTCGAAGGACGAGCCGGTCAGCACCTCGTACGCCTCCACGTACTTGTCCCGCGTCCGCTCCACGACCTCGGGCGGCAGCTCCGGGCCGGGGGCGGTGCGGTCCCAGCCGGCCTCGGTGAGCCAGTCGCGGACGTACTGCTTGTCGTAGGACGGCTGCGGGCCGCCGGGGGACCAGGAGGCCGCCGGCCAGAAGCGGCTGCTGTCGGGCGTCAGGACCTCGTCGCCGAGCACGAGGGTGCCGCTGGCGTCGTGGCCGAGCTCGATCTTCGTGTCGGCCAGCAGGATGCCGGCCTTCTCGGCGATCGCGGCTCCATGCCGGTAGACGGCGAGGGTCACCGCGCGGATCTCAGCGGCGAGCTCCGGGCCGACCTGCTCGACCACCTGCTCGTACGTGATCGGCAGGTCGTGGTCGCCCACCGCAGCCTTCGAGGTCGGCGTGAAGACCGGCTCGGGCAGCTGCGAGCCGTCGACCAGCCCGGCGGGCAGCGGCACGCCGCACACCGCACCGGTCGCGGCGTAGTCGGTGAGCCCGGAGCCGGTGAGGTAGCCGCGGGCGACGCACTCGACGGCGACCATGTCGAGGCGGTGGCACAGCATCGAGCGGCCGCGCAGCTCGTCCGCGTGCGGCTGCAGCTCGGCCGGCATCTGCTCGACGCGGGCGGTCACGAGGTGGCTGGGGAGCACGTCGGCGAGCTGCTCGAACCACCAGACGGACAGGCCCGTGAGGACGGCGCCCTTGTCGGGCACCGCCGTCGGCAGCACCACGTCGTACGCGGACAGCCGGTCGCTCGCGACGAGCAGCAGCCGGTCCTCGCCGACGGCGTAGACGTCACGGACCTTGCCCTGGGCGACCAGCGGGAGCGGGAGCGTCACCCGCGCAGTCTGTCAGCAGAGCTACGCGAGCGCGGCCAGCCGCTCGAACACCGGCGCGAGCCGCTCCAGGTACCGCTCGGGCCGGCACACCTCGTCCAGCCGCGCCTCGTCCAGCTGCTTGCCCGCCTCGGCCGCCTGTGCCGAGAGCGTCGACCGGAACGGCTCGCCGGTCTCCCAGGTCTTCATGGCCGCCGCCTGCACGAACGCGTACGCGTCCTCGCGGGACAGCCCGCCCTCCACGAGCTCGAGCAGCACCGTCGAGGTGTAGATGAGGCCGCCGGACGACTCGAGGTTGACGCGCATCCGGTCCGCGTCCACGACCAGCCCGGTGACGAGGCGCGTCGTCAGGTGCAGCAGGTAGTCGGTGCCGACCGCGGCATCCGGCAGCGCGATCCGCTCGGTCGAGCTGTGGCTGATGTCCCGCTCGTGCCAGAGCGGGATGCCCTCCATGACCGGCACCACCTGCGCCCGCACGACCCGCGCGAGGCCGGCGATCCGCTCGGACGCGATCGGGTTCTTCTTGTGGGGCATGGCGCTGGAGCCCTTCTGCCCCTTGCCGAACGGCTCCCACAGCTCGCGCACCTCGGTGCGCTGCCCGTGCCGGACCTCCAGCGCGAACGCCTCGCAGACGGTGGCGATGACAGCGAGCGCGCACACCCACTCGGCGATCCCGTCGCGGATCACGACCTGCGTGGCGGCGGGCGCCGGCGTCAGTCCGAGGCGCTCCGCGACCTGCTGCTCGACGTCCGGCGAGATGTTGCTGTACGTGCCGACGGCGCCGCTGATCTTTGCGACGGCCACCGCCTCGCGGGCGCGACGCAGCCGGTCGCGGGAGCGGGCCATGGCGAAGGCGAGGTCCGCGACGCGGTGGCCCCAGGTCGTCGGCTCGGCGTGGATGCCGTGCGTACGCCCGACCTTCACCGTGTCCTTGTGCGCAAGGCCTAGGTCGCGCATCGCGGCCACCAGCGCATCCGCCTTGGCCAGCAGGATGTCGGTGGCCTCGACCAGCTGCAGCGCGAGCGCGGTGTCGAGCAGGTCGGACGACGTCATGCCGAAGTGGACGTAGGCGGCGGCCTCGCGCGGCTCGGTGTTGTCGGCCCACGCGGACAGGAACGCGATGACGTCGTGCTGCGTCACCGCCTCGATCTCGGCGACCGCCTCCGGCGTCGGCGGGGTGGCGGCGCGCACCGGCGCGACGGTGTCCGCGGGGACGACGCCGGCCTCGGCGTGCGCCTCGAGGACCATCACCTCGACCTGGCACCACAGCTCGTACTTGTGCGCCTCGCTCCAGACGCGGCCCATGTCAGGCAGCGTGTACCGCTCGATCAACAGGGGCTCCCCGGGTGTTGGCAGTGACTGCGGTCAGTCTCCCAGAGGCGGGATCGCGACCTCGCCGCGCACCGCGGCGAGGGCGATGTCGGTGCGAGTGTGCGAGCCGCGCAGGCGGACGGCGGCGACGCCGGAGTACGCCCGCTCCCTCGCCTCGCCCAGGTCCGCTCCCACGGCCGTCACGGCGAGGACGCGGCCGCCGCTGCTGACGACGCGCTCGCCGTCGGTGCGGGTGCCGGCGTGCAGGACGTGCACGCCCTCGGGCAGCGGGTCGACCTCGACGTCGTCGCCGATCGTGGGCGCCGCGGGGTACCCCTCCGCCGCCACCACGACCGTGACGGATGCGCCGTCACGCCAGCGCAGCGGCGGCAGCTCCCCGAGCCGGCCGGTGGCGCAGGCCAGCAGCACCGCGGCGAGCGGCGTCTCCAGCAACGCCAGGACGGACTGCGTCTCCGGGTCGCCGAACCGGCAGTTGAACTCGATGACCTGCGATCCGCTGCTCGTCATGGCCAGGCCGGCGTACAGCAGGCCGCTGAACGGAGTGCCCCTGGCGGCGAGCTCGTCGACGACCGGCTGCAGGACCGTCCGCTCGATCTCGGCGACGGCGCTGTCCGGCAGCCAGGGGAGCGGCGCGTACGCGCCCATGCCGCCGGTGTTCGGCCCTGCGTCGCCGTCGCCGACCCGCTTGAAGTCCTGGGCCGGCAGCAGGGGCACCACGGTCGTCCCGTCGGTCAGCGCGAACAGCGAGACCTCCGGCCCGGCGAGGTACTCCTCCACCACCACCCGGCCGCCCAGCGTCACCAGCGCCTCCCGCGCGAAGTCGGCGGCCGCGCTGAGGTCGGTCCCGACGTGGACGCCCTTGCCCGCGGCGAGGCCGTCTGCCTTCACGACGTACGGGGGCTGCGCGCCGGCGAGGTAGGCGGCGCAGTCGTTGTCGTCCTCGAAGGTCATCGCGGCCGCCGTGGGCACGCCGGCCGCGCGCATGACGTCCTTCGCGAACGACTTGCTGCCCTCGATCCGCGCGGCCGCTGCGGACGGCCCGAAGACGGGGATCCCCCTGTCCCGCAGGGCATCCGCGACTCCGGCGACGAGCGGACCCTCCGGCCCGACCACGACGAGCTCGGCGTCGAGCTCCAGCGCGAGGGCGACCACCGCGGCGGGGTCGCTCGCGTCCAGCGGCCGCTCGCCGGTGCCGGCGTTGCCGGGTGCGCACACGAGGTCGGTCACCGCCGGGTCCTGCTGCAGCGCACGGACGAGTGCGTGCTCGCGCGCACCGGAACCCACCACGAGGACTCTCACGTGCGCCGACGCTAGCGTGCGGGCAGCAGAGGGGGGACGAGATGCAGAGCGCTGTGCTGCTGGCCGTACCGGAGGCGGAGCCGCTGGTCCACGAGTGGCGCGCCAAGGGCGACCCGTCCGCCGCGCACGGCGTTCCGGCGCACGTCACGCTGCTCTACCCGTTCCTTCCGGCCGAGCAGGTCGACGGCGGCGTGGAGGCCGAGCTGGCCTGGTTCTTCAAGGGGATCGACAGCTTCCGGATCCGCTTCGCCCGTGTCGCGCGGTGGGAGCACGTCGGCGTCGTCTACCTCGCGCCGGACAGCGACGCGCTCACCCAGCTCACCCGCTCGCTGGCCCGGCGCTGGCCGGAGTGCCCGCCGTACGCCGGCGAGATCCCGGTCGACGAGGTCGTCCCGCACCTGACGATCGTGCACACCGACGACCGGGCGCTGCGCCAGTCCGCCGCCAACGCGGTCAGCCCGAAGCTGCCCTTGGCGGCGGTCGCCCGCGAGGCCTCGCTGTGGGTGCGCGGCGAGGACGACGAGTGGCAGATCCGCCAGACCTTCCCCTTCGGCCCGGCCGAGTAGGAACACTCCGCCCGTGGGGGAGCGCTTCGAGCAGAGCACGGCCGGCCAAATGCTGCTCACCCTGCTCATGGCCGTCCTGGTCGCGGCGGTCCTGGTCTGGAACCTGCCGTCCGGCCGCCCGCGCGAGGCGCTGCGCCCGGCCGCCGGCGCGGTCGTCCTGCCGCTCGGGCTGGACCAGGACTGGGCGCTGTTCGCGCCGGACCCGCGCGGCTTCTCGGTGGGTGTGTTCGCGCGAGTGTCGTACGAGGACGGCCGCACCCGCGTGGTGACGCCGCCGCACAACGGACACCTGCTGACGCCGTACCGGACGTACCGCTGGCAGAAGTACGTGGAGCGGCTGCGGGCGGACGACTACGGCCTGCTCTGGGAGCCGACCGCGCGCTGGCTCGCCGACGCGGAGGGGCCGGGCGTGACGCGGGTCGAGCTGGTGCGGACGTTCCAGGACGCGCGGACGCCGGGTACGCCGGGGCCGCGCAAGCCGCAGGGGCGGTTCAGCTTCTACACCTGGGACGCGCCGTGAGGAGCTGGCTGTTCCGGCCCGTCGACACCGCGCCCATGGCCGCGCTGCGCATCGCAGTCGGGCTGCTCACCATCGGCTGGACGCTGTCGCTGCTGCCCGACGCGCGCACGTTCCTCGGCGACCAGGGCGTCCAGCGCGGCCTGCCGCAGGTCAGCGGCGGCGCGTGGGTCGTGCCGCTCGGTCCGCCGTACCTCCCCCTCGGTCTGCTGCTCGCTGCCGCCGTCGCGCTCGTCCTCGGCTGGCGGACCCGCATCGCCTCCCTCGTCGTCGCCGTGCTGCTGCTCGTCGTGCAGCGGCGGGACCCGTGGATCCTCAACAGCGGCGACCTGCTGCTGCGCGAGCTGGCCTTCTTCGTGATGCTCATGCCGGCCGGCGAGACCTGGTCGCTGGACGCGCGGCGGCGCGGCATGGAGCGGCTGCGGGCGCCGTGGGCGCTGCGGCTGGCCCAGCTGCAGATCAGCGCGCTGTACCTGTTCTCGGTCTGGGCGAAGGTGCGCGGGCACGCGTGGAACGACGGCACCGCGGTCGGCATCGCGCTGCAGCTCGACGACCTGCAGCGGTTCGCCGTGCCGGAGGCGGTGGCCACCTCGCTCGCGGTGTCGGCGGTGCTGACGTACGCGTCGCTGGCCGTCGAGGCGGCCCTCGCCGTCGGACTCTGGCTGCCGCGGCTGCGCTACCCGGTGATGCTCGCCGGCATCGGCCTGCACCTCGGCATCGAGGCGACGCTGCTCATCGGCTGGTTCTCGCTCGCCGTCGTGAGCAGCTACCTGGCCTTCGTGCCCGCCGGCGACCTGCGGAGCGTTGTCCGCGGTCTGGCGCGTCGAGGTACGCCCGTACGCGCAGCGACCTAGACGAGCGGGCGGAGCTCGAGGGTCTGCTCGCGGTCCGGGCCGACGCCGATCGACGCGAACGGCGCGCCGCTCAGCCCCTCCAGCGCGCGCACGTAGTCCTGCGCGTTCTTCGGCAGGTCCTCGAACGTGCGGGCGGCCGAGATGTCCTCGGTCCAGCCGTCGAAGAACTCGTACTCCGGCACGGCGTGGTGGAACTCCGTCTGCGTCATCGGCATCTCGTCGAGCCGCTTGCCGTCGACCTCGTAGGCGACGCAGACCGGGATCTGCTCCCAGCCGGTGAGCACGTCGAGCTTGGTGAGCACGAAGTCCGTGACCCCGTTGACGCGCGCGGCGTAGCGGGCGATGACGGCGTCGTACCAGCCGCAGCGCCGCGGCCGGCCCGTCGTCGTGCCGTACTCGTGGCCGACGTTGCGCAGCCGCTCGCCGTCCGCGTCCAGCAGCTCGGTCGGGAACGGGCCCTCGCCGACGCGGGTGGTGTACGCCTTCACGACGGCGATGACCTTGTCGACGCGGCGCGGGCCGATGCCGCTGCCGGTGCAGGCGCCGCCGGCGGTGGCGGACGAGGACGTGACGAACGGGTACGTGCCGTGGTCGACGTCGAGCAGCGTCGCCTGGCCGCCCTCGAGCAGCACGGTCTCGCCGCGGTCGAGCGCCTCGTTGAGCAGCAGCGAGGTGTCGCGCACCATCGGCCGGATCCGGTCGACGTACTGCAGCAGGTCCTCGACCACCTCGTCGACGGTGAAGGCCTTGCGGTTGTAGACCTTGACCAGCAGGTGGTTCTTCTGCGCCCGCGCGCCCTCGACCTTCTGGCGCAGGATCTTCTCGTCCAGCAGGTCCTGCACCCGGATGCCGATGCGGTTCATCTTGTCGGCATAGGTCGGGCCGATGCCGCGGCCGGTGGTGCCGATCTTGCGGTTGCCGAGGAAGCGCTCGGCCACGCGGTCGAGGGTGCGGTTGTACGACGGGATGACGTGCGCATCGGCGCTGATCACGAGCCGCTCACAGGAGACGCCGCGGGCCTCGATGCCATCGATCTCCTCGAACAGCACCGACAGGTCGACGACGACGCCGTTGCCGATGACGGGCGTGCAGCCCGGGCTGAGGATGCCGCTGGGCAGCAGGTGCAGGGCGTAGGTCTCGTCACCGATCACGACGGTGTGCCCGGCGTTGTTGCCGCCGTTGAACTTGACGACCAGGTCGACCGAGCTGCCGAGCTGGTCGGTGGCCTTGCCCTTGCCTTCGTCGCCCCACTGGGCGCCGATCAGGACGAGTGCGGGCATCTCAGCCCTCTCCGAGCGTGGCGAAGGCCCCCTGGGACGAGGGAGCCTCTTACCGGGCAAGTCTACGCTCGGGACGTGGCGAAGCTCCCCGGGATCGACAGCGTGTTCGCAGGCGTGGCCTCCGTGCTGCAGGCGCAGACCGAAGCGCTGGCCGCCCTGCCGGGGACGGTGACGGCGCTCACGGGCGCGGTGCGGGACCTGGCGCAGACGGTCGCTCGGATGAACGCGATGACCGCGCGGATCGACGGCATCGTCACCGAGCTCGAGGAGCCGCTCAAGGCGCTGGCGCCCGGGCTGCAGCGGCTCGCGGTCGTGCTCGACGACCCGGTCGTGGAGGAGCTGCCCGCGACGCTCAAGCAGGTGCAGGCCGACATCCTGCCGGTGCTGCGGACGCTGGCCGACACCCACGAGCGGGTCGCGTTCATCGCCGGCTCGACCGAGCGGATCATGACGTTCGTGGACGAGACCTCCCGCACGATCGCGGGGCTGCCCGGCGCTGCGCTGCTCGGCCGTCGTACGAAGACGCCGCGGGTCGTGCTGCCTACCGAGGGTCCAGCGCCTTCCTGATCTCCGGATCGCTCTCATCGAGGAACGTGCTGATCCGGTCCGCCTCCTCGGTCTCGGCGATCGACCGCGCCGCCCGCCCCAGTGCGTAGAGCGCGCGCAGGAACCCGCGGTTGGGCTCGTGCGCCCACGGCACCGGGCCGTAGCCCTTCCAGCCGTTGCGGCGCAGCGCGTCCAGGCCGCGGTGGTAGCCGGTACGGGCGTACGCGTACGACTCGACGACGCCGCCGCGCTCGTAGGCAGCGTCCGCCAGCGCCGCCCACGCCGCGCTCGACGTCGGGTGCTGCGCGGCCACCGCCGCCGGGTCGGTGCCGTTGGCGAGCAGCGACGCACCCGGCTCCTCGGGCAGCAGGGTGGGCGGCGGGCCACCGAGGAGGTCGCGTCCGGCCAAGGTCATGTCGTCAGCCTCATGCAGGCATGATGCGGCAATGCCCGCTGAGCCGAACGGTCGCCTCGTCCCCGCGCACGACACGCACCTGTACATCGTGGAGCGCGGGCCCGAGGAGGCCCTGCCGGTGCTGCTGCTGCACGGCGGCCCCGGCCTGGACCACACCAGCTTCGGCGACTACGTGGACGGGCTGGGCGACCGGTACCGGCTCGTCCTCATCGACGGCCGCAACCAGGGGCGCAGCGACCGGGACACCGATCCGGCGACGTGGACGCTGTCGCAGCACGCGTCCGACGTCAGCGCGGTCGCCGCGGCGATCGGCGCCGAGCGGTATGCCGTGCTCGGCCACTCGTTCGGCTCGTTCGTCGCCCTACAGCACGCCGCCGACGCACCGGGTGCCGCGGTCGCGACGATCGCGAGCAGCGGTGTGCCGGCGGACCGGTTCCTCGACGCGGTCGAGCAGAACCTCGCCTCCTTCGAGCCCGAGGACCTGCGCGAGCAGGTGACCTCGTCGTGGGAGCGCGAGGCGTCGGTGCAGACCGAGGACGAGTGCCGGCAGCTGCTGGCCGACCAGATGCCGTTCCACTTCGCGGACCCGCGCGACCCGCGGATCGCCGAGTTCGGCGAGCAGGCGGCGCACATGCGCTACTCGCCGGAGGTGCTGCGGGCGACGTCGCTGGAGGGCGGCGGGCTGTCGATCGACGTGGAGGACCAGCTGCGGCACGTCCCGCAGCCGCTGCTGGCCCTCGCCGGCCGGCACGACCGGACCTGCGTCCCGGAGGCCGCGGCGCGGATCGCCGAGCTGGCGCCGAAGGGCGAGCTGCACGTCTTCGAGCGCGCCGGGCACATGACGTACGTGGAGGAGCCCGCCGAGTACGTCCGGGTCGTGCGCGACTTCCTGGACCGCACCACGGCGTAGCTGCACCCGTCGGCGCTTGAAGGACCGGCGACACACGCCCGCCCCGCTGCCGACGGCCCGGGTCAGGCACGCAGCCGGTGCGCGTCGTCGAACAGCTCGCGCAGCGCCAGCCGGCCAGCGACCACCGCGGCGACCGCCGCCGCGCCGAGCAGCATGTACATCACGACGACCTGGTAGCGGATCGCCGTCAGCGGGTCGACCCCGGCGAGCAGCAGCCCGACGGTCGCGCCCGGCAGGCTGATCACCCCGACGACCTTGGTCCCGTCCACGGCAGGGATCAGCGCGGTGCGCAGGGCGGTCCGCAGGTGCGGCGCGAACGCCTCCCGAGACCCGAGCCCCAGCGCGAGCCGGGCCTCCACCTGCCGCCGCCCCGACGCCGCCTCGTCCCGGATCCGCTGCAACGTCAGGGATGCGCCCTGCATCGCGCCGGTGACAACCATCCCGCCGACGGGGACGACCACGCGGCCGGACGTGTCGATGACCCGGGCCACGAGCAGCAGGCCGACCGTCGCCGCAACGCCCGCGCCGATCCCGAGGGTCGCCACCCGCGTCGCCCCGGGCAGCCCCTTCGCACGGCCACCGGCGACGCGGCCGGCGAGCACGACCATCGCGGCCACCCAGGCGAGGGCGCCGGGCAGTCCGGTGTGCCGGAACAGCAGCAGGAGCAGCGCGCCGACGGCGAGCAGCTGCACCGCGGCGCGTACCGCGGACACGAGCACCTCGCGGCCGAGCCCGAGCCCCTCCCGGACCACCACCGCGTACGCGACGAGGACGAGGACCACGGACGCGGCGACGCCGTACCAGCTCGGGACGGAGGGGCTCACGAGGCTCCGGCGAGGTACCGGCTGTCGGCAGCCGGCCCCGTCTCCTCCACGCGGCCGCCGCGCAGCACCACCACGTCGTCCGCCAGCCGCGACGCCTGCCGCAGGTCGTGGCTGACCAGCACCGCCGTCAGCCCGTCCTGGACCAGCGCGCGGACCACCCGCTCGACGGCCTGCGCGGCGACCGCGTCCAGCGCGCTCGTCGGCTCGTCGAGCAGCAGCACCTCCGGACCGACCACGAGGGCGCGGGCCAGACACAGCCGCTGCGCCTCGCCGCCGGACAGCGACGCGGTGGCCCGGTCCAGCGGCTGGTCGGCGAGGCCGACGCGGTCGAGCAGCTCCAGCGCCTCGTCAGGCGCCAGCGCAGCGCGCCCGACCCGCAGGTCGGCCAGCACCGTGTCGGCCAGCAGGACCGGCGCCTGCTGCACCAACCCGACCCGACGGCGCACCTCGAGGACGTCGTACGACGGCAGCGGACGGTCGTGCAGGAGCACCCGGCCGGAGGTGGGCTCCTCGAGGCGGTCGAGCAGCCTCAGCAGGGTGGACTTGCCGGCACCACTCGGCCCGGCGACGGCGGTGCACCGGCCGGCGGCGAAGGTGCAGGAGACGCCGTCGAGCACGCGGGTGCCGCCGCGGACGACGGCGACGTCCTCGAGGGTCAGCACCCGGAACGGCTCAGCTGACGGACAGGCGCCAAGCGGCGTCCCACACCACCTTGTCGACCTCGCCGGTCAGGCCGCTGTGCTGCAGCTTCTTCTCGACGGCGAACCGCCGGGCGATCGCGGCGCTCTGCGGGCCGAAGTACCCGTCGACGGAGATGTCCCAGCCCCGCTGCTGCATGCGCGCCTGCCAGTCGTGCACGCCGATCCGGAAGTGGTCGCGGTCGGCGACGGTGAGTGGCTTGCCGATGAAGGGCGGCGGCACCTCGGGCGCGACGGCGACGTGGACCTTGCGGACGACGGTCCGCTTCTTCGGCGTCACGGCGCGGCGGGTGCGGTCGGCCCGCGCGGCGTCGCGCTGGACCGGCTGCACGGAGGCGGAGTCGTTCCCGCCGAGGTTGTAGCGCCGCGAGCAGGCCGGCCACTGGCCCCAGCCGCTGCGCTCCTGGAGCTTGCGCACCGCCGCGTCCTGCGTCCCGGGCGAGGCCTGGTCCGGCCGGCCGGAGTACCCGAGGCCGCGCCAGGTCTGCAGCGCGAACTGGTACGCGCCGTAGTACCCGTTGCCGGTGTTGGCCCGGTAGTTGCCGCCGCTCTCGCAGGCGCGCAGCTTGGCGAGGTCGCTCTCGCTGGCCGAGGCCGAGGCGGAGCTGGCCATCGCGGCGACGTCCATCGCGACGAAGGAGGCGGTCATGCCGGCCGCGACCATCGTGGGGGCGGCCTTGGACGGCTTGGCGTGGCGGGCGTTCTTGCGGGCGCGCAGGGACACGTGGGTCCTTCCTCACGCCTGCGGAGTCAGCTGTCGGGTTCGGGCCGGGAAGCCCGGGCGCAGGTGCACGCCTTCACCCCGAGGACGCGAAGCGTCCGGTGGAACCGGTGGGTCCCCCGCTCCGACCCCTGGCAGCGGTAGACGGCTCGCGCCCCGGGGGTCGGACTCGGCGGGCAGGGGCGAGCGTCGGGCCACGCGGCCCGACAAGCGCAGGATAACGGATCGATAAAGGCGCGGCTAGGCCAGCGTCGTGCCGGCGCTGCGCAGGTCCTCGCAAGCCCGGACAACTCGGGCGGCCATCGAGGCCTCGGCCGCCTTGCCCCACGACCGCGGGTCGTACGCCTTCTTGTTGCCGACCTCGCCGTCCACCTTCAGCACGCCGTCATAGTTGCTGAACATGTGCGCCGCGACCGGCCGGGTGAATGCGTACTGCGTGTCCGTGTCGACGTTCATCTTCACGACGCCGTAGTCGAGCGCCTCGCGGATCTCCGCGAGCAGCGAGCCCGAGCCCCCGTGGAAGACCAGGTCGAACGGCTTGTCCTTCCCGGTCTCCGTGCCCACCGCATCCTGGATGTCCTTGAGGATCGACGGCTTCAGCTTGACGTTCCCGGGCTTGTAGACCCCGTGCACGTTGCCGAAGGTCGCGGCCAGCATGTAGCGGCCCTTCTCGCCGGTGCCGATGAGCTCGGCGGTGCGCAGCGCGTCGCCGGGCGTCGTGTACAGCTTCTCGTTGATCGCGTTCTCGACCCCGTCCTCCTCGCCACCGACGACGCCGATCTCCAGCTCCATCACGATCTTCGCCGCCGCGCACTTCTCGAGCAGCTCCTGCGCGATCGACAGGTTCTCCTCGAGCTCGACGGCGGAGCCGTCCCACATGTGCGACTGGAACAGCGGCTCCTGCCCGCGCTCGACGCGCTCGCGGCTCACCTCGATCAGCGGCCGCATGTACCCGTCCAGCTTGTCCTTCGGGCAGTGGTCGGTGTGCAGGGCGATGTTCACGTCGTACCGCGCGGCCACGACGTGCGCGTACTCCGCCAGCGCCACCGCGCCGACGACCATGTCCTTCACCTTCTGGCCGGCGAGGTACTCCGCACCGCCGGTGCTGACCTGCACGATGCCGTCGCTGCCGGCCTCGGCGAAGCCCTGCAGGGCCGCGTTGAGCGTCTGCGAGCTGGTGACGTTGATGGCCGGGTACGCGAAGCGCCCCTCCTTCGCCCGGTCGAGCATCTGGGCGTAGGTCTCCGGGGTGGCGATCGGCATGCGGGGCTCCTGAGCGGCGGTGGTCGGGCAGCCGAGCGAGCATGTCAGACGCGCCGAACGGGCCCAGAACCTGCTGCTCGGGGGCAGAGGGGCGACGATGGGGCTGCCGGCACGTCCCGGTTCTCATGGGCGCTGCTGCGCCTCCGCATCCGGAAGGACCTCCATGGCCGCCCCTCGCCGACTGTCCCTGCTCGTCGCGGCGGTGCTCCCGCTGAGCGTGCTGCTGCCCGTCCAGTCCGCGTCCGCGGCGGCCGGCAACGAGGTGGTCCACGTCCTCGACGCGGACAACGACGGCGTCTACGCACTGGTCTCGCGCGACCTCGACACCGGCGCGATCACCGAGCTGCTGCCGGCGGACACGACCCGCGGCTACCTGTACGACGACCCGGAGTTCTCCCCGAACGGCGCGCAGGTGCTGGTCGCCACCGACTACCAGGGGCCGGGACAACCCGGCCTGGTCAACGTGGACAAGCAGCCGGTCCTCGGGCTCGCCGTGGTCAACCGCGACGGCACCGGCTTCCGGCGCCTGACGACGCCTCAGTCCTCGACGACGTCCAGCAGCGAGGACAGCTTCGGCGCGTGGTCGCCGGACGGCTCGACGATCCTGTTCACGCGGATCACCGAGACCACCGACGCCGCCAGCAACGTGACGAGCGCCAGCCAGCTGATGACGGTGCCCGCGGCGGGCGGGACGCCGACGACGGTGCCCGGCGCCACCAACGGGTTCACGGGTGACTTCAACCCCGCGGACGGCTCGCAGATCGTGTACGCGGAGGTGGCAGACCTGAGCTCGGGCGTGGGTCCGCTGAACGTCATCTCGACCTCCGGCGCCGACAAGCGCTCCCTCGGCGTCACCGGCGCGTTGCCGTCCTGGTCGCCGGACGGCAGCACGATCGCCTACGCCGCGATCACCGACCCCGACCCGAACGCCGACACCGATGCCGACGTGGCGCAGATCGGCGTCGTCCCGGCCGCGGGCGGTTCCGGCACCATCTTCCCCAGCACCCGCCCGACGTCGGCCCGCTCGGTCGCGGAGTACCCGACGTGGTCTCCCGACGGCCAGAGCATCCTGTACGACCTCTACACGTACGACGCCAGCGGCGGCGAGAACTCCGGCGACATCTGGGCCGTCGGCCGGGACGGCAGCAGCGCGGCACGGCTCATCGCTGGCCCCGGCGACGAGGCGCAGCCCGCCCCGGCTCCGGGCGCGAACATCGCGGCCGCCCGCGACGCCGCCGTCTGCGACCCGACCGTCGTGCCGAGCCGGACCGATCTCACCGTGGGCCAGGAGGTCGTCATCGACGTCAGCGGGATCCCCGCTGGCCGGCGCGTCAGCCTGATCGCGTACAGCCGACCGTCGACCGAGTACAAGGAGGTCCGCCCGCTGACGGCGGCCTCCAGCGGCGGCACCGTCCGGTACACCGTGAAGCCCGGCACCAACACGCGGTTCCGGGTCCAGGTGGAGGGCTGCGCGCAGCCGAGCTCGACCCAGGCGCTGACGGTGCACCCGGTGCTGTCGCTGCAGGCCACCCGCCTCGGCACGAAGTCGTACCGCTTCTCCGGCCTGATCCTGCCGGCGGCCGCGAACGTGGGCCGCGCGGTCGGGCTCTACTACCAGCCGTCCGGCGGCAACCGGATCCTCAAGGGGAAGGCGAGCATCGACTCGTCCGGCCGCTACACCGTGGACTTGCGCTTCACCGGAACGGGCCGCTTCAACTTCTTCTTCGAGTCGGCTCAGAGCCTCAACAGCGGCTTCGCGCGCAGCAACATCCGCAACCTGCTCGTCTACTGACGGCTCGCTGCGGCGGCTGATGTCTCCGCCTCGACGGCCTCGAACGCCTTGCGCGCCGCGATGAGCACCGGGTCCCACACCGGCGCGAACGGCGGCGCGTAGGACAGGTCGAGGCTGAGCACCTCGTCGACGCTCATCTCGTTCCAGATCGCGCTGGCGAAGACGTCGATGCGCTTCGCCGCGCCCTCCCGGCCGACGACCTGCGCGCCGAGCAGCCGGCCGGTGCGTCGCTCGGCGAGCAGCTTCACGCGGATCGGCTTCGCGCCGGGGAAGTAGCCGGCGCGGGTGGTCGAGTCGACGGACGCGGTGACGTACGAGAACCCGGCCGCGTCGGCCTCGGCCATCGACAGGCCGGTGCGGGCGACCTCGAGGTCGCAGACCTTGGTGACGGCCGTGCCGATGACGCCCGGGAAGGTGGCGTACCCGCCGCCGAGGTTGATGCCGGCGACGCGGCCCTGCTTGTTCGCGTGCGTGCCCAGCGCCACGACGACCCGCTGGCCGGACAGCCGGTGGACGCTCTCGACGCAGTCGCCGGCTGACCAGACGCCCTCGGCCTGCGTGCGCATCCGCCTGTCGACTGCGATGCCGCCGGAGGTGCCGAGCGGGATGCCCGCCTCCCGGGCGAGGGCGACGTTCGGGCGGACGCCGAGGCCGAGGACGACGAGGTCGGCGGGCAGCACGGTCCCGGCCTCGGTCTGAACGGCCGACGCGCGTCCGTCGGTGGTCTCGATGCCGCTGACGCTCTCGCTCATGACGAGCTCGATGCCTAGCCCGCGGACCGCGTCGGCGATGAACTGGCCGGTGTCCGGGTCGAAGGTGCCGACGGGCGTCGCGGACCGGTCGACGACGGTGACCTACAGGTCGCGAATGCGGCTGTCCTCGGCGTTCTCCAGCCCGATGTAGCCGCCGCCGTCGTCGACCACCCGCCGGACCCGGCCGCTGTCGAGCTCGCGGATGAGGTCCACACCGTCGTCGAGCACCTGCACGCCGTACACCCCCTGCGCGTCGATGCCCTCGACCGGCGGCCGCATCGGGACCGAGCCGGCCGCGTACACGAGCTGGTCGAACGGCTCGGTCAGGTCGCGGCCGGCGTCGAGGTCGCGGACGTGCACCACCCGGGCCTCCAGGTCGATGCCGACGACCTCGTGCCGGATGCGGACGTCGATGCCGTTCGCGCGGTGCTGCTCGGGCGAGCGGCTGATCAGCTCGGCCTCGCTGCCCACGGTCCCGGCGATCCAGTACGGGATCCCGCAGGCGGAGTACGAGGTGGCGCGGCCGCGCTCGAAGGCGACGATCTGCAGGTCGTCCGGAGCGCGCCGCTTGCGCGCCTGCGAGGCCGCGCTCATGCCTGCCGCGTCCCCGCCGACGACCACCAGCCGCTCCATCCGCGGACCGTAGCGTGAGCGCGTGCCCGAGATCGGCCCGGCCGGGCGCCGGGCTGCTCGTCCTCGGGCACGTCGTGGGCACGTAGCCTGCGCAGGTGGAGACCGTCATCGCACTGCCCGCCTTCCTCGACGGCCAGCACCTGATCGAGACCTTCGGACTGCTCGGCCTGCTCGCGATTGTCTTCGCGGAGACCGGGCTGCTGCTCGGCTTCTTCCTGCCCGGCGACTCCCTGCTGTTCGCGGCCGGCTTCGCGGCGACCGGCGAGCTCACGAACACGCTGCACCCGAACATCGTGCTCGTCTGCGCGCTGACCAGCCTGGTCGCGATTGCCGGAGCGCAGACCGGCTTCCTCATCGGGCGCAAGGCCGGACCGGCGCTGTTCCAGCGCGAGGACTCCCGCCTGTTCAAGCGGTCGTACGTCACCAAGGCCGAGGAGGTCGTGCAGCGGTACGGCGCCGGCCGGGCGATCGTGCTCGCGCGGTTCATCCCCATCGTGCGGACGTTCCTCAACCCGCTGATGGGCGCCGGCAGCATCTCGTCGCGCGAGTTCCTGAAGTGGAACGTCATCGGCGGCGTGCTCTGGGGGACCGGCGTGACGCTGCTCGGCTACTTCCTCGGCCGGGTGGAGTTCATCGGCAAGAACCTCGAGGTGTTCGCGATCCTCATCGTCGGGATCTCCGTGCTGCCGATCGGGATCGAGCTGCTGCGCAACCGCCGTCAGGCGAGCCCGAGGTCCCCGAGCGAGAACGCGTAGCGGTACGGGACACCCTCGGCCTCGATCTTCGCGGCCGCACCCGTCGCCCGGTCGGCGATGACCACGACGGCCACCGGAGTGGCGCCGGCCTCACGCACCGCCTGCAGCGCGGCCAGGGGAGAGCCGCCCGTGGTGCTGGTGTCCTCGAGGACGAGCACCCGCCGGCCGGCGATGTCGGGGCCCTCGATCTGCCGCTGCAGCCCGTGCGCCTTGGCCTCCTTGCGGACGACGAAGGCGTCCACGTGGCGGCCCTGCGCAGCGGCAGCGTGCAGCATCGCCGTGGCGACCGGGTCGGCGCCCATGGTGAGCCCGCCCACGGCGTCGAACTCGAGGTCGCTGGTCAGGTCGAGCAGCACGCGACCGACGAGCGGCGCGGCCTTCCCGGACAGGGTCACCCGCCGCAGGTCGACGTAGTAGTCGGCCTCGCGGCCGGAGGACAGCGTGACCTTGCCGTGCACGATGGCGAGGGACGTGACGAGGGCGAGCAGCTCTTCGCGGTCGGTCATGACCCGACCCTAGCCAGCCGGTCGTGCTGGTCCTGCAGGTCGCGCCGGTCACGCCGGCCGCACTGGTCCGCTCAGCTCGGCCCGGGCACCCGCTTGCGGAAGGTGCGCACCACCCGTGCCCGCGGGCCCGTGGGGATCAGGCGCGCCGCGGCGACGACCGCCTTGTACTGCAGCCCCGGCACCGAGAGCGCCTTGCCGCGGTCGAGGTCGTCGAGGCAGTCCCGTACGACGCGGTCCGCGTCGAGCCACAGCCGCTCCGGGATGCCGCTGACGTCCATCTCGGCCCGCTCGTGGAACTCGGTGCGCGTGAAGCCCGGGCACAGCGCGAGCACCTTCACGCCGCGGTCGGCGTACTGCAGGTGCAGCGACTCGCTGAAGTTGGTCACCCACGCCTTCGACGCGCTGTACGTGGCGCCGCGCGCGCCCGGGGCGAAGCCGGCGACGCTGCTGACGTTGACGATCGCGCCGCTGCCGCGCGCCACCATCGACGGGAGCGCCGCGTGCGTCAGCCGGAGCACGGCCCGGACGTTGACGCGCAGCATCTGCTCCTCGTGCTCGATCGGCACCGTGTCGAAGGCGCCTCGGGTACCCACGCCGGCGTTGTTCACGAGCAGGTCGACGCCCTGCGCCAGCCGCTCCTCGACCAGCGCGCAGCCGGCGTCATCGGCGAGGTCAGCGGCCAGCACCTCGCCGATCCGCATGCTCTGCAGGCGTTCCGCGTCCCGTGCCACCAGGACCAGGTCGTACCCGCGTGCCGACAGGGCGCGCACGAACGCGGCGCCGATGCCCGCGGTTGCGCCGGTGACGAGGGCGGTGGGCATCTACAGCGTCGCCGCGCGGCCGGCGACCTGCAGCCGCTCCAGCGTCTTCTCGATGCCGCGCTTGAGGTCGGCCTCGCGGTCCCGTACCCGGATCGTCAGCAGCGTGACCAGCTTCGCCGCCGCGCCCATCGGCTTGGGGAACTCGACGGTCTCGGTCACCATCGTCCCGTCCGGCGCGGGGACGAAGCTGTACCGCCAGACGTTGTCGGGCGCGTCAGGCCTGCCTCCGACGGCGAACGCGAAGACCCGGCCGGGCTCGCACTCGAGGACGGTGCAGGTGGTCGACCACGTCGCCCAGCCGCGTCTGTTGTGCCCCTTGAACCGGGCGCCGACCTCCGGCCCGGTGGCGCCGTCGATCCAGGTGCAGCTGTCGCACTCGGGGCTCCACTCGCCCATCCGCGTGACGTCCGCGACCATCGCCCACACCGTCTCCGGCGGGGCCTGCACCACTGCGCTCGCGCTCTGGCTGCTCATGATCGGGACTCTGGCGCACCTGCCCCCGTCGCGCTAGACCTCCGCGGTCACCGCTGCCGCGACCGTCAGGTCGTCCCCGTCGGGCGCGCGGTCCACGACGACCTCGTCGCCGTCGCGGATGTCGCCGACGAGCAGCGCACGGGCGAGCTTGTCGCCGATGGCCGTCTGCACCAGGCGCTTGAGCGGACGCGCGCCGTAGACCGGGTCGAAGCCGGTGAGCGACAGCCACTCCCGGGCGGCGGAGGTGACGGTCAGCGTCAGCCGTCGGGCCGTCAGGCGCTTGGCCAGCAGGGACACCTGGAGGTCGACGATCTGCGCGAGCTCCTCCGTACCGAGGGCGTCGAACACCACGATGTCGTCGAGCCGGTTGACGAACTCCGGCTTGAACGCGGACCGCACGACCTCGAGCACGTCGTCCTTCGGCAGACCTGACCCGAGGTTGGACGTCATCACCAGGATGACGTTGCGGAAGTCGACGGTCCGGCCCTGCCCGTCGGTGAGCCGGCCGTCGTCGAGCACCTGCAGCAGCACGTCGAACACGTCCGGGTGCGCCTTCTCGACCTCGTCGAGCAGGACGACGGCGTACGGACGACGCCGCACCGCCTCGGTCAGCTGGCCGCCCTGGTCGTAGCCGAAATAGCCGGGCGGCGCGCCGACCAGCCGCGCGACGGCGTGCTTCTCGCCGTACTCGCTCATGTCGATCCGCGTCATCGCGCGCTCGTCGTCGAACAGGTACTCGGCCAGCGCCTTCGCCAGCTCGGTCTTGCCGACGCCGGTGGGCCCGAGGAACAGGAACGAGCCGGTGGGGCGGTCCGGGTCAGAGATGCCGGCGCGGGCGCGACGCACCGCGTCGGACACCGCCTGCACGGCCTGCCGCTGGCCGATCAGCCGCTGGCCGAGCGCCTCCTCCATGCGCAGCAGCCTGGCCGTCTCGCCCTCGAGCATCCGGCCGGCCGGGATGCCGGTCCACGCCGCGACGACCTCGGCCACGTCGTCCGCCCCGACCTGCTCCTTGACCATCGCGTTGCTGGTGTCGGCCGATGCGTCGGCCTCGGCCAGCTCCTTCTCCAGCGCCGGGATGTCGGCGTACTGCAGCCGGCTCGCGGTCTCGAGGTCGCCCTCGCGCTGCGCCCGCTCCATCGCGGTGTGCAGCTCGTCGAGCTGCTGCTTGAGCTCCCCGACCCGGTTCAGGCCGGTCTTCTCCCGCTCCCAGCGGCTCGTCAGCGACTGCAGCTCCTCGACGCGGTCGGCCTTCTCCCGGCGCAGCTCGGACAGCCGCTCCTTGGACACGACGTCCGTCTCGCGCTCCAGCGCGAGCTCCTCCATCGTCATGCGGTCGACCGCGCGCTGCAGCTCGTCGATCTCCACCGGCTTGCTGTCGATCTCCATGCGCAGCCGGCTGGCCGCCTCGTCGACGAGGTCGATCGCCTTGTCCGGCAGGAACCTGCTGGGAATGTAGCGGTCGGACAGGGTGGCCGCCGCGACGAGCGCGCCGTCCGAGATCTCCACCTTGTGGTGCGCCTCGTACCGGCCCTTCAGCCCACGCAGGATCGCGATGGTGTCCTCGACCGTCGGCTCGCCGACGAGCACCTGCTGGAAGCGCCGCTCCAGCGCCGGGTCCTTCTCGATGTTCTCGCGGAACTCGTCCAGCGTGGTGGCGCCGACCATCCGCAGCTCGCCGCGGGCGAGCATCGGCTTGAGCATGTTGCTCGCGTCCATCGAGCCCTGCGCGCTGCCCGCGCCGACGACGGTGTGCATCTCGTCGATGAACGTGATGACCCTGCCCTCGGCCGACTTGATCTCCTCGAGGACGGCCTTGAGCCGCTCCTCGAACTGGCCGCGGTACTGCGCGCCCGCCACCATGCTGGCGAGGTCCAGGCTGATCAGCCGCTTGTTGCGCAGGGTCTCCGGGACGTCGCCGTCGACGATCCGCTGCGCGAGCCCTTCCACGACGGCCGTCTTGCCGACGCCCGGCTCGCCGATGAGCACCGGGTTGTTCTTCGTACGGCGGCTCAGCACCTGGACCACGCGGCGGATCTCGGTGTCCCGGCCGATCACCGGGTCCAGCTCACCGCGGCGGGCGCGGTCGGTGAGGTCGACGCCGTACTTCTCGAGCGCCTTGTACGTGGCCTCCGGGTCCTGGTTCGTGATCCGGCGGACGCCGCCCCGGACCTTCTCGAACGCGTCGACCAGCGCCTTCGGCATGCCCTTGCCGCCGATGCCCTTGAGCAGGTCAGCAACCGGTCCGCCGGCCTCGGCCAGGCCGACCAGCAGGTGCTCCGTGGAGACGTACTCGTCGCCGACCTTCTTCGCCGCGTTGTTCGCGGCGGCCATCGTGGCGAGCATCCCGCGGGACAGCTGCGGCGCAGCGACGGTCGAGCCGCTGGCCGTCGGCAGCGCGCGCAGCATCTGGTCGGCGCGGTCGCGGACCAGCTTCGGCTCCGCGCCGACGGCCGTCAGCAGCGAGCCGGCGATGCCCTCGGGCTGGTCGAGCAGCGCGACGAGCAGGTGCACCGGCTCGACGTCGGGGTTCCCTTCGGAGGCGGCGCGGCGCACGGCCGTGCTCACAGCCTCCTGGCTCTTGGTGGTCAGACGGTCGTCCACGGTCATACTCCTTCCGCTCGTCGGAGTGCTGTTGTGCCGCTCCCGGTCCGCCGACTGCTGCGTTCCACCGCACCTGGGAGAGGCTGGAAGGGCCGTAGCGCGGCGTCGCGGTCATCGCCGGGTCGGCCGCCAGACGACCAGCGCGTTGTCGCGCAGCGGTACGAGGTCGCGCCGCATCGACTGGGCCACGTCCTGCCGGGCGGAGGCGACGGACGCCCGCGCCCGGTCGAGCTCCGTGACCAGCTCCGTCACCCGCTCCTGCAGGGCGGTCACGTGGTTCTCCAGCTCGATGATCCGCTTGATGCCCGCGAGGTTGACGCCGTCCTCCTGGCTGAGCCGCTGCACCTCGCGCAGCAGGGCGAAGTCGCGGGCGGAGTAGCGCCGCCCGCCGCCACCGGACCGGCCGGGCGTCACAAGCCCGAGCCGGTCGTACTGCCGCAGCGTCTGCGGGTGCATCCCGGCCAGCTGCGCGGCGACCGAGATGACGAAGACCGGCTGGTCGTCCTCGATCACGACGCCACCTCCCGCAGGTGCTCGCGCGGGTCGTCCGGCGCGGCGGCCGCGTAGGCCTCGAGCGCCTCACGCGCCTTGCCGGACAGCTTCTGCGGCACGGCGACCTCCACGGTCACCAGCAGGTCGCCCGTCGCCGTCTTACCGGGCACGCCGCGGCCCTTGACGCGGAATGTCCGGCCGTTGGCCGTGC
This sequence comes from Frankiales bacterium, assembly GCA_025465145.1. GTDB lineage: Bacteria > Actinomycetota > Actinomycetes > Mycobacteriales > SCTD01 > RYN-124. The sequence continues at coordinate 26,236 of JAODNS010000321.1, forward strand.
CCGGGGGCAGCCGCAGCGTCACCGGCGCGTCGAGCGTCGGGAGGCTGATGTCCGCGCCCAGCGCTGCCTCGGCGAACGTGACCGGCACGGTCAGCGTCAGGTGGTCGCCCTTGCGGCCGAACACCGGGTGCGGCGTCACGTGGACCAGCACCAGCAGGTCCCCGGCCGGACCGCCGCGCTCGCCCGGGCTGCCGCGGCCGGCCAGCCGGATCCGCTGGCCCTCCGAGACACCGGCCGGCACCCGTACGGTCAGCGTCCGCTCGGAGGTGGCCGTACCCGTACCGCTGCACCGCGGGCACGGCGTCGAGATGACGCGCCCGCTGCCGCGGCAGGCCGTGCACGGCTCCGCGAACGCGAACCCGCCCTGGTTGCGGCTGGTCACGCCCGCGCCCGAGCAGACGGTGCACACCGTCGGCGAGGTGCCTGGCGCAGCACCCGATCCGGCGCAGGTGTCGCAGGTGGCCGGCGTCGACAGCCGGAGCGGGACGGTGACGCCGCGAACCGCATCCGCGAACGACAGCGTCACCTCCGCCTCGACGTCCGCACCCCGGCGCGGGCCGCGCGCCTGCTGGCGGCCGCCGCCCCCGAACAGGCCGCCGAACACGTCGCCGAGCCCGTTGCCCCCGGCGCCGCCGAGCAGGTCGCCGAGGTCGAACGAGAACCCGCTGCCACCCCCGCCGGGCGCCCGCGGGCCGCGGCCGAACAGCGACCGCGCCTCGTCGTACTCGCGCCGCTTGGTGTCGTCGGACAGCACGTCGTAGGCCTCGGACACCTCCTTGAACCGCTCCTCCCCGCCGGGGTTGCGGTCGGGGTGCAGCTCAGCGGCCAGCTTGCGGTAGGCCTTCTTGATGTCGGCCGCCTTCGCGTCCTTGGGCACGCCGAGCGCCGCGTAGTAGTCCTTCTCCACGAAGTCCCGGGCGCTCATCGGCTACTCCTCCGGCTGACCCGGGACCGCGCCCGGCTCGGCGACCGCGACCCGCGCCGGCCGCAGCACCCGCCCACCGGTCAGCCGGTAGCCGGGCTGCAGCACCTGCGCGCAGGTCGCGACGGACTGCGTGGGGTCGGGCTCGGCCTGCATCAGCGCCTCGTGGACGGCGGGGTCGAACGGCTCTCCGACCGTCCCGAACCGCTCCAGGCCGAGCTTCTCCGCGAGCGCCTCGATGCCCTCGCCGACGCTCTTGAACGCGCCGTCGAGGTCGCCATGCTGCCGCGCCCGCTCGACGTCGTCGAGCAGCGGCAGCAGCGCGGTGAGCAGGCCGGCCGTCGCCATGTCGACGACGGCGACGCGGTCGCGGTCGACCCGCTTGCGGTAGTTGGCGTACTCCGCCGTCACCCGCTGCAGGTCGGCCGTGAGCTCGGCGACGGGGTCGGGCACGACCTCGGGCTCAGCCGCCGGCTCCTCCGCAGGCGCGTCGGACGGCGCCGGCTCGCGCACCTCCCCGGACTCCGGGTCGAGGC
>JAODNS010000007.1 GCA_025465145.1 Frankiales bacterium
GGTGCGAGCGGGTGACGTCGGTGACGACGGCGGCCGGCGTGCGCGGCGGCGTCTCGGCGGGCGGCACGGCCAGGCCGGGGACGGGTGCTCCTCCGCCCATGCGGGTGCTCAGCGCCCCTTCCACGGACGTCGGACCGGTCGCCCGAGCCTACGCGCGCCCCGCCCGCGCCGCCTGCCGTTGCGCCGTACTCTCGCCGCGTGCGCACGCCTGGGGGACGGCTCGTCGTCATACTCGCGTGCCTGCTCGTCTCCTCGTGCGGCGGCAGCTCGGCCGCACCGGTAGCCGCGCCCAGTCCCGAGCCGGCGTCGAGCGCAGTGCCGGACATCGTGCTGCCGGAGGGGCCGCTGCGCGAGCTGGTGCCGGCGAGCAAGGACCTGCCGCCGGGGATGGTGCCCGTCCTCGCGGGCACCGGGCCGCGGGACGTGGCGGCGGTGGCCGGGTACTCGGCCGATCCGGCCAAGGCGCAGCAGCTGCTCGTCGCGCACGGCTTCACCAGCTCGTACGTGGGGCAGTACGCCGACCCGGCGACCGGGCGGGTCCTGTCGGTGGTGGCCAGCCGGTTCGCCACGGCCGCGGGTGCGACGGCGGACCTGACCGGCGACCTCGCCGTGTCGACGGGGACGGTCGTGCCGGGCGAGGCGGTGGGCGAGCAGTCGGAGGTGCGGCGCCAGCCGCTGCCGCAGGCGAAGACGCCGGGCGAGCTCGTGACGGTGCGCTTCCGGTCCGGGGTGACGACGTGGCTGGTCGCGTACGGGAGCTCGCCGACGGCGGACCCGGCGGTGGCGCTGGGCGTGGCGCGGCTGCTGGTGGAGCGGGCCGGCCGGACCTGACGGTCAGTGCCAGGCGTCCGCGGTGCGCCAGACGAGGATGTCGAGGATCCGCAGCCGGGTGAGCTCGCCGCCGGCGATCTGGACCAGCTCGTCGAACGCCGCCTGCTCGGCGCGCAGGTCGTCGCGCATCTGAGAGCAGAGCAGCTGCAGAAACTCACGCCAGCTGCGGTGCGCCGCCCGCGGGATGGCGCCGGGTGCGGTGTAGCTCTCGAAGATGCGCGAGTCGTAGAGCGGGACGAGGTCGGGCCGCTTGCGGTGCAGCACCTTGCTCAGGATCGTGCCGCGCACGCCCTTGCCCGCGTAGGGGGCCTCGTCGAGCACCGCGAACAGGTCCGCCACCGCGTCGATGGCCGCGCCGTCGGCGTCCTCGATCGCCACCTGCGGCAGCGTCGCGACGCCGGTGAGCGCGGGCAGCATCTCGCGCAGCAGGGCGAACCGGCCGCGGTCCACCTCCGCGCCGATCAGCGCCGGCGCAAGCAGATCGGCGTCGACGAGCTCGGCCGACCCGTTGGTGACCAGGCGGTCGTATGAAGGAAAGGCGAACCCGTTGCGGACGTCGATGTAGTCGAGCAGCACGTCGTCGGGGTGCTCGACCTGCAGGGTGCCCTTGCAGAGGATCACGGCTTCCACGCGGCTCAGCCTGTCACGCACGGCGGCGGCAAGGACCGGTCAGGCGCCCATGGGCAGGCAGCCCGGACCGAGCAGCGCCTTGAGGTCGGCGAACAGCGACGGGTTCGCGGTCACCCGCAGCCGGTCGTCGAGCCGCACGACGGTCGTCTTGCCGCCGTTGACCAGCTGCAGGTGCACCTCGGTCGTGCCGGGGTGGCTGGCCAGCACCTCCTTGAACCGCTCGACCAGCGGCGGGGTGCAGCGCGGCGTGGGGATGCTCACGACCACCGGCCCGCGTGGACCCGTCGACAGGTCCGGGATGATCACCTCGTTGGCGATGATCTTCGGGATGTCCTCGCGCTTGTCGACCCGGCCGCGCACGAGCACGACAGCGTCCTCGACCAGGTACGTGGCGGCCAGCTGGTACGACGCCGGGAAGAACAGCACCTCGATGGAGCCCTCGAGGTCCTCGAGCTGCACGAGCGCCCAGGCGTTGCCCTGCTTGGTCATCTTGCGCGTGACGCCGGACAGGATGCCGCCGATGATGACGTTGCTGCCGTCCTCGCGGTCCTGCACCGCCGACACCGGGCAGTCGACGGCGGACGCGATGACGTGCTCCACGCCGAACAGCGGGTGGTCGCTCACGTAGAGCCCGAGCATCTCCCGCTCGTAGGTGAGCAGGACGGCCTTCTCCCACTCCCCCATCGGGATCTTGATGTCGAAGACGTTGCCCAGACCGTCAGCTGTCACACCCCCGCCCGCCCCTAGGTCGCCGAACAGGTCGAACTGGCCGATGGCCTCGGCCCGCTTGGTCTCCATGCAGGCGTCGATGGCCTCCTGGTGCACGTGCACCAGGCCCTTGCGGGTGTGCCCGAGCGAGTCGAACGCACCCGCCTTGCACAGCGACTCGACCAGCTTCTTGTTGCAGGCCACCGCGTCGACCTTGCGCAGGAAGTCCGGGAAGTCGACGAACCGGCCCTTGCTCGTGCGGGTGCCCACGATCGACGCGACGACGTTGGTGCCGACGTTGCGGATCGCTGACAGGCCGAAGCGGATGTCGGTGCCCCGCGGCGTGAAGTCGCTGTCCGAGTCGTTGACGTCCGGCGGGAGCACCTTGATGCCCATGCGCCGGCACTCGGCGAGGTACAGGGCGCTCTTGTCCTTGTCGTCCTTGACCGACGTGAGCAGCGCGGCCATGTACTCCGCCGGGTAGTTGGCCTTGAGGTAGCCGGTCCAGTAGCTGACGAGCCCATAGCCGGCGGTGTGCGCGCGGTTGAACGCGTAGTCGGAGAAGGGGACCAGGATGTCCCACAGCGTCTTGATCGCCGCGGCGCTGTAGCCGTTGGCCTTCATGCCGTCGGAGAACGGCACGTACTCCTTGTCGAGTATATCCTTCTTCTTCTTGCCCATCGCGCGGCGCAGCAGGTCGGCGTTGCCGAGGCTGTAGCCGGCCAGCTGCTGCGCGATGGCCATGACCTGCTCCTGGTACACGATCAGGCCGTACGTGTCGCCCAGGATGTCGGCGAGCGGCTCCTCGAGCTCGGGGTGGATCGGCACGATCGGCTTGCGGCCGCACTTGCGGTCGGCGTAGTCGTTGTGTGCGTTGGCGCCCATGGGGCCGGGCCGGTACAGCGCGAGCACCGCGGAGATGTGCTCGAACGCCTCGGGCTGCATCGAGCGCAGCAGCGCGCGCATCGGCCCGCCGTCGAGCTGGAACACGCCGAGGGTGTCGCCGCGGGCGAGCAGCTCGTAGGTCGGCTTGTCGTCCAGCGGCAGCGTCTCGAGCACCACTGTCTCGTGCCGGTTGCTCTCGATGTGCTTGAGGCCGTCGTCGAGGACGGTGAGGTTGCGCAGGCCGAGGAAGTCCATCTTCAGCAGGCCGAGCGTCTCGCAGGCGCCCATGTCGAACTGCGTGATGATCGCGCCGTCCTGCTCCCGGCGGTGGATCGGGATG
>JAODNS010000015.1 GCA_025465145.1 Frankiales bacterium
AAGATCATCATGCTGACGATCTCGGACGAGGAGGCCGACCTCTACGACGCCATCAAGGCCGGCGCCATGGGCTACCTGCTCAAGGAGATCTCCATCGAGGAGGTCGCCTCGGCGATCCGCGCGGTGCACGGCGGCCAGTCGCTGATCAGCCCGTCGATGGCGAGCAAGCTGCTCACCGAGTTCGCCTCGATGATCAAGAAGACGGACGACCGTCAGCAGGTCCCCACGCCGCGGCTCACGGACCGCGAGATGGAGGTCCTCAAGCTGGTCGCGAAGGGCATGAACAACCGCGACATCGCCAAGCAGCTGTTCATCAGCGAGAACACCGTGAAGAACCACATCCGCAACATCCTCGAGAAGCTGCAGCTGCACTCGCGGATGGAGGCCGTGGTCTACGCGGTACGGGAGAAGCTGCTCGAGATCACCTGACCGTCAGGTCAGCGCGAACAGCACCATGTCCCGGGGCTCGCCGGTCCGGTCCGGCCGGGAGCGGACGAGCACGCCCTCCCGCGCGTACCCAGCCTTCACGGCCGCCCGCTGGGAGGCCAGGTTCTCCACGTCCGCGAGCAGCTCGACCCGGTTGAGGCCGAGCGCCTCGCGTCCCCACCGGCCGTGCAGGGCTGCGGCCCGGCCGGCCGCGCCCCGGCCGCGCGCCCATGGCGCCGTCCAGTAGCCGACCTCGCCGACCCCGTGCTGCCGCAGCTCGAGCTTGAGCCCGACGGCGCCGAGCAGCTCGCCGGTCGCGGCATCGGTCACCGCCACGTTCGCCGCCTTGCCGTCCGCCCAGTCCCCCGGCACCAGGGTGCCGAGGTAGAAGTCCGCGTCCTCCGGCCGGTACGGGTCCGGCACCGGCAGGAAGCGGACCGTCAGCGGATCGCTGCACGCGCGCACCACCTCGGGCGCGTCGCTCCGCCGCCACGGCCGCAGGGTGACGACGCCGTCCGTCAGCGGTGCGAAGGCCGGCAGCAGCCGGGTGTCGCGGTCCTCGTCGCCGGGCAGCCGCGCCCCGACCCACGCGTCGCGGCGGCCCGACCGCCCCGGCAGCCCCGCCCGCAGGACGCCCTCGACGGTGAACCCCGCCTTCTCCGCGACCCGGCGCGACGCCCAGTTACCCACCTCCGCGTACCACTCCGCCCGCTGCGCGCCGCGGTGCTCGAAGGCCCAGTGGCACAGCGCCGCGAGCGCCTCCGACAGCACGCCGCGGCCGCGGGCCGCCGGCATCGCCCAGAAGCCGACGTCGAAGACGTCCCGGACCGGGCTACGCCGCAGGCCGACCGAGCCCAGGACGTCTCCGGACGCGGCGTCGCACACCGCGAATGCGTAGTCGGTGTCCTCCGCCCAGCCCTGCGCGCTGTAATGCTCCACGTACGAGGAGGCGTGCTCCTGCGTGTAGGGCACCGGGACCGTCGTCCAGCGCTGCGTCTCCGGGTCGCTGCACGCCGCCGCGACGGCCGGGGCGTCCGAGGGCTCCCACGGGCGCAGCACCAGGCGGTCGGTCGAGATCTGCACGGGCTCCATGCCGGCCCATCCTGCCGACCCGCTGCAACCGGATTGGGCAGAGAGGGCACCGTCGCCGCAGCCGGGCCGTTGGAGAGCCTGTGCCGCCTAGAGTGGCCAGCGGTCGTCCACAGGTAGGGGAATCCGCGTGCTGAACAAGCTGCTCCGCGCAGGCGAGGGCAAGATCGTCCGACGCCTCAAGTCCATCAGCGAGGCGGTCAACAACCTCGAGGACGACATCCGCAAGCTCACCGATGCGGAGCTGCGCGAGGAGACCGACCACTTCCGGGCTCGCCTGACCGACGGGGAGACCGTCGACGACATCATGGTCGAGGCGTTCGCGGTCGGCCGCGAGGCGGCCCGCCGCACCCTGGGCCAGCGGCACTTCGACGTGCAGGTCATGGGCGGCGCCGCGCTGCACATGGGCAACATCAGCGAGATGCGCACGGGCGAGGGCAAGACCCTCACCTGCACGTTGCCCGCCTATCTCAACGCGCTGTCCGGCGAGGGCGTCCACGTCGTGACGGTCAACGACTACCTGGCCCGCCGCGACGCCGAGTGGATGGGCCGCGTGCACCGCTTCCTCGGCCTGTCCGTGGGCGTGATCCTCGCCAACGAGCGGCCCGAGCAGCGGCGTCCGGCGTACGCGTGCGACATCACGTACGGCACCAACAACGAGTTCGGCTTCGACTACCTGCGCGACAACATGGCGTGGTCGAACGAGGAGCTCGTCCAGCGCGGCCACCACTACGCGATCGTCGACGAGGTCGACTCGATCCTCATCGACGAGGCCCGGACCCCGCTGATCATCAGCGGCCCGTCGGACCAGGCCACCAAGTGGTACTCCGAGTTCGCGCGCATCGCGCCCAAGCTGATCGAGGGCGTCGACTACGAGCTCGACGAGAAGAAGCGCACCATCGGCATCCTGGAGAGCGGCGTCGAGAAGGTCGAGGACCAGCTCGGCATCGACAACCTCTACGAGGCGGTCAACACGCCGCTCGTCGGCTACCTCAACAACGCGCTCAAGGCCAAGGAGCTCTACACGAAGGACAAGGAGTACGTCGTCCAGGACGGCGAGGTGCTCATCGTCGACGAGTTCACCGGCCGCATCCTCGCCGGCCGCCGCTACAACGAGGGCATGCACCAGGCCATCGAGGCCAAGGAGAAGGTGGCGATCAAGGACGAGAACCAGACCCTCGCCACCATCACGCTGCAGAACTACTTCCGCCTGTACGACAAGCTCGGCGGCATGACCGGCACCGCGGCCACCTAGGCCGCGGAGTACCAGCAGACCTACCAGCTCGGCGTCGTCCCGATCCCCACCAACAAGGACCCGCGCCGCGTCGACGAGGCCGACGTCGTCTACAAGACCGAGGTCGCCAAGTACGCCGCGGTCGTCGAGGACATCGCCGAGAAGCACGAGGACGGCCAGCCGGTCCTCGTCGGCACCGTCTCGGTCGAGAAGAGCGAGTACCTGTCGCAGGAGCTGAAGAAGCGCGGCATCCCGCACGAGGTCCTCAACGCCAAGCAGCACGACCGCGAGGCGCAGATCGTCGCCCAGGCCGGGCGCAAGGGCGCGGTCACGGTGGCCACCAACATGGCCGGCCGCGGCACCGACATCATGCTCGGCGGCAACCCGGAGTTCATCGCTGCAGCGGAGCTGCGCAACCGCGGCCTGTCGCCGGTCGACACCCCGCAGGAGTACGAGGCCGCGTGGGCGCAGGCCCTCACCGACGCCGAGGCCGCCGTCAAGGCCGAGCACGACGAGGTCGTGGAGGCCGGCGGCCTGTACGTGCTGGGCACCGAGCGGCACGAGTCGCGCCGCATCGACAACCAGCTCCGCGGCCGCTCCGGACGCCAGGGCGACCCGGGCCTGTCGAAGTTCTACCTCTCGCTCGGTGACGACCTCATGCGGCTGTTCAACGCGAGCGCCGTCGAGGGGATCATGGACCGCCTCAACATCCCCGAGGACGTCCCCATCGAGAGCAAGATGGTCTCGCGGGCCATCCGCTCGGCGCAGAGCCAGGTCGAGTCGCAGAACTACGAGATCCGCAAGAACGTCCTCAAGTACGACGAGGTCCTGAACCGCCAGCGCACCGTCATCTACGACGAGCGCCGCAAGGTCCTCGAGGGCGCCGACCTGCACGAGCAGATCCGCAACATGGTCGACGACGCCGTCGAGGGCTACGTCTACGCCGCCTGCGGCGAGGGCTACCCGGAGGAGTGGGACCTCGAGCAGCTGTGGACCGCGCTCGGGACGCTCTACCCGGTGGGCATAGCCCTGGAGGAGATCGAGGCCGACCGCTCGATCCTGTCGGCGGAGTACCTCGCCGAGGAGCTCAAGGGCGACGCCCAGGCGGCGTACGACACCCGCGAGGCGGCGCTCGGCGTCGGCCCCACGGGGGAGCCGGTCATGCGCGAGCTCGAGCGCCGGGTCCTGCTGTCCGTCATGGACCGCAAGTGGCGCGAGCACCTCTACGAGATGGACTACCTCCAGGAGGGCATCGGCCTGCGCGCGATGGGCCAGCGCGACCCGCTGGTCGAGTACCAGCGCGAGGGCTTCGACATGTTCAACGCCATGATGGAGGCCATCAAGGAGGAGTCCGTCGGGTTCCTGTTCAACGTCGAGGTCCAGGTCGAGCAGGCCGCGCCGGCCCCCACCCTCGACCTGAGCAAGGTCGTCGCCACCGGCCCCGGCGAGCAGCCGGGCGAGGTCATGGCGGAGTCGCTGCTCGCCGACGAGCCCGCCGCCCTGGTCCAGGAGGCCCGCTCGGCCATCGACGGCGCGCGGGCCGCGGACCCCGACGACGTCCCGCCCGCCTTCGTCCCGGCCGTGCAGTCGCCGCCGCAGCCCGAGGTCGCCCCCGTGGGCGTCGCCGGCGAGCCGGTCCCCTCGCAGGCACCCGCGGCCTTCGTGGACGAGCCGTCGGTCGCGCCCGAGGCCCCGCCGGTCCCCGCCACCGCGCCGCAGGCCGTCACGGTCCTGCCCGAGGGCTTCGGCCGGCCCGAGCGCCCGACCGAGCTGCAGTACACGGCTCCGGCGCTGGACGGCGACGGGGGCGTGGTCACCTCCACCCAGGCCACGGTCGACGGCGACCCCGCGGGCGAGGTCACCCGCAACGCCCCGTGCCCCTGCGGCTCGGGCAAGAAGTACAATCGCTGCCACGGCGCAGCCCGCTAGACCCCGCACCACCACAACGGCAC
>JAODNS010000025.1 GCA_025465145.1 Frankiales bacterium
CATCGCCTCGACCAGCACGATCCCGAAGGACTCGCCGTGCGTGTTCGGCGCGCAGTAGACGTCGCCGGTCGCGTAGACGCGCGGCTTGTCGGCGTCGCTGACGAGTCCGAGCAGCTCGACGTGGCCGCGCAGCGACGCGGGCACCGTCTCGCGTACGTCGTCGACGTCGCCCGGTCCAGCGACCAGCAGGCGCACGTCCGGCACCAGCTCGACCAGCTCGGCCAGCGCCTCGAGCAGGACGGCCAGCCCCTTGCGCGGCTCGTCGATGCGCCCGAGGAAGGTGATCGTCGGCACCTTCGGCTGGTCCGGCAGCGGGTGCGCGCCGGCGAACCTGCGTACCGACACGCCGTTCGGGATCAGCACGGCGTCGCCGCCGAGGTGCTCGACGACGACCCGTCGCGCGGCGGGCGACACCGCGATGCGACCAGTGATCTTCTCCAGCCCGGGCTGGAGGGCGGCGCCGAACACCTGGAGGGCGCGCGACCGCGTGGTGGCGGTGTGGAAGGTCGCGACCATCGGGCCGCTCGCCGCGAAGCAGGCCAGCATCGACAGGCTGGGAACGGTCGGCTCGTGGATGTGCAGCACGTCGAAGGCGCCGTCGCGCAACCACCGCCGGGTGCGCGCGAGGGAGAGCGGGCCGAAGGCGAGCCGCGCGACCGATCCGTTGTACGGGACCGGGACCGCGCGGCCGGCGGGGACGACGTAGGCCGGGAGGTCGGCCTCGTCCGGCTCGTCGACCGGCGTCAGCACCGACACCTCGTGGCCGAGCCCGAGCAGGCTGTCGGCCAGGTCGCGCACGTGCGCCTGCACGCCGCCGGGAACGTCCCACGTGTACGGGCAGACGATCCCGACCCTCATGGCCGCGGCTCGAGGTCGTCCAGCCACAGCCGCTGCAGCATGTGCCAGTCGGCCGGGTGCCGGCGGATGCCGTCCTCGAAGTCGCGCGCCATCGCCTGCGTCATCATCGGGACGTCCGTGCTGGGCACCTCGGGGAAGAACTGGATCCGCCAGCCGCTGTCGGTGAACGACAGGTGGACCGGCACCAGCGCCGCGCCGGTCTTGAGGGCGAGGCTCGCCGGCCCGGCCGGCATCCGGGCGGCGGCACCGAAGAACTCGACGGCGATGCCGCGCGGCGTCAGGTCGCGGTCGGCCATGAGGCAGACGGCTCCCCCGGAGGAGAGGCGATCGCGGAGGACGTCGAACGGCGGCCGGTCGCCGCCGGTCAGCGGCAGCACCTCCATGCCCAGCGACTCGCGGAACTCGACGAACCGGTCGTACAGCGACTCGGGCTTGAGCCGCTCGGCCACGGTGGTGAAGCGGACGCCGGTCGCGCCGAACCACGCGCCGGCGATGTCCCAGTTGCCGCTGTGCGGCAGCGCGAACACGACGCCACGGCCGGACGCGAGCAGCCCGCGCACGGCGTCCTCTCCGACGGTCGTGGTGCCGGCGAGGATGCGCTCGGTCGGCGTGACCTGCAGGCGGAAGACCTCCCGCCAGTAGCGCGCGTACGACCGGAGCGCGGCCCGGGTCAGATCCTGCCCGGGAGCGACGCGGGCGAGGTTGCTGCGCAGCCGGTCGGCGCCCTTGCCGCCGCGCCGGGCGGCGAGGTCGGCGCCGGCGTCGAAGAGCCGGGCAGCAGCCGCTTCCGGCAGCGCCCGCACGGCGGCCCAGCCGGCGGCGTACGACGCGTCGGTGGCGCGGCCGGCGACCAGACCGGCGACGGATGTGAGCACCTAGGACACGGCCTGCCGGCGCACCTCGGCGAGGCGCTGCCCGACCGTGATCAACGAGACGATGGCGAGCAGGACCAGCGCGCCGGCCAGCCCCTGCTCGAAGCCGAGCCCGGCCAGCAGGGTCCCGGCCAGCACGGCGATGAGCCGCTCGAGCCGCTCTGCGATGCCGACGTTGCAGGTCATGCCGAGTCCCTCGGCCCGCGCCTTCGCGTACGAGATGACGACGCCGGACACTAGGCACAGCAGGCTCAGCGCCATCAGCACGTCGCTGTCGCCGTTGCCGGCGTACCAGAGCACGAGCGCGCTGAAGATGGACGCGTCCGCGATGCGGTCCATGGTCGAGTCGAGGAACGCGCCCCACGGGCCGGAGACGCCGCGCAGCCGCGCCATCGCGCCGTCCAGCGCGTCGGTGAGCACCGACAGCGTCACGACCGCCGTGCCGATGAAGAACGAGCCGCGCGGGAAGAACGCCAGCGACCCCGCGACCGCGCCGACCGTCCCGGCCACGGTGACCATGTCGGGGGTGACGCCGACGCGGAGCAGCCACGCGGCGAGCGGGGCGACCACGCGCCCGACCGCCGGTCGCAGGTTGAGCATCGCCGTCCGTTCGTCGTCGAGCAGGAGCGCCTGACACTAGCGGCGGAGCAGGCGGAGGATGCTGGCGTCATGAGCGCGAAGAAGGAGTCGACCCGGGCGCCCGAGCCGCGTACGCCGGACCGGGTGCGCAACGTCGCCGTCGTCGGCCACGCCGGCGCCGGCAAGACGACGCTGGTCGAGGCGCTGCTCGCCAGGTCCGGGACGATCCCGCGACCGGGCCGGGTCGAGGACGGCAGTACCGTCAGCGACAGCGACCTTGTCGAGGCGCACCAGCAGCGGTCCGTGTCGCTGTCGCTGTGCCCGCTCGAGCACGACGGCGTGAAGGTCAACCTGCTCGACACCCCGGGGTACGCGGACTTCGTCGGGGAGCTCCGCGCCGGGCTGCGCGCCGCGGACGCTGCCTTGTTCGTCGTCAGCGCCGTCGACGGCGTGGACCCTCGCACGATGCTGCTGTGGGAGGAGTGCGCGTCCGTCGGCATGCCGCGCGCCGTCGTCATCACGCAGCTCGACCGGCCGCGGGCCGACTTCGACGACGCGGTCGCGATCTGCCAGCGGGTGTTCGGCGACGGCGTCCAGCCGCTGTACCTGCCCATGCACGCCGACGACGAGAGCGTCGCAGGGCTGATCGGCCTGCTGTCCCAGCGCGTCTACGACTGGTCGTCCGGCGAGCGGGTGGAGCGCGACCCGGACCCGCAACACCTGCCGCTGATCGAGAGCGTCCGCTCGTCGTTGATCGAGGGGATCATCGCCGAGAGCGAGGACGAGTCCCTGATGGACCGGTACCTCGCCGGCGACGAGATCGACCAGCAGGTGCTGGTCGCGGACCTGGAGCAGGCCGTCGCGCGCGGCACCTTCTACCCCGTGCTGCCGGCCGCTCCGCTGACGATGCTCGGCACCGACGAGCTGCTCGAGCTGCTGACGCAGGCGTTCCCGACGCCGCTCGAGCACCCGTGCCCACCGGTCTCCCGGCCAGACGGCTCCCCCGCGCTGCCGGTCGAGTGCGACCCCGACGGGCCGCTGGTGGCCGAGGTCGTGAAGACGACCACCGATCCGTACCTGGGCCGGGTCTCCCTCGTCCGCGTCTTCTCGGGCACCCTGCGCCCGGACGTCGCGGTGCACGTCTCCGGCCACGCGCGGGGGCACGCCGAGCACGACGTCGACGAGCGCGTCGGCTCGCTCGCCGTACCCCTCGGCGCGACCCTGCGGACCGTCTCCCACTGCCCAGCGGGCGACCTCGTCGCCGTCGCCCGGCTCGCCTCCGCGGAGACCGGCGACACCCTGTCGGCCCGGGAGGACCCGCTGCTGGTCGCCGCCTGGGAGCTGCCCGAGCCGCAGCTGCCCATCGCGCTGGCGGCGAAGGACGAGCTGGCCACGCCGCTGGCCCGGCTCGTGGCCGAGGACCCGACCGTGCGGCTCGAGCGCGTCGCGGAGACCGGGCAGCTGCTGCTGTGGTGCGTCGGGCAGGCGCACGCCGACGTGCTGCTCGACCGGCTGCGCACCCGGCACGGGGTGGACGTGCAGACGGAGCAGGTACGGGTGGCGCTGCGGGAGACCCTTGCCGGACCGGTGACGGTGACCGGCCGGCACGTGAAGCAGTCCGGCGGGCACGGCCAGTACGCCGTCGTCGTCTGCGAGCTGACCCCGCTGCCGCCGGGCTCGGGGCTCGTCTACGAGACACGCGTCGTGGGCGGCGCGGTGCCGTCGCAGTTCCACGGCAGCGTCGAGAAGGGCGTCCGGGCGGAGGCGGCCAAGCGGTCCCTCGTCGACGTCCGGGTGGTCCTCGTGGACGGCAAGGCGCACGCCGTCGACTCGTCCGACGCCGCGTTCCAGGCGGCCGGCGCGCTGGTCCTGCGGGAGGCCGTGGCATCCGCCGGGGTGACGGTGCTCGAGCCGTACGCGGAAGTGGAGGTCTCCGTACCGCCCGGGTTCGTCGGGACCGTGATGAGCGACCTGTCCGGCCGGCGCGCGCGGGTAGTCGGCAGCGAGCCGGGCGAGGACGTCACGGTCGTGCGCGCCGAGGTGCCCGAGTCCGCGCTGCTCACCTACCCGAGCGAGCTGCGCGCGCTGTCGCACGGAACGGGGACGTACACCCGCCGGTACCTGCGGCACGAGCCCGCTCCCGGCTGACCCGCCGGTAGGTGCGACTGGCAGCGGGACGACTTCCTGCGGGATCGGCAGCCCGGCCTGACCACGCGGCCCTCAACCGGCGGCGCCGAGCTGCCGATGGTCGGTACGTGACCCATCTCGTCGTGCCTGCCGCCGTGCCGCGGGCAGTCGTCCTGTGCGTCGCCCGGACCGAGCCCGCGCCGGCTCCGGTCATCCCCGTCCAGCCGACGCCGGTGCCTCACGCGCACCCGGTCGCGCTGCAGACGGCCCGCGCCGACGCCGAGACCGTCCTGCTCCTGCAGGCCGAGGTCGACCGGCTGCGCGCCCAGCTGGCGGGCTAGACCTCGTCCCAGGCGCGGGCCAGCAGGTCCCGGGTGTCCGGCAGCAGCTGCGGCAGCACCTTCGTGTGCCCGACCACCGGCATGAAGTTGGTGTCGCCGCCCCACCGCGGCACGACGTGCTGGTGCAGGTGCGCGGCGATGCCGGCTCCCGCGACGCCGCCTAGGTTCATGCCGACGTTGAAGCCCTGGGCGCCGCTCGCGTGCCGTACGGCCCGCAGCGCCTTCTGCGTCAGCGCCGCCAGCTCGCCCGTCTCCGGCTCGGTCAGCTCGTCGTAGCCGGACACGTGCCGGTACGGGACGACCATGAGGTGCCCGGAGTTGTACGGGTACAGGTTCAGCACGACGAAGCAGGCCTCGCCGCGGGCGACCACGAGCCCGTCCTCGTCGGACATCGCGGGGATGTCGCAGAACGGGCAGCCCTCCTTGCCCTCGCCCTTGATGTACGCCATGCGGTGCGGCGTGTACAGCCGCGAGAACGCGTCGCGGATGCCGGCGCCGCGCTGCTCCTCAGACGCGGTCACGTACGGCCTGCACGATCCGCTCGACCGCCTCGCCGACCGGGATGCCGTTGTCCTGGGTGCCGTCGCGGAATCGGAAGCTGACCGCGCCGGCCTCGACGTCCTCGCCGCCCGCGATGAGCATGAACGGCACCTTGGCCTTCTGCGCGTTGCGGATCTTCTTCTGCATCCGGTCGTCGGACGTGTCCACCTCGACGCGGATGCCCGCGGCCTTCAGCCGCTCGCCGACCTCGAGCAGGTACGGGTCGTAGTCGGAGTGCACCGGGATGCCGACCACCTGCACCGGCGCCAGCCACGCGGGGAAGACGCCGGCGTAGTGCTCGAGCAGCACGCCGAAGAACCGCTCGATCGAGCCGAACAGCGCGCGGTGCAGCATGACCGGCCGCTGCCGCGAGCCGTCGGGTGCCTGGTACTCAAGGTCGAAACGCTCCGGGTTGTTGAAGTCCACTTGGATCGTGGACATCTGCCAGGTGCGGCCGATCGCGTCGCGCGCCTGC
Organism: Frankiales bacterium; assembly: GCA_025465145.1. Lineage (GTDB taxonomy): Bacteria > Actinomycetota > Actinomycetes > Mycobacteriales > SCTD01 > RYN-124. The sequence goes on from JAODNS010000025.1 coordinate 5,793, forward strand.
ACGGAGATCTTCGGCCCGTAGAACGCCGCGCCACCCGGGTCCGGGACGAGCTCGAGCCCGGATGCGTCCGCCGCCTCCTGCAGGGCCGCGGTCGCCGCCTCCCATGCATCGGGCTCGCCGATGAACTTGTCGCTGTCGTCGCGGGTCGACAGCTCGAGGTAGAAGTCGGTCAGCCCGAAGTCGCGCAGCAGCCCGAGGATGAAGTCGAGGACGCCGCGGATTTCCTCGCCCATGCCCTCACGGGTGGTGAAGATGTGGGAGTCGTCCATGGTGAGGCCACGGACGCGGGTGAGGCCGTGCACGACGCCGGACTTCTCGTACCGGTACACCGAACCGAACTCGAAGAGCCGGAGCGGCAATTCGCGGTAGGAGCGTCCGCGGGAACGGATAATCAGGTTGTGCATGGGGCAGTTCATCGGCTTGAGGTAGTAGTTGCTGCCCTCGAACTCCATGGGCGGGAACATGGTGTCCGCGTAGTACGGCAGGTGCCCGCTGGTGAGGAACAGGTCCTCCTTGGTGATGTGCGGGGTGTTGACGAACAGGTAGCCGTCCTCCTCGTGCCGCTTGCGGGAGTAGTCCTCCATGACGCGGCGGACCGCGCCGCCCTTGGGGTGGAAGATCGCCAGCCCGCTGCCGATCTCGTCCGGGAACGAGAACAGGTCCAGCTCCGCGCCGAGCCGGCGGTGGTCGCGCTTCTCGGCCTCCTCCAGCAGGGTCAGGTGCGCCTTGAGCGCGTCGCGCGACTCCCACGCGGTGCCGTAGATCCGCTGCAGCGCCGGGTTCGCCTGGTCGCCGCGCCAGTAGGCGGCGGCGGTGCGCATCAGCTTGAACGCCGGGATGTCGCGAGTGGTCGGCAGGTGGGGCCCGCGGCACAGGTCGGACCAGGTCCGCTCGTCGCCGGTCAGGTTGTCGTAGATGGTCAGCTCAGGGCCGCCGACCTCCACCGACTCGCCGCTGTCGGCTGTCCCTGATTCTGCGCCCTTGAGCCCGATCAGCTCGAGCTTGAAGCGCTCGTGCAAGAGCTCTTCGCGCGCCTCGTCCTCGCTCACGACGCGGCGCGAGAAGCGCTGGCGCTGTTGGACGATCTGCCCCATCCGCTTCTCGATCGCAGCGAGGTCGTCCGGGGTGAACGGCCGCTCGGGCAGGAAGTCGTAGTAGAAGCCGTCCTTCACCGGCGGGCCGATGCCGAGCAGGGTGCCCGGGAACAGGTCCTGTACGGCCTGCGCCAGCACGTGCGCGGCCGAGTGCCGCAGCACCGCGCGGCCGTCCTCGCTCGCGTACGGCACCGCCTCGACGGTGTCCCCCTCGGCCACGACGTGGGCGAGGTCGCGCAGCTCGCCGTTCACCCGCGCGACGGCGACGTCCTTGCGGTCGAGCAGCTCACCCGCCGTGCGCCCGGCTCCGTCCGTCGGGACGGTCAGGACGGACGACGGCTCGGACACGGGAGGGGCTCCAGACACGAGGAACGGGTGGGACCGCTGAGCCTATCGGCGCGGTCCCACCCGTTTCCCGTACGAGCGAGAGCTAGACGAGCGCCGCGTCCAGCGTGATCTCGACGCCGGTCAGCGCCTTGCTGACGGGGCAGGTGGCCTTGGCCTCCTCGGCGACCGCGAGCACGGCGGCCTCGTCCAGGCCCTCGACCTCGGCGCGGACCGTCAGCGTGATGCCGGTGAGCCTGAAGCCGCCGGCGGGGTCGGGCCCGAGCGCCACGTCGGCGGTGACCTCGACCGACTGCGGCGTGCCGCCCGCCTCGGCGACGAGCGCGGAGAATTGCATCGCGTAGCAGGACGAGTGGGCGGCGGCGACGAGCTCCTCGGGGCTGGTCGTGCCACCGGCCTCGTCGGCAGCGCGCTTCGGGAAGGACACGTCGTACGTGCCGACCTTGCTGCTGGTCAGCTCGACCTGGCCGGAGCCGTCCTGCAGGCCGCCGTTCCAGGCGGTGCGGGCGGTACGTGCGGGCATGGCTACTCCTCGGGGTCACGGGCGGGGCTGGTGCCGGGTGCAACCGGATGCGGCCCGTGCCGATTCCTGCGAAGGCCCCGGGCGGAGCACCTCCGTACGGCACGATGGCGCGATGGGCTGGCACGTGGACGAGGTCGGTGGAGCGGAGCTGCTCGACCAGCTCGGCGACGCCGTCACCGTGATCGGGCCGGACTGGCGCTACCGGTACGTCTCGCCCGGCGCCGCCGTCATCATCGGCCGCCCTGCCGAGGACGTCGTCGGCCGGCACGTGTGGGACGAGGTGTTTCCGGAGGTCGTGGGGAGCCCGCAGCACGAGGCGGCCGTGCGCGCGATGACCACCCGCCGACGGGAGGTCCTCGTCTGGTACTTCGACAGCGTCCAGCGCTGGTACAGCCAGCAGGCCCTGCCGGTCGGTGACGGGCTGGTCTTCGTCGTCAGCGACGTCACCGATGCCGAGCGCGCCGGCCGGCGGTCGGAGGTGCTGGTGCGCGCCGGCGAGCGGCTCGCTCGGGCGGGCACGTACGAGGACGTCGCCGATGCCGTCCTCACCGACTGCCTCCCGCACGTCGGCGCAACCGGCGGAGGCGTGCTCCTGGTCGACCTCGAGCGCGACGTCGTCCAGTCGCTCGGCCTGCTGCTGCCCGACGCGGCGATGACCCAGAGATGGTCCGAGTACCCGCTCGCCGTCTCGACGCCGGGCACGGACGCGTGGCGACAGGACGCGCCGGTGCACGTGGCCAGCCTGGCGGAGGCGCGCGAGCGATACCCGCACATCGTCGACGACATGGCGGCGACCGGGAAGCACGCGGTGTCGGCGTTCCCGCTGGTCAGCGGCGGCGAGCGGCTCGGCATCCTGGTCGTGGGCTTCCCGGAGGAGCGCGCCCTGCCGGTCGCGGACCTGCAGTTCCTGTCGACGTCCGCGGCGATGACGGCACAGGCGCTGTTGCGGGTGCGGTTGGTGGACGCGGAGCGCCGAAGCCTCAAGGCGCTGCAGCGCAGCCTGCTGCCGGGCGTGCTGCCGCACACGGCTGGACTGGCGGTCGCCGCCCGCTACCTCGCCAGCGACACGGCCGCCGAGGTCGGCGGCGACTGGTACGACGTCGTCGAGCTGCCCGGCGGCGCCGTCGGCCTGGTCATGGGCGATGTCGAGGGCCACGATCTCGGAGCGGCGGCCCTGATGGGTCTGGTGCGGGGGGCGGTGCGTGCGTATGCGCTCGACGGGCAGCCGCCGGCCGCCGTGATGGAGCGGGCCAACGCCTTCCTGAACGGGCTCGAGCTCGGCCGGATCGTCACGCTGTCGTATATGCAGGTGCACCCGGCCACCGGTCTGGTCACGACCGTCAGCGCCGGACATCCCCCGGCGCTCATCGCGTCCGACCTCGAGCCGGTGAAGGAGCTGCCGACGGAGACCGGGCCGCCGCTCGGCGTACCGGTGACCGGCCACCAGTGGCCGGAGACGACGACGCGGCTCGGCGACCGCGCCACGCTCGTGCTGTTCACCGACGGGCTCGTGGAGTCGCGCGGCTCGGACATCGACCACGGCATCGCCCGGGTTGCGGACGCACTGTCGCGGGGGCGTCACGAGGATCCCTCGGCCCTGGCCGACCAGCTGCTGCACGTGCGGGCGGACAACGCGTACGACGACGTCGCGGTCGTGGTCGCGCGGGTCACGGAGGTGGCGCCGCGCACGACGGCAGTGGTCCGGCAGCTGCCCGCCCGCCCGACCTCGGTCCACCTGGCACGCCGGTTCAGCCGACAGCTGCTCGAGACCTGGGACGTGCCGCCGCGCGTCGTCGAGAACGTCGAGCTCGTCGTCAGCGAGCTGGTGACGAACGCCGCGCGGCACAGCGAGGACGCGCTGGAGGTCGCGCTGGAGCAGCTGCCGACCGTGCTGCGCGTGACGGTCACGGACACCAGCCACCGGCTGCCGGTCGAGGCGGCGCCGGTCGAGGACGACGCGACGTCCGGCCGCGGTCTGCTGCTCGTCGAGGCGGTCGCGGCCCGATGGGGCGTCGACTCGAGCGGGCTGAGCAAGCGCGTCTGGGCGGAGTTCGACCTCCCGGGCTAGCCGGCTGTGGCTACGCGGCCAGGGTCAGCGCGCGACGTACCGGGCAGGAGCGCGGCGTGCTGAGACTGCCCACGGACCCCGAGCCCGCTGACGTGACCGACGTGGACGACGTGGCGCTCGCCGAGAGCCTGCAGGACAGGCTCCGGCGGGACGAGCAGACGGCGCGAGTGCTCCGGGAGTACCTGGTGGAGCACCCACCCGTCGGCTAGACCCGCGCGCCGCGGCCCTTGAAGATGCTGTAGCCGCCGGGTCCGACGAGGCAGGCGACCACGAGCAGCACGATGCCGAGGATGATCGCGCCGCTGAGCAGCTTCACGATCCCGACAACGGCGATGATGGCGGCGATGATCCACAGGAGGAAGTTCATGCGCCGGTAGTACCCGTCTGTGACGGTGCTACTCCAGAACGTCGCTGCCCGCGCCCTGCGCCGGGCCGCCAGCGGCAACGACATGACAGCCCGGCCGCCGAGTGCCGCCGCCTTCCGGCCGTAGACCGGGAACCGCTGGTCGTCGCCCAGGTCACGCACCCGGGAGACGCTGCCCTCGCGCAGGCAGTCCAGACAGGGGCCCTCCTGCTCGCGGTACTGCAGCTCGTCGAGCGCCAGCGACCACTCGCCGTCCGCCGCAGCCGCGGCCGGCACGCCGTCGGCGCGCATCGTCAGCGAAGCCCCGTCGCAGTGCTGCACCACCTCGGTGGCGACCGAGGTCACCCGCCGCAGCGCGGACGGCAGGTCGGGCTCGGAGAGCATGACGCCCGCCAGCTAGGACAGGATCCGCGCGGACTCGTACGGCAGGTCGACCTGCGCCGAGTCGTGAGGGTGGTCCATCTACGCGCTCGGGGGCGCGACGAGCAGGCACAGGTCACGCGCGACCTCTGCCGGCGGAACGCGGCGGGTGAAGGCGGTGCGGGCGCCGGCCTCGAGGAGGGGGGCGATGGCGTCCTCGTACGAGACGTGCGCCACGGCGAGGGTGCGCGGCGCGAACTGCAGGACCTGCCGGATCACCTCGGCACCGTTGATCATCGGCAGCTTGTCCTCGACGAGCAGCAGGTCGGGCTGCTCGGCGACGCTGACGCCCACGGCGTCGGCGCCGTTCTCGACCTGCGCGACGACGTCGACTCCGGCGGCCACGAGCCCCGCGCCGACCTTCTCGAGGAACCACGCGTTGCGGTGGGCGAGCACTGCGCGGGCGGGCGCTGCGTCGCGGACCAGCCGCGTCGACTGGGCCAGGTGCTGCCCCGTGCGGGCCACGATGGCCTCGTGCTGCCGGCGCACCACGTCCATCCTGCGCGCGAGGTCGAGCCGCATCTCGCGGCTGCGGCCGGCCGCCGCGGCGTCGTCTTCGACCAGTGTCAGCGGCCGGTGCGAGGCGTTCCACGCACCGATGCCCGCGAGCTGGTCGCGGACCAGCTCAGGCCCGGTGCGCGCGGTCCACGCGCGGTTCAGGGCTTCCGCGTCAGCGGTCGATGTCATGGCGCGACTCGTCTCTGTGCACCTGGGGCGGGCGCGCTGCACGAGGTGCAGCGACGTCAGACTCTGGTCCGAGTGGCTGCTGGCTCAACCGGTGGCGATCATAACCCGCCGGGCCGGTCTGCGGGGTGGGCGTAACAGGACTCGAACCTGTGACCTCACGCGTGTGAAGCGTGCGCTCTAACCAACTGAGCTATACGCCCGCGGTGCCTGTGGAAGCGGCCGAACACTACCCGAACGAGCCGGTCACGCGGTCGACCACGTCGTACCGCCGCACCGCCACGAGAGCCGCCGCGACGAGCAGCAGGCCGGCCCCGGTGACCACGGCGGAGCTGACGGGCCGCCGGCGCGCCTTGGCCCACGCCTCCCGTGCGCTGTCGGTCACGCGATCGCGCAGCCGCTCTGCCCAGGCGAACTCCGTCGACCAGATGTAGACGCCGAGCAGCACCGGCGGGATCGTCAGCGGTCCCGGCAGCACGACCAGAGCGAGGCCGAGGCCGACGAACAGCGCGCCGAGCAGGAGCACCACGACCTTCAGCAGCAGCGCGCCGCCCGGCGTACGGCGCAGCCGCGCGCGGAAGCCGGTCTCGGAGGGGCTCATGGCGTCGATCCTGCCGGAACGTCAGGCGGGCAGCGGCCCGTTGGCGATCGGCAGGCTGCCCGGGGCCTGGGGCGCGCGACGCCCGGGCTCCTTCGTGACGGCGAAGGCGGTCCACCCCTTCAGCGAGGTGACCAGCCGCAGGTCGCGGACCACGTGCACGCCGTCGCCGCGCACGTCGAAGGCGCCAACGGGCCTGGTGCCGGTGTCACCCGTCTGCCAGAGCACGTACGTCGAGGCGTCGGTGTCGTTGGGCTCGAGGCCGTCGACGACGAGCGACACGGTGCTGCTGTCGTGCATCACGGCGTACGCGACGGGCCGGCCGGACGCGTCGTTGAGCGGCACCCGCTCGCCCTTCTCCATGGCGCGCAGTGCGGCGGTCACCCGGTCCGCGCGACCTTCGACGTCGGACTTGCCAGCGCGCAGCGAGGCGTTCCAGACCCCGAGCGAGAGCACCAGCGCGGCCGCGGCGGCGACGGCGGTCCACGTGCGTGGCAGCGAACCGCGGCGGCGGGCGCGGGCGGCGTCGAGGCTGATCGGCTCGGGTGTCGGCGCGACGTCGGGCAGCGCGTAGCCGCGACCGGAGGAGGCGACGCCGGCGCGGATGCCCGCGAGCAGGCTGTCGGGCAGCTCGACCGGGGCGGCGGCGTACGCCAGGTGCGCCGCGGTCTCCCGGTGCTCGGCCACCGCTCGCTGACAGGCGGCGCAGCTGGGCAGGTGGCCGAGGAAGGCCGCCTCGTCGCCCGGCTCCAGCGCGGACAGGGCGTGGCCGGCGGCCAGCTCCTCGAACCGCTCGTGGGGGGCGTTCATCGGGGGTTCCTCGGATCAGGGGTGGGTGGGTCGAAGGAGGTGGCGGCGTCGGAGATGCCGTCGAGGGACTCGCGCAGCTTCTTCATGCCGGCGAGCATCCGGGTCTTCACCGTGCCCAGCGGGGTGTCGGTCAGACCTGCGATCTCGCGCTGCGTGTAGCCGCCGAAGTAGGCGAGCGTCAGGGCCTCGCGCTGCGCGACCGGGAGGGTGTGCAGCGCCTCGCGGACGCGGGACCGGCGCAGCAGGGACCAGACCTCCTCCCCCACCTCCGGGGCGTCCGACTCCTGCAGCTCGAGGCCGTCGGCGGTGGTGCGGCGCTTGCGGAGGTTCTCCTCGCGGCGGACGGCGTCGACGGCCTTGTGGTGCGTCATCGACAGCAGCCAGGACGAGAACCCGCCGCGGGCGGCGTCGAACCGGGACGCGTCGCGCCAGACGGTGAGAAAGACCTCCTGCACCACGTCCTGGGCGAACTGGTCGTCCGCGAGGATCCGGCGGGCGAGGCCGTAGCAGGGGCGGCCGTACCGGCGGTACAGCGCCTCCAGCGCCCCGCCGTCGCCCTCGGTGACGCGCGCCACGAGGCCGCGGTCGTCGAGGCCGTCGTACCGGGGGTCGACGCCCGTCTGCGGCGTCACCGGGCGCTGGCCGGCGGGGCCGCTCCGGGGAAGCGTCACGGAGGTCCTCACGGCAGGTGTTCGCAGCAGAGCGCCCAGCGGATGGGTTGCGCGCAACGTACGCGACGGCGAGCGGCCCCGCGAGCGCAGCCGAACGGGTGACGCGTGATTAGGAACGCGCGGGTGCGGGGACCTTAGGACCCGAGGGCCAGCCGGTCCAGCAGCCCGTCCAGGAGGTCGGCCATGACTCCCCGCCCCACCTGCGTGAGCACGGAGCTCCAGCTGCGCCTGGTGGTCCCGGGTGCGGCCTCCCTGCCGGTGCGCGCCGGGCTGTGCTACGACGTCGCCGACCCGTACGCCGTCCAGGTCGCCTTCCACACCGGTGGCGCCGACGGCGAGTCCGTCGAGTGGACGTTCGCCCGCCAGCTGCTCACCGACGGCGTCACCGGCCCCGTCGGGGAGGGCGACGTGCAGGTCTGGCCGTCCGCCAGCGCCGGCTCGCCGGTCGTCTGCCTGTCGCTCTCCTCCCCCTCCGGCAAGGCCCTGTTCGAGGTCCCGCTGCCCGAGCTGGTCGACTTCCTCGGCCAGACGTACGTCGCCATCCCGACGGGCTCCGAGAGCGATCACGTGGACGTCGACGCGGAGCTCGCGCTGCTGCTCTGGGCCGAGCCCGAGCTCTGACCCTCTGCTAGGGTTCCGACTCGTTGCGAGGCCGGTTCTACGGCCTCTGACACGCGGACGTGGCTCAGTTGGTAGAGCACAACCTTGCCAAGGTTGGGGTCGCGGGTTCGAATCCCGTCGTCCGCTCGAAAGGGCCCTCTCGAGGGCCCGCATGTCTGGCCGGGTGGCCGAGTGGCTTAGGCAAGGGCCTGCAAAGCCCTGTACGCGGGTTCGATTCCCGCCCCGGCCTCACGCCGCCTCCACTCACAACTGCACAGGCACGGGCGATTGGCGCAGTCTGGTAGCGCGCTTCCCTGACACGGAAGAGGTCACAGGTTCAAGTCCTGTATCGCCCACAATGCAAAACCGCAGGTCAGCCCGGGTGCAGGATCAAGCACCGGCTCGGGCGTCGTGCTACGAGCGCTACGGCGAGCGCGCCCGTCCGGGCGGCCACGGGCGGCATGGACACCGCTGTCCGCCCGGCCTCAATCCGTGGCGTGCCACGAGGAGCTCGCCGTTGACCCGCTTCCCGCCCGGGCTCAGCCGAACGGCGTGCACAGCCGCTCGGCCACGCTGCGCACCACGGCCCGGTCCCGCGTGACCGCCCCTTCGAACATCCTCGCCATGTCCGGCTGCTCCGGGCCGCGCCGGTCGACGGCCGCGAAGCAGGCCACGACCGGCGAGGTCAGGACCACGACCCACTCGTAACGCAGCGGGTCGTCCGGCTCCAGGTCCTCTCCGACGAGGCCGGGCTCCAGCCAGCTCTGCACGCCCTCGCCGAGCACCCGCGCGGAGGTGCCGGCTGCGACCAGGGTCGCGTACGTACGACGCGTCGCGGAGGTGAGGAACCGGACGTCTTGCAGGGCGGCGGCCGCGCCCGCCGGAGGATCCGCGAGCGCCTCGCGCTCGAGCGCGCGGGTGCGTCGCAGCGCCTCCGCCTTGTCCATGAGCATCGGCTCCGCGGCAGCGCTGACCAGCGCGAACGGCGAGGGCTCAGCGCGCAACGCCGCTACTCCTGCGGCGGCCGGATGTCGGCGATGTACACACTGCGGCCCTCGGGCGTGCGCAGGTGCTGGATGAGGAAGCCGCAGACGACCTCGGTGCCGTCGGCGCGCAGCACCGGCAGGTCGAGGGGCACGCCGATCGCGTGCGCGACCCCGGTGCTGAGGTGCCGGCTGAAGCCGCTGACGTGCGCCTCCCGGAACTGCGGCGGCACGATGGCGACGATCCGCCGGCCGACGAGGTCCTGGGGCCGCCAGCCCAGCTGCGCGGACAGGCCGGGGCTGATGCCGATGATCCGGTTGGCGTCGTCCGCAGCGACGACGCTGCGCGTCGGGTCCTCGAGCAGGCTGGCGTCCCAGGTGGGGTCCAGCGGGGCGAGGTCGTCGACCAGACCGGTGAAGCGCTCGTCGTCGGCCCCGGCCCACGGGGACGACGGGCTGCCGGCGACCTGCGCGATGACTTGCTCGCACGCCCAGTCGCGTACGGCAACGATCTCGGGCAGGCCGGGCCGGACCAGCAGCAGCCCGGCTGTCGCGAGCCGCTCCGCCTCGTCGAGCGCGTCCTGCAGCTGGCCGAACGCGCCGACCTGCTCGGGACCGACCGACAGCGCGAGGTCGATCTGGAGCGGCACCTCCGGCAGCGCGCCGGGGTGCTCCGCGGGCAGCGGCCGGGCGGCGCGGCCGGCCGCGCGGGCTGCCGCGAT
>JAODNS010000031.1 GCA_025465145.1 Frankiales bacterium
TGACGCTGCCCTGGCTGTCGTACGGCGGCAGCTCCGTCGTCATGAACTGGGTGCTCGTCGCGCTGCTGCTGCGGATCAGCGACGCCGCCCGTCGGCCGGCCCCCGCGCCGGTGGCGCCGGAGAAGGCGCGCGAGGCGTTGCAGGACGCGCCGACCACGGTGGTGCGCCGATGAACCGGCCGCTGCGCAAGGTCGCCGTGGCCTGCCTGCTGCTGTTCGGCCTGCTGCTCGTGAACGTCAACTACGTGCAGGCCGTGAAGGCGTCCGACTACCGCAACGACAGCCGCAACTCCCGCGCGCTGCTGCGCACGTTCGCGCACGAGCGCGGCCCCATCGTCCTGTCCGGTGCCTCCCCCGTGGCGGTCGACAAGGCGACGCCGAAGGAGCAGTTCAAGTTCCTGCGGACCTACCCCAACGGCCGGCTGTACGCGACGGTCACCGGCTTCAGTTCGTTCGTCTACGGCCAGACGGGCGTCGAGCGCGCGCAGAACGCCGTGCTGTCCGGCGAGAGCGACCAGCTGCTCGTCCGCCGGCTGTCCGACTACGTGACGGGCCGCAAGCCCGAGGGCGGGCGGGTCGTCCTGACTCTGCAGCAGGCGGCACAGCGGGCGGCGTACGAGGGCCTCGCCGGCAAGCGCGGCGCGGCGGTCGCCCTCGACCCGCGGACCGGTCAGGTGCTGGCGATGGTGAGCACGCCCACGTACGACCCGAACAAGCTGTCCTCGCACGACAGCGACGCGATCCACGACTACTACGAGGGTCTGCAGAAGGACACCGGCGACCCGCTGCTCAACCGCGTCGTGCAGCAGACCTACCCGCCGGGGTCCACCTTCAAGGTGATCACCTCCGCCGTCGCCCTCGGTGCGGGCGGGCTCACCCCGGACAGCCGCATCCCGTCGCCGACCGAGCTCGACCTGCCGCAGACCAGTCGCAACCTCAAGAACTTCGGCGGTGAGACGTGCGGCGACGGCAAGACCTCGACCCTCGCGGACGCGCTGCGCATCTCGTGCAACACCGCGTTCGGCCAGCTGGGCATGGACCTCGGCGGCGACAAGATCCGGGAGCAGGCGCAGAAGTTCGGCTTCGGCGAGGACGACCTCGAGGTGCCCGGTCGGGTCGCCAAGAGCGTCTTCCCGGACGAGCTCACGCCGCCGCAGGAGGCGCAGTCGGCCATCGGCCAGTACGACGTGCGCGTCACCCCGCTGCAGATGGCGATGGTCGCGGCCGGGGTCGCGAACGGCGGCAACGTGATGAAGCCGTACCTCGTCCGCGAGGTGCAGGGGCCGGACCTGTCCCGACTCAGCGCCACCGAGCCGTCCGTCTACAAGGAGGGCGCCGTCTCCCGCGAGGTGGCCGACCAGCTCACCGCGATGATGGAGCTCGTCGTGTCCTCGGGGACGGGTACGGCCGCGCAGATCCCGGGCGTGCGCGTCGCCGGCAAGACCGGCACCGCACAGCACGCGGTCGGCGAGGACCCGCACGCCTGGTTCATCGGCTTCGCCCCGGCCGAGAACCCGCAGGTGGCGGTCGCGGTCGTCGTCGAGGACGGCGGGTCCGCCGGCTCCGAGGCCACCGGCGGACGGGTCGCCGCGCCGATCGCGCGCGCCATGATGCGCGCCGTCCTCGGCTCATGACCGCTCCGGCGGGCTGCGTCGACGGGGTGCTCGCCGGGAGGTACCGGCTCGACGAGCGCATCGCCGTCGGCGGCATGGGCGAGGTCTGGCGCGGCCAGGACACCGTGCTCGGCCGGCTCGTCGCCGTGAAGTGCCTCAAGCCCGAGTACGTGCACGACCCGGAGTTCTCCGAGCGGTTCCGCGCCGAGGCGCGGCACGCGGCCGGGCTGTCGCACCCGGGCATCGCGAACGTCTACGACTACGGCGAGCAGAGCGAGCCCGAGCAGGCGGCGTGGCTCGTGATGGAGCTGGTCGACGGCGAGCCGCTGTCCACCCTGCTGCACCGCAAGGGCGCCATGACCGCCGACCAGGCGCTGGACGTCGTCGGGCAGGCGGCGATGGCGCTCGAGGCCGCCCACGTCGCCGGCGTCGTGCACCGCGACGTCAAGCCGGGCAACCTGCTCGTCCGCCCGGACGGCGTCGTCAAGGTGACCGACTTCGGCATCGCGCGCGCCACCGATGCCGTGCCCCTGACGCAGACCGGCACCGTGGTCGGCACGGCGTACTACCTGTCGCCCGAGGCCGCCTCCGGGCAGCCGGTGACGCCGGCCAGCGACGTGTACTCGCTCGGCGTAGTCGCGTACGAGTGCCTGTCCGGACAGCGCCCGTTCCCGGGCGACAACGCGGTCGCCGTCGCGCTGGCGCACCTGCGGGAGACCCCCCCGCCGCTGCCGGGCTCCGTTCCCTCGGCCGTCCAGGACCTCGTGTTCCGGGCGATGGAGAAGGACCCGGCGCTACGGCCGGTGCACGCAGGCGACTTCGGGCGGGAGGCGCAGGCGCTGCGTGCCGGCCTCGCCGGGGAGGGGACGGTGGAGCTGCCGGTCGAGCCGCCGTCCGCGGCGAGCGGCCCCGCCGACCTGACCCGCGCGCTGCCGGCCCTACCGGCGTCGGTGCCCGT
>JAODNS010000049.1 GCA_025465145.1 Frankiales bacterium
CGACGCTCGGCGTGCGCGAGGTCATCGGGACCTTCACGACGCGGCACCCGTGCTGCGCGCCGCGGGTGCAGAACATCCACACGATCGCCGACATCGTCGACGGCTACGTCGTGCTGCCGGCTGAGACGTTCTCCCTCAACGGCGTGGTGGGCAGGCGCGACCGTGCCCGCGGGTTCGTCGAGGCGCCGCAGATCCTGCGTGGTCAGTTCGTGAAGGACGTCGGCGGCGGGGTCTCGCAGTTCGCGACGACGCTGTTCAACGCGGTGTTCTTCAGCGGCCTCAAGGACGTCCAGCACACCCCGCACAGCTACTACATCAGCCGCTACCCGCCCGGCCGCGAGTCGACGGTCTCGTTCCCGGAGCCCGACTTCCGGTTCCAGAACGACGCGCCGACCGGCGTGCTGATCACGACCGCGTACACGGCGCGCTCCATCACCGTCACGTTCTGGGGGACCAAGCGGTACGACATCTCCGCGGTCACCGGCGAGCGCACCCGCATCCGGCCGTTCGGCAGGGAGTACGTGGACCGCGAGGACTGCACGGCCGCCTCCGGCGCCGAGGGCTTCGACATCGTCGTGACGCGGGTCTTCAAGGTCGACGGCAGGGTCGTGAAGCGCGAGCCGTTCAAGACGCGCTACAAGCCCGAGCCCAACTTCATCTGCGGCCCGCCGCCGCCCGGCGAGCCGGCGAAGCAGCCGGTCGCCTAGGTCCTCGCGCCGCCCGGCCCATCGTCGCCCGTTCAAGATCTTCGCGGATCTTTGCGTGCGCTGACCTGTCCAGCTCCGCGAAGATCTTCCGCAGCCGTCCACAGATCTCCGCTGCGTACGGCGAGCAACCCGCGTCGGCTGCACCGTCGCCGTATGACGCACACGCCCCTGGAGCCCGAGCCTCCCTCGTACGCAGAGCTCCTCGAGCTGCAGCGCGGCGTCATCGCCCGACGCCAGGCCCTTCCGGCCGGCCTCACCCGGGAAGCCTGGCAGTGGCGGATCGGCCGGGACTGGCAGAGCCCGTTGCCGGGCATCGCGGTTGCGCACGTCGGCACGCTGACCTTCGAGGAGAAGGTCCAGGCAGCGGTGCTGTACGGGGGCGACGGCGCGGCCGTCTCGGGCGACGCGCTCGTCTACCTGACGAAGCCGCACGGTGACGAGCCTGCGACGATCGACGTCGCGGTCGATGCGCGCTGCCAGATCGCTCCGTGCGGGTTCTTCCGTCCGCACCGGTGCAGCCGGCTCGACGAGCTGAGACACCCGGTGCGCCTGCCGACGCAGGTGCGGATCGCCCCGGCAGTGCTGCACGCGGCTGCGTGGGCGGCCACGGACCGTGCCGGCGAGTGGCGGCTCGCGGCATCCGTGCAGAAGCGGCTGGTGACGGTGCCGCGGCTGCGCGACGGGCTGCTGCTCCTGCCGCGGCTCCCGCGGCGGCGGCTGATCCGGCACGTGCTCGACGACGTCGAGCTGGGCGCGCACGCGCAGACGGAGCTGGACCTCCTCGCCTTCCTCAGACGGCACGGGCTGCCGCTGCCGGATCGCCTGCAGTACGAGGTTCGTGCGAACGGCAAGCGGTACCTCGACGCGTGGTGGGAGCGGCCACGGGTGGCGGCGGAGGTCGACGGCGCGCACCACGTCGAGGTGGGCCAGTGGGATCGCGACACCCTCCGGGCGAACGCGGTCGTCGTCGCGAACCGGCACGACCGCGTCCTGCTGCTGCGCGTCACCGCGGGCAACCTGCGGCACGACGAGGCGGAGCTGGTCGGGCAGTTCCGGTCGGCGCTCGCCGCCTGACGATGTTCGCGGATCTGCACCGGCTCCGGCCTGTGCGCAGCCGCGAAGATCTTGGAGGCTGTCCGGTCAGCGGCGGCGCGAGAGCCGAGACGCCAGGTCCTTGACGCGCGACAGCGGCGACGCGGGGACGTCCCCGGCGGGGTAGTCGCACGGCACGTCGAACGACGGCGCGAGCCCGCGCACGTGCTCCCGTACGAGGCGCCGGTCGGTCGCTCCCGGCTCCAGCCCGACCTTGTGCAGCACGTGCACCTCAGGGTCGGCGAGGTGCCGCTGGAGGTCGGCGGGTGCGTGCCGGCCCAGCTGCAGCGCGTGCCCCCCGGGCAGCGGCGCCGGTGTGACTCCCAGCGTCAGGGCAAGCGACGGCCACACGATCTCCTCGATCGCCTCCAGACGCGTGGACGCGATGCGCTCCAGGAGCGCTTGGCGGTACGGCCAGGCGAGGAAGCGCTCCACGTACTGATCCCCGAAGACCTGCACGGGGTTGAAGCACCGCCACGGGTGCTCGATGCCGAGGAGCTCTCGCCACTGCGGCCAGGCCGGCAGGAAGCGCCGGCCGGGCGCCCACGGGGTGCCGGTCCGGACCTCCGACAGGTGCGGCGCCACGTAGTCGCCGGGCAGGTCCCCGAGCGGGCGCACGACCCAGGCATCGGAGTCGAGGGTGACGACCGGCCCCTGCGCCCACTGCAGCGTCAGCGCGTGGAACAGCGCGAGGTACCCGTGCCGCAGCGGCCGGCTGGTCGGCACGACCTCGACCTCGAGTCCCGTCGTGAGCGCGTCGTCGCGCCCGCCGTTGAACACACTGACGCGGCAGCCGTCGTCTACGCGCCGCAGGTCCTCGACCTGCTCCGCCAGCGCATCCCGGTGCGCGTGCGCGAGCACGACGTAGTGCGTCACCCGAGCGACCAGGTCTGCCCGTCCTTCGTGTCCTTCACGACGACGCCGACCGCAGCCAGCTCGTCCCGCAGCCGGTCACTCGCGTCGAAGTCCTTGGCCGCCCGCGCCGCTGCCCGCTCGTCCAGCAGCGCCTGCGCACCCGCGGGCACCTCGGCACGCGGCTTGCCGATCTCTCGCGCCAGGTCGAGCCCGAGGTAGCCGTCCGTCCACAGGAACGTCTCGAGCTTCGACCCGTCCGGCAGCTCCGCCTTCTCCAGCCGCCGCAGCAGCTGCACCGCCCGCGGCGTGTCCAGGTCGTTCTCGAACGCCTCCTGGAAGTCCGCCGACACCTCCGCGCACATGGGCTTCGACGGCTGCTCCGCCCACTCCGCGAGGAGGCCGCGCCACCGGGCGAGCAGCCGGTCCGCGCCCTCGATGGCTGCCCACGAGAGGTTCGCCTGCTGCCGGTACCGCGTCTGCAGGAACGCGAGCCGCAGCGCCAGCGGGTCGTAGCCGCGCTGCACCACGTCACTGACCAGCACCACGTTGCCCGTCGACTTGGCCATCTTGCGGCCCTCGAACAGCAGGTGCTCGCCGTGCACCCAGTGCTTCACCACCTCGTGCCCGACCGCGCTGTCGCTCTGCGCGCGCTCGTCCTCGTGGTGCGGGAAGCGAAGGTCGATCCCGCCGGTGTGCACGTCGATCCGCTCGCCGAGCAGCTCCACCGACATCGCGGAGCACTCGGTGTGCCACCCCGGGAAGCCGTACCCCCACGGCGACTCCCACGTCATCTCGCGCTGCGCGCCGGCGGCCTTCCACAGCGCCCAGTCGGCGTGGAAGCGCTTGCCCTCCGCCGTCGATTCGCCGGTCGCGCCATGACCGGCGCGCAGGTCCTCGAGCCGGTTGCCCGAGATGGCGCCGTACGTGTCGAACGACTGCGCGGCGAAGTACACGGACCCGTCCACCTCGTACGCGTTGCCCTGCTCGAGCAGCCGTGAGATCAGCGCGATCATCGACTCGATCCACTCGCTGGCGCGCGGGTACGCGTCGGCCGGCCGCACGTTCAGCGCCGCGAGGTCCGCGTGGAAGGCGTCCTCGTAGAAGCGGGCGACGACGAACGGGTCCTTGTTCTCGGCCCGCGCCTGCGCGAGCAGCTTGTCCTCGCCGCCGAGGTCGATGCCGCTGTCGTCCTGCAGGTGCCCGACGTCGGTGATGTTCTGGACGAGCTTCACGCGCAGCCCTGACTGCTCGGCAGTCCGCCGGATGAGGTCGGTGAGCAGGAACGTCCGCAGGTTGCCGACGTGCGCGTACCGGTACACCGTCGGGCCACACGCGTAGACCGTCAGCAGGCCCGGCGTGCCCGGCTGGATCTCCTCGACCTGCCGGGTCCGGGTGTCCATCAGGCGCAGCATCCGCCGAATCTACGGCGCGCTCGCGCCCGGCTCCGGCGGACGTGGGTGCCCCAGGTGAGCCGGCAACCCGGCCCGGGCGCCAGCAGGAGTTTCGTCACCGGTGGCGAACTTGCTCGTGACGCGCTGTGACAGCGGCGGGGGGCTTCGTCCGCTGTCACAGCCCAGCGATGGGCCAGGGGGGTCCACGCCCTGTGGAGAGGTCCGTCTGTGAGGCGTCCTGTCGTTGCCCTGCTCGCCGCTGTGGCGCTCGTCGCCAGCGGCTCCTTCGCGCTGGCCGGAGGAAGCGACACCGTCGTCGTCACCGCGATCCCGCCGGCGGGTGGTCAGCCGTGCCCCGTCGCTGGGTGGTGCAGCGAGGTCGTCACGCCTGGGACGGTGACCATCGATCCCGACACGAGGGGTGGGCAGCTGCTGTTCACGACTCCCACGACTGAGGCGAAGGCATCGGTCTCCACGGGTGAGCAGGCAGGCACCCTGCTCGACGACGTCGCATCGCTCAGCTACGTCACGACCTCGGACACGCCGACGGCCACCGTCACGGTGCCCAGCCTGTACCTGGAGCTGGGCGGTGTGGTCACGACGCCGCCAGCCGCGCCGTCGGGTGATACCCCTGCCCTGCCCGCCAGGCACGTGACGCTGGTCTTCGAGCCCTACTACGTGACGTCAGGTGGTGGGCCAGCGCTACGCGCGGGTGAGCGCCAGACCTGGGACCCGATGACGCAGGCGGCATGGTGGTCACCGCAGAACAAGAACCGTGAGCTCGGCTTCGACCAGTACACGACGCTGGACGACGTCCGGGCGAGCCTGCGCGGCGTCGTCGACCGGATCGGCCTGAGCCAGGGGACGGGCCAGCCTGGTGCGGTCGCGCGCGCCGACCGACTCGAGATCAACGGCACGACGTACGACTTCGACGTCAAGTCCCCCACTGACCAGACGGTCACGCCGGCCGACATCACACCTGCGACCGACGGCGCGGTAGGAACTGCGGAGGACGACACCTGCGCCCGGTCGAGCAGGACCTGGTGCGAGAACCAGATCGGCGCGGGGCGGGTGCAGATCGAGCAGGACCGGACCTTCGGCGACGACGTCCGCCGCGCGGCCGCGTTGACCTTCAGCACCCCCGGCGGCGGCGACAAGGCTGCCGTGTTCAACCGGTCGTACGACGGCACGCCGCTGAGCGATCTGCACGTGCTCCGGTACAGCACGTACCGCGCGAGCGGTGACGTGCCGGGTGCGGGCGAGCTGCCTGACCCGTACCTGCCGAGCATCAACGTCCCCATCACGCCGAACAAGGCGGACCGGTCGTTCGCGACGCTGGTCTGGGAGCCGTTCCGATCGGGCCCGGTGCAGGCTGACGCGTGGCAGCGGTGGACGCCGACCACGGCCGGTGGCTGGTGGGCGCCGCAGAACACCGGCGACGCCCTGGGCTTCCCCCAGTTCACGGCGACCTGGGCGCAGGTGCAGGCAGCTCTGCCCGACGCCGTCCTACGGGGGGTGGGGCTGAACCAGGGACGCAACAACCCCGGCGCCGCAGGCCGCGCGGACCTGCTCCAGGTCAACGACACCCTGTTCGACTTCGAGCCGGACCAGAACGATCCCGCGGCTGTCCTCGACCATCTGCCCACGGATGACACCTCGCCGAGCCAGAGCGCCAGTCCTGCTGCGTCGTCGTCTGCCTCGCCGTCGGCGTCGGCGTCGCCAATGGTGTCCGCGTCCCCGTCGGCCTCGGCGTCGGCGACCGGCTCCGCGTCGCCCAGCGCGTCGACGGGAACGGGCAGCGGCAGCGGGTCTGGGCCGTCCAGCGGGTCCGGCGGCTCATCGGGTGGTTCGTCCGGCGGGTCGTCTGGTGGTCCGACCCCCGCGAGCAGTGCGCCGAGCGGTTCGTCCGGCGGGTCCCAGTCCGCGAGCAGTGCGCCGAGCGGCTCATCGGGCGTGGGCAGCCAGGGTTCGCCGGATCCGGCGTCCTCGCCGACCGAGACCGACTCCGCGTCGCCGTCCAGCTCACCCGCGGGCAGTTGCCCGACCGCGCAGGTCCACATCGACACGCCGACGATCAACGCCACCGGCGTCGCCGTCGCGACGGTCTACGGCGCCGCGCCAGGCAGTCGCGTGGAGCTGTTCGGCTACAGCCAGAACCACCGGCAGACGGCCACGTACGGCAGTGCGCCGGTCCGCACGGCTGTTGCGGACGACAACGGCGCGGTCACCTTCACCGACCTCCGCCCGTCGGCGAACACGCGGCTCAAGGCGCGGCAGGTCGGCTGCGGCTTCGGCGAGTCGGCTGTCATCAGCGTCCGCACGCAGCTCGCCCTGACCGTCACCCGCACCGCCGCCCGCACGTACCGGTTCGCCGGGGACACTGTCCCGGCACGCGACGGCGGCCTGATCGTCGGGATCTACCGGATCACTCCCAACGGGGAGCAGCTGGTCGCCCAGGCGAGGGCTGATCAGGTCAACGGCGAGTGGTCGCGCGTGTTCCGGTTCTCGAGCAACGGGACGGCCAGGTACGTCATCAAGACGGGCCGCGACGCGCAGAACATCCCGGGCCGGAGCAACACGAGGACCCTGAGGATCTTCTAGTTCGGCAGGCGAAGGGGCGGTTCCCGACGACGGGAGCCGCCCCTTCGTGTTGCGCTCCGGCGGGTGGTGGTGAACCGGCAACGCTCGGTACACGAACGGTCAGCGGAACCACCCCCACGACCTCTGGAGCCTCTGTGCCCTCCCTGCCCCGAACCGCACGCAGATCGGTGGCGGCCCTCGCCGCTGCCGGTCTGGCCGTCACCGGGCTCGCCGCGCTCGCGGCGACCCCCGCGTCCGCCGCGACCAACGGCACCCTCGCCTACGGCCTCACGACCGACAACAAGATCGTCTCGTTCCGGGTCGGCGCTCCCGGCACCGTCCTGACGAACGTCGCCGTCAGCGGCCTCGCCGCCGGCGAGGACCTGCTCGGCATCGACATCCGTCCCGCAACCGGGCAGCTGTACGCGCTCGGCTCCTCCAGCCGCCTCTACGTCGTCGACCCGGCCACGGGCGCCGCGACTGCCGGCAGCGCGCTCTCCACCGCTCTCAGCGGCACCGCGTTCGGCGTCGACTTCAACCCGGTCGTCGACCGGCTGCGCATCGTCAGCGATGCCGACCAGAACCTCCGCGTCAACGTCGACACCGGGGCGACCACCGTCGACGGCGCGCTCGCGTACGGCAGCAGCGATGCCGGCGCGGGCACCAACCCTGCGGTCAGTGCGGCGGGCTACACCAACAGCACGGCCGGCTCCACCACCACGACGCTGTTCGACATCGACACCGCGCGGGACGTCCTCGTGACGCAGGCGCCGCCGAACAACGGCACCCTCGTCACCGTCGGCTCTCTCGGCGTCGACACCTCCACCGTCGCCGGCCTCGACATCGAGCCGGCCGCCGGCACCGCCTACGCGGTGCTGCAGACGGCCAGCGGGACGGCGCTGTACACCGTCAACCTGACGACGGGCACAGCCACCAGCGGCGGGGCCGTTGGCGCGACGCTCGAGGACCTCGCGGTCGCGAGCCCGCGCTTCGCCGTCAGCGACAGCAGTGTCAACGAGGGCTCCGCTGCCACGATCACCGTGCGCCGCAACGGCGACACCGCTGACGCCGCGACGGTGGACTACGTGACGTCCGGGGCCGGCGCGACCGAGCCCGTCGACTTCACGCGCACCACCGGCACGCTGGCGTTCGCCGCCGGCGAGCCGTCGAAGACCTTCACGGTGCCCACGGCGACGGACGGTGCCACCGAGGGTGCCGAGACCTTCACCGTCACCCTGAGCAACGCCTCCGCCGGCACCGTCCTGTCCCCGGCCCGGGCCACCGTCACCATCAACGACGCGGAGGCGGGCGCGGCCTACGGCCTCACCTCGAGCAACCAGCTCGTGACGTTCTCGGTGAGCTCACCCGGCACCATCACCTCCACGGTCCAGATCACCGGGCTGCAGGCAGGCGAGGACCTCGTCGGCATCGACGTCCGGCCGGCCACTGGTGAGCTGCTGGCCGTCGGCTCCACCAACCGGCTGTACGTGCTGAACCCGACGACCGGCGCCGCGACGGAGAAGGCAGTGCTGAGCGTCGCGCTCTCCGGAACCGCCTTCGGCGTCGACGTCAACCCGTCGGTCGACCGCCTGCGCATCGTCAGCAACACCGGCCAGAACCTGCGCGTCGTCCCGGACACCGGCGCCGTCACGGTCGACGGCCCGCTCGCGTACGGCTCCGCTGACGCGGGCGCGGGCACCTCGCCGCGCGTGACCGGTGCTGCGTACACGAACAACACGGCGGCTGCGACGCCGACGGTGCTCATCGACATCGACACCGCTCGCGACGTGCTGGTCCGCCAGGCGCCGCCGAACAACGGCATGCTCGTCACAATCGGCGCCCTCGGCGTCGACGTGTCGGACACCACCACCGTCGGGATCGACATCTCGTCGCAGGGTGGCGCCGCCTTCGCGGTGCTCACGCCGGTCGGCACCACTGGCGTAGGCCTCTATCGGGTCGACACCGGCACGGGTGCCGTGCGACTGCTGGGCATGCTCGGCAACGCCACGGTCGAGGACATCGCCCTCGCCTCGGTCGCTCCGCAGCAGACGATGCCCCCGTCGCCCAGTGCGTCGGGCAGCACGTCGCCGTCGGCGAGTCCCTCTGCGTCGCAGAGCACCAGCCCGGCGCCGAGCTGCACGCCGGCTCAGCAGAACCTGCGGATCACGTACCTGGTCACGCAGGGCAAGGTCGGCAACGGCGCGACGGGTCCGGTTGCGAACGCGACGCAGCTGGTGACGGTGCAGGTGGATGGCGCGACCCCGGGTGGCACGGTTGTGCTCGAGGCGTACCAGCAGAACCACTTCGGTACGGCGACGTTCGCCAACTCCGGCAACCTGCGCACCGCAATCGCCGACAGCGCCGGTGTGGCGAAGATCGACGTGCGGTTCTCCTCCAACGCCCGCACGCGGGCCCGGATGCAGGGCTGCACGTTCAGCACCACGGCCAGCAACAACTCCGGCTACAGCCAGGGTTCGGGTGCGAACGGGAACGTCCTGTACGTGAAGACGGTGCTGACCTTCACGGTCACCCGGGTGAACGTGAACACGCTGCGCATCTCCGGTGACTCGCTGCCGGCTCGTCCGGGCGGTCTGATCGTGAACATCGACTGCAGGGAGTCGC
>JAODNS010000059.1 GCA_025465145.1 Frankiales bacterium
CGGCGCCGGGTGCCGCCGGTCCGTTTCGGCAGCGCCGGACCGGACTCCTCCTCGCGCGCCGGGCGGTCGTCCCGGCCGGAGCCGCGGTCGTCGCGGCCGGAGCTGCGCCCACCGCGGGCCGGGCCGCTGTCGGTGCGCTTGGGCTTGCGGCCGGTCTCGCCGACGTCCTCGAGCTCCTCGGCCTCCAGCCCCGCGCGGACCCGGGAGGCGCGCGGCAGCTTCCCGGTGGTGCCCTCCGGGATCGACAGGTCGCTGTAGAGGTGCTTGCTGGAGGAGTACGTCTCCACCGGCTCGGGGTGCGGCAGGTCGAGGGCCTTGTTGATCAGGCCCCACTTCGGCATGTCGTCCCAGTCGACGAACGTGACGGCGACGCCGTTGGCGCCCGCGCGGCCAGTGCGGCCGATGCGGTGCAGGAACGTCCGCTCCTCGTCGGGGCACTGGTAGTTGATGACGTGCGTGACGTCCTGGACGTCGATGCCGCGGGCGGCGACGTCGGTGGCGACGAGGACGTCGATCTTGCCGGAGCGGAACGCCCGCAGCGCCTGCTCGCGCGCCCCCTGGCCGAGGTCGCCGTGCACGGCGGCAGCCGCGAAGCCGCGGTCCTGCATGTCGGCCGCGACCTTGTCGCACGTGCGCTTCGTACGGCAGAACACCATCGTCAGCCCGCGGCCCTCGGCCTGCAGGATGCGGGCCAGCACCTCGCCCTTGTCCATCGAGTGCGCCCGGTAGACGAAGATCTTGGTGTTCGGGACGGTGCGGTTCTCGTCCGGCTCCTCGGCCCGGATGTGCGTGGGCTGGCGCATGAAGCGGCGGGCCATGGCGACGACCGGCGACGGCATGGTGGCCGAGAACAGCATCGTCTGCCGCTCGGTCGGCGTCTGCTCGAGGATGCGCTCCACGTCCGGCAGGAAGCCGAGGTCCAGCATCTCGTCGGCCTCGTCGAGCACGAGCACCTCGACCTGGCCGAGGTTGAGGTGGCCCTGGCGGGCGAGGTCGAGCAGGCGGCCCGGGGTGCCGACGACGATGTCGACGCCCTTGCGCAGCGCCTCGAGCTGCGGCTCGAACGCGCGGCCGCCGTAGATGGCCTGCACCCGGATGCGGCGGACGCTGCCGGCGTTCTCCAGGTCCTTCGCGACCTGCACGCACAGCTCGCGGGTGGGCACGACGACGAGCGCCTGGGGGGTGCCGTTGGCGCCCTCGTCCTTGCTCTTGACCGTGTTGAGCATCGGCACGCCGAAGCCGAGGGTCTTGCCGGTGCCGGTGCGCGCCTGGCCGATGAGGTCGTGGCCGGACAGTGCGATCGGCAGCGTCATCGTCTGGATCGCGAACGGTGCGGTGATGCCGATCTTCTCGAGCGCCTCGACGGTCTCGGGTCGTGCGCCGAGCGCGGCGAAGCCGTTGGGAGCGTCTGCTGTGGTCAGGGAACTGCCTTCCGGGGAGTCGCGCTGACCTTGTAGACCGAAGAGCAGGAGCGGGCTCGCACGGGCTGCGAGGTGCAGTCGGCGCGCCGGCGTCGGAAGGGGTCCGCGCACACGGGGAGGCCGACGAGCGCCGGCCCTTGAGGTCTCAGCCTACCGGCTAGGGTCGGCCGCGAGGAGGACCGATGACGGGACCCGCCGACGAGGCGACGATCGACCTGCTGGGCGTCCTCGCCTACGGCGAGCTCACGGCCTTCGAGCGGCTGGCCTCCGACGCCCGGCTCGCGCCCAGCATCGCCGACAAGGCCGCGCTGGCGACGATGGCCGCCGCGGAG
The DNA here is from genome assembly GCA_025465145.1 of Frankiales bacterium. Taxonomy (GTDB): domain Bacteria; phylum Actinomycetota; class Actinomycetes; order Mycobacteriales; family SCTD01; genus RYN-124. The sequence goes on from JAODNS010000059.1 coordinate 1,754, forward strand.
TTCGGCCACTACCGGCAGCTGCACGACCACATGGTCGCGCTGGGCGCCGACCCGGAGAAGGCGATGGCGCCGTTCGTCGCCGCCGTCGACGAGTTCCACGACACGACCGACCCGAACGACTGGTACGAGGGCCTGATCAAGGCCTATGTCGGCGACGGACTGGCCACGGACTTCTACCGCGAGGTGTCGGCCTTCATCCCGGACGAGCCCACCCGGCTGCTCGTCCTCGAGGTGCTGGCCGACACCGGGCAGGCCGAGTTCGCGGTGTCGCGGGTACGGGAGGCGACGGCCGCCGACCCCGCGCTGGCCGGGCGGCTCGCGCTGTGGGCCCGCCGGCTCGTCGGCGAGGCGCTTCTGCAGGCGCAGAGAGTCGCGGTCGAGCGGGAGGCGCTCATCGAGCTGCTCGTCGGCGGCAGCGGCGACCTCGCGGGCCTGGCCCGCCTGCTCACCCGGCTGACGGACAACCACACGGCGCGGATGCAGGCGCTCGGCCTGCAGCCCTGATCAGTCCTCGACGGAACGCCACTCCAGGACCAGCAGCGTCGCGTCGTCCGTCAGCTGGTCGCCGTGGTGGGCGAGCAGCTCGCGCACGACCCGGCGCAGCGTCTCGGCCGGGCTGAGCCCGCCGGCCAGGTGCCGGATCACCAGGTCGGCGAGCCGCTCCACGCCGAAGAACTCCCCCTCCGGCGAGCGGGCCTCGACGACCCCGTCGGTGTAGAGCAGCACGAGGTCGCCGGGCTCGAGCTGCTCGCGGCCGACGTCCACGCCGGCCCCGTCGAGCAGGTTCCCGAGGCCGAGCGGCGGCTGGGGTTCGCTCTCCAGCGCGCGGATCAACCGGCCGCCGCGCAGCAGCAGCGGCGGCGGGTGCCCGGCGTTCACCCACTGCAGCAGCCCGTTGCGGGTGTCCAGGTCGACCAGCACCGCGGTCGAGAAGATCTCGCCGCCCAGCCCGGAGAACAGCGCCTCGTCGATGGCTTCGAGCGTCTCGATCAGCCCGAGGCCGGACCGGCGCGCGCTGCGGTAGGCCGCCATGGTGAAGACCGCGCACTGCGCGCTGTGCAAGCCGTGGCCCATGCCGTCGAACACGGCCACCTGGGTCCGGCCGGGATCGACCGCGTAGTCCACGGCGTCACCGGCCACCTCGTAGCAGGGCTCGAGGGCCGCGGCCACGGACACCTCGCGTCCGGTGAAGGTCAGCGGCGGCAGCACCGAGTAGTGCAGCTCGGCCGCGACGCCGAGCTGGGAGCGCCGGCGCAGGCTGACGAGCGTGTCCCCGTACGGGGTCTTCGCCGCGATGAGCAGGCCGGCCGTTGCCGCAAGACGCGCCAGCGCGGTCGACTGCTCGTCGGTCACCCCCGGCGTCTCGAGGCTGACGGCGAGGACGCCGAGCCGCTCGGTGCCGGCGCGCAGGGGCAGCCAGATCCGGCTGCCGTAGGCGTCGTCCGCCTGCAGCTGCGGCTCGCAGAGCTGGTACGCGCGGCCCGCTAGGGTGCCGTCGACGCCGAGCGGCACGAGGTCCGGCCCGGCCGGCGACCACGGGAGCAGCAGCGGCTGCAGCACGTCCTGCTGCAGGTCCGCGACGTACGCGGTGCAGCCGCGGGTCCCCAGCTGCTGGGCGCAGTCGTCGAACAGGACGGCGAGCTCGTGCGGCGCGGCGAGGTCCGCGCGCGCGACGAGCTCGTCCAGGCTGGCGAGGGCGGCGAGCGGGGCCCTGGGCCGAGCGACGGGCACGGCGGGCGGCATGGTCGGACCCTAGGCGCCGCAGCGCTCCCTGGACAGCACGAGGCCCGGCTCCCGCGAGGGGAACCGGGCCTCGGTACTGCCGAGCGGTCGACTAGACGCGCGAGCTGCTCTTCGAGCGGATGCCACCCTGCGTGAGGGCGATGATGGCGGCGGCGATGACGACGCCGACGATGACCTCGATGAGGCCACGGCGACCGGGGATGATCAGGCCTGCGAGCAGCAGGCTGCCCGCGCCGATCAGCATGGTGAGCCACAGCGGCAGCGCCTGGCGGCCCGGCAGGACGGCGCGAGCGAGCGCACCGACGACAAGGCCGACGACGAGAAGTACGAGAACGGTGCCCACGGTTCCTCCTGTTGATCGGACCGGATGGTCCGTTGGGGGCTGTGTGCCCGGGTTGCACCGCCGTCGAACCTGTGGTCGCGCAGGTCTCGCGTCAGAGCGTGAGTTGCCTGTCACACAACGAGATCCTGTAACGCCGGGGCTCCCGCGGCGCTCCCGTGGGGGGCTCCTACAGCGAGGCGAACCCGACGCGGCGTGACTCCGCCTCGGCGATCTCGACGTAGGCCAGCTTGTCGGCCGGGACGAGCACCCGGCGGCCCTTGTCGTCGACGAGCGACAGGATGCCGAGGTCGGCCTTCAGCGCGTCGGCCACCGCCTTGGCGACCTCGTCCGGGCTCTGCGCGCTCTCGATGACGAGCTCGCGGGCCGCGAACTGCACGCCGATCTTGACCTCCACCAGTGCCTCCGTCGATGTCGCCACGTCCTGCTGCCGAGGCTAGTCGAGCGATTGGGACCCTGCCGCCGCGTCCGCTGCCAGCGGAAAGCTCAGACGGTGCGCGGCGAGCCGGAGATGCCGCGCCAGGTCAGCCCGACGAGCAGCTCCATCGCGCGAGCCTTGCTCAGCGCGCCTTCCGACGCCAGCCACCACCGCGCGCCGTCCTCCATGAGTCCGGCCAGCCCGACGGACAGCAGCTGCGCCTCCTCGGCGCGGTAGCCCGTGTCGTGCGCGATCGTCTCGGTGAGCGCGTCGACGCACTCCTGCAGCATCCGCTCGACCCGCTCGCGGACGGCCGGGTCGTTGCGCAGGTCGCTCTCGAAGACGAGCCGGAACGCGCCCTCGCCATCGGTGCCCTCACCGTCGACGAAGTCGAAGTAGGCGGCGACGCAGGCCGCCACGCGCTCCCGGTTGTCCGTCGTGGTCGCGAGCGCCTTGCGGACCTTGTTCACCAGGTCGGTCGCGTGCTGGTCGAGCAGGGCCAGGTACAGCTCCAGCTTGCCCGGGAAGTGCTGGTAGAGCACGGGTTTGCTGACCCCGGCGCGCTCGGCGATGTCGTCCATCGCGGCCGCGTGGTACCCCTGCGCGACGAAGACCTCCTGCGCGGCGCCGAGCAGCTGCTTGCGCCGCGCCGAGCGCGGCAGCCGCGTCCCGCGGGCGGGCGAGCTGCTCTCCACCGACGTCACGCCTGCGAGATTGCCACAGCCGCGGGACAGGTCAGCGGTACTCGTCCTCCTCCTGCTCGACGACGACCGCCTGCTCCGCGGCGTCGGCCTCGTCCGACTCCAGCGGCAGGTCCCGGTGCGCGACGTGCTCACCCGGCGCCGCTGCGGTCGCCTGCTCCAGCAGGTCCGCCTCCGCCACCTCGAGCGGCAGGTCGGGCGCGTCGGGGACCGCCGCGTCGCGCGTCAGCGTCACGTCCTCGGCCAGGTCGGCCGGGTTCGCCTCGGTCATGTCCGCTCTCCTGTCAGTCCTGGCCGGACAGCTCGCGCGAGCCGTGCCGGGTGCGGCGTGCGTCGATGACCCTGTCCGGGTTGCGGCGCAGGTACTCCTCCTCGAGCTCTGCAGTCCGCTTCGTGTGGAACTGCAGGGCGTCCTCGCTGCCGTGCAGGAAGGTGTCGTGCCGGGTGTCGTGCAGATGCTGCAGCTCGCGCTCCAGGTCCTCGTCGGACAGGGCTGCGGGGACGACGCCGGTCACGGGAGCTCCTCGGTCGGTGGACGTGGTGTGGTGGTCGGTACCCGGGTAGGGCGGGACCCATGACGGAGCCTGCACCCTCGACCGCCACGACGACAGAGGCAGTCCTGTTCGACGTGGACGGCACGCTCATCGACACCGTGTACCAGCACGTGCTGGCGTGGTGGGAGGCGTTCGCCGAGGCGGGCCACACCGTCTCCTGCTTCGACATCCACCGGGCGATCGGCCGCGGGTCCGAGGACCTCGTCGAGTCGCTGATCGGCCGCGCCGACGACGCGGTCGTCGCGGGCCACAGCAAGCGGTGGAGCGAGCTGCGGGAGCGGACGACGGCGTTCCACCAGGTGCCCGAGCTGCTTCGGCACTGCCGCGACGCCGGGCTGAAGGTCGTGCTGTGCACGAGCGGCCAGGGCCCCGACCTCGACTTCTTCCTGCGCGCGATCGGCGGCGACGGGCCGGTGCACGCCGTTGTGAGCAGCGAGGACGTGGAGAGGTCGAAGCCGTCGCCCGAGATCGTGCAGAAGGCCGTCGAGGCGGCGGGTGTGCGTCCTGAGCGGGCGGTGATGGTCGGCGACACCGTCTACGACATCAAGGCGGCCGCCGGTGCGGGCGTCCGCTGCATCGGCGTGATGTGCGGCGGCATCGGGGAGCAGGAGCTGCTCGCCGCGGGCGCCGTCGCCGTCTACGGGAACCCGAGCGAGCTGCTCGAGGGGTTCGACGGCTCGCCGCTCCGTTAGCACGTGATCTTGCGCGGGTAGATCATCCGCGTGACCTCCACCTCGACGCTGCCGGAGCCGCGTGCGCCGCAGGAGGTCCGGCGGGCCCGGGACCTGCGCCGCGTCGGCCTGGCGCTGCTGGTCGTCTTCGTGCTGTGCGGGGCGGTCGGGCTGTTCGGCACGCGCACCGGGACCCGCACGGCCACGGCCGGCGGCTACACCGTCACCGTCACCTACCCGTCGACCAGTCGGCCCGGGCATGCCGTCCGGTACGAGGTGGAGGTCGTCCACGCCGGCGGCTTCGAGGGCCCGGTGCACATGCGCTTCTCGAGCGCGTACTTCGACCTGTTCGACGAGAACAGCTTCGGGCCGGATCCGAGGTCGACGACCACCACCGGCGCCTATGACCTCTACGAGTTCGAGCCGCCACCCGGCGACACCTTCGTCGTGTCCTCCGACACCCGGGTGGAGCCGGCGCGGCAGCGCGGCGAGAGCGGCGAGGTGTCCGTCCTCGACGAGGCCGGCCAGCCCGTCGCGACCGTCCGGTACCGCACGCGGATCTTCCCCTAGGAGCGGGCCGTGGACGTCGTCTACCGCGCAGCGGTCATCTACTTCTTCCTGTGGTTCATTACGCGTGTCATCGGCAAGCGCGAGCTCGGCAGCATGACCGCGTTCGAGCTGGTGCTGCTCGTGACGATGGGCGACCTCATCCAGCAGGGCACGACGCAGGAGGACTTCTCCGTCACCGGCGCGATGCTCGCCGTCGGGACGTTCGCCCTGCTGATGGTCTTCTTCTCCTGGGTCTCCTTCCGCTTCAAGAAGGTCCGCCCGCTGCTCGAGGGGATGCCCGTCGTCGTGGTGCAGGACGGCCGGATGCGCAAGGAGGTCATGTCGTACGAGCGGGTCGACGAGGACGAGCTGGTGCAGGCGATGCGCGAGCAGGGCGTCGACGACCTCGCCAAGGTGCGCATCGGCGTGCTGGAGCCGGACGGCAAGTACTCGTTCTTCACGCGGGAGGAGCACGAGCCCGCGCCGGAGAAGCCGGCTCGTTAGAGCAGCGGAGCGAACAGGTCGCCGTCGGCCGCCACCCGGGACAGCACGTCGTCGCTGGTGAACACGAGGTCGTCGGGCTTGCGGCAGGCATCCACCTCGGTCCAGGTCACCGGCGTCGACACGGTGGGCCGCGGCCGCGCCCGCAGCGAGTACACCGACACCGTCGTCTTCGCCGCGCTGTTCTGCGACCAGTCGACGAGCACCTTGCCCGGCCGCAGCGCCTTCGTCATCCGGTGCACGACGAGGTCCGGGTGCGACTTCTCGAACCGCTGCGCCAGCTCCTTCGCGTACGCCGACGTCTCCTCGCTGCTGGCGAACCGGTCCGCGCGCGCGTAGAGCTGCAAGCCCTTGCTGCCACTGGTCTTCGGCAGCGGGTCGAGGCCGTCGTCGGTCATCACCTCGCGCAGCAGCAGCGCCACCTCGCAGCACTCCACGATGGTCGCGGGCTCGCCGGGGTCGAGGTCGAACACGACCATGTCCGGCTGCCCGGCATCCACGCGCCACATGTGCGTGTGCAGCTCCAGCGAGGCGAGGTTGGCGGTCCACACCAGGGTTGCGAGGTCGTCCACCACCACGTAGTCGATCGTCTCGCGGTTCTTGCTCGACCCCGGCGACGGCAGGTTCTCGACGTGCACCCAGTCGGGTGTTCCGCGCGGCGCGTTCTTCTCGAAGAACACCTGGCCCTCGACGCCGTCGGGATACCGCTTGCGGGTCAGCGCCCGGCCGGCGAGGAGCGGCAGCAGGACCGGCGCGATCCGCGTGTAGTAGTCGAGCACCTGACCCTTGGTGAACCCCACGGCCGGGTAGAGCACCTTCTCGAGGTTGGTCAGGGCGACCTGCGTCCCCTCGACGTCGACGAGGACCTTGCTACTCACGGAAGACGTCCTTCGGGTCGTAGTCGTCGCGCAGGCCCTTGTACGACGGGTGTCGCAGCCGGCCGTCCTTCGTCCACTCGGTGTAGTCGATCTCGGCCACGAGCCGCGGCTCGACCCACACCGCGTCCTTCGCGTACATCCGCGGAACCGCTGTGGCGAAGGGGGATTCGGCGATCCGCAGCGGCTCGAGCAGCTCGCCCAACGCCTTCAGGGTGGCCGCGGTGAAGCCGGTGCCGACGTGGCCCGCGTACTCGAGCCCGTCCGGCCCCTGCACCCCGAGCAGCAGCGAGCCGATTCGACCGGCCCGGCCGCCCTCGCCCGGCTTCCAGCCGGCGATGACGGTCGACGTCCGGCGGATGTGCTTCACCTTCGTCCAGCACTCGGACCGCCGGCCGGGCAGGTAGGTCGCGTCACGCCGCTTCGCGAGGATGCCCTCCAGCCCCTGCGCCCGGGTCGCGTCGAGCACCGTCTGACCGCCGCCGAGGAACGCCGCGGGCACGGACCAGTGCTCGCCCTGCAGCTCCAGCCCCTCGAGTGCGGCCCGCCGCTCGTCGTACGTCCGGTCGAGCAGCGACGTCCCCTCCAGGTGCAGGACGTCGAACAGCAGCAGCTGCACCGGCGTCGACCGGAGCAGCGCGGTGCCGGGCTTGCCGACGTGCATCCGGTTCTGCAGCAGGCCGAAGTCGCTGCGACCCTCGGGGTTGAACGCAACGATCTCGCCGTCCAGCAGGGCGGCCCGCGAGCCGAGCTGCAGCCCGACCCCGCGCAGCTCCGGGTAGTGCGACGTCACGTCGTTGCCGTTGCGGCTCGTCAGCGTGACGCGGCCGCCCTCGACCGCGACGAGCGCGCGGACGCCGTCCCACTTCACCTCGTACGCCCACCTGTCGTCGTCCGTCGGCAGCGTCCCGGCGACGGCGAGCATCGGCTTGAGGTCGCGCGGCAGCGGCGTCCAGCCCTTCGGCGGCGAGCCCATGCGGTGCACCATCCAGTCGTTGCCGCGGGTCCTGAAGAAGACGTACCTGCCGTCCACCTTCTCCCCGTGCAGCACGACCTTCACCACGTCGGCGCGCCACTTCTCCAGCTCGTACGTGCCGCTGTCCCAGACGCTGACGTGCCCGCCGCCGTACTCGCCCTTCGGGATGTCGCCCGCGAACGTCGCGTACGCCATCGGGTGGTCCTCGGTCTGCTTCGCGAGGTTGTTCTTCGCGGGGTCGAGCGGCAGGCCCTTCGGCACCGCCCAGCTGACGAGGACGCCGTCGCGCTCGAGCCGCACGTCCCAGTGCAGCGCGGTCGCGTGGTGCTCCTGCACGACGAACGTGTCGCCGCGGCCGGCCTGCTCGTCGCCGGTGTGGTCGACCCGCAGGTCCTGCGCCGGCGGCACCGGCTCGGGCGTCCTGGCCGCGTCGCGCTTCTCGCGGTACGTCTCGAGGCCCACGTGATCTTCGTACCCCGCCGGAACCCGGAGCATCCGGCAGCGGCGGGTCGTACGGCGAGGGACCGGGACGCGCCGCCACTGGATGTTGCAGGTTCCGGCTCAGGGGGCGTGCGGCAGGATCCCCGCATGAGCTCAGCTGTCGGCGGGACCGGCCTCGCCCTGCCCCTCAACCTCGCGCTGCCCGTCCGCGGATTCGTCGAGGTCGGCGCCCGCGCGGAGGCGGCCGGGTACGACCGGCTGTGGGTCGCCGAGGCCGGCAACAACGACGCGTTCGGGCTGCTCACCGCCGTCGCGCTCGGCACCAGCACCGTCGGCCTCGCGACCGGCGTCGTGCCCATCTACACCCGGACCCCGAGCCTGATGGCCCAGTGCACGGCGACGCTGCAGGACGTGTCCGGCGGCCGCTTCACCCTCGGCGTCGGTGTGAGCAGCAAGACGATCGTCGAGCGCTGGAACGGCGTGCCGTACGACAAGCCGCTCGGCCGCCTCAAGGAGTACGTGGAGGTGGTCCGGCGGCTGCTCGACTGGGAGAAGCTCGACCACGACGGGGCGTACTACGACGTCCACGGCTACATGCTGCTGATGAACAACCCGAAGCCGCCGAGCCCGATCATCATCGGCGCGCTGAACGAGCAGATGCTGCGTGCCGGCGGCGAGGTGGCGGACGGCGTCTGCCTGAACTGGACCGGCGCGCACGCGGTCCCTGACGCGCTGGCGCACGTGGAGGCGGGGCCGCGGGAGACGACCAATGCGTGCTTCATCCGCGTCTGCGTGACCGAGGACGTGCCGGCGGTACGTCGCTGGGCCCGCCGGGAGGTCATGTCGTACGTGACGGTCCCCGCGTATCGCAAGGCGTTCGGCGTCCAGGGCTGGGGCGACGTCACGACCCGGGCGATGGAGCTGTGGGACGGCGGTGACCGCAAGGGCGCGGCGGCGAGCCTGCCGGACGAGTTCCTGGACACGCTGGTGCTCGCCGGCGACGCGGACGACGTGCGGGAGCGGTTCGAGGCGTTCCGGGCGGCCGGCGTCGACGAGCCGGTCGCCTTCCTGGTCAGCGGCCAGACCGATCCGGAGGCGGTGCGGGCCGAGCTCGAGGCGACGACCTCGGCCCTCGCACCGGGCTGAACCACCCTTACCGATCAGGGCGAACCCGGCCAGACTGCGACCGTCGGCCGGGGCGCGGTGTGTGGACCCGCCCCGGCCGCACCCCTAGCGTGATCGACATCGGCACGGGTAGGGAGACACGGTGAGGTCGATCTGGAAGGGCGCCATCAGCTTCGGGCTGGTGACGATCCCGGTGAAGCTGTACAGCGCCACCGAGCAGAAGGACGTCTCCTTCCACCAGGTCCGCCGCTCCGACGGCAGCCGCATCCGCTACAAGCGGGTCGCGCAGGCGGACGGCGAGGAGGTCCCGTACGGCGAGATCGCCAAGGGCTTCGAGCTCGGCAACGGTGAGACGGTCGTGCTGACGGACGAGGACTTCGCCGACCTGCCGCTGACGACGAACCGCGCGATCGACGTGCTGCAGTTCGTGCCGCTCGAGCAGGTCGACCCCATCTACTTCGAGAAGACCTACTACATCGAGCCGGACAAGACGGGCGCAAAGCCGTACGTCCTGCTCCGGGACGCGCTCGCCGAGTCGGGCAAGGTCGCACTCGTGAAGGTTGCGCTGCGCAACCGCGAGTCGCTCGCCACGATGCGCGTGCGCGAGGGCGTGTTCGTGCTCGAGACGATGCTGTGGCCGGACGAGGTCCGCAAGCCCGACTTCGGCTTCCTCGACGACGACGTCGAGGTGCGCCCGCAGGAGCTGGCGATGGCCGGCAGCCTCATCGAGACGCTCAGCGGCGACTTCGACCCGTCGCAGTACAAGGACTCGTACCGCGAGGCGCTCAACGCCGTGATCGAGGCGAAGGTGGCCGGGCACGAGGTCAAGCAGCCGGAGGCCGCCCAGCCCACCTCCGGCACCGTCGTGGACCTCATGGCGGCGCTGCGGGCCAGTGTCGAGGCGGCCAAGGCCGAGCGCGGCGAGGCCCCTGCCGCGGCCGACCAGCCGGCGAAGAAGCAGGCGGGGAAGAAGGCCGCCGGCAAGCCCGCCGAGCCCAGGACGGCGCCCAAGAAGGCGGCCAAGAAGGCGCCGGCGAAGAAGGCAGCGAAGACCGCAGCGAAGACCGCAGCGAAGACCGCAGCGCGCAAGTCCGCCTGAGGCTCAAGACCGACGTTCGCGGGGTCGATCAACACTCCGATGCCCCGGAACAGGAGTGCCCGCTGTGACCGTCACCGACTACCGCGAGATCGTCGCGGCGCTGCGTGATGTCCCAGGCGTGTCCGAGGCGGACGTCGAACCGGACGGCGACGGCGGCATGGGCCTGCTCCGCCTGGGCCTGGCCCCCGGCGTCGACGAGGTCGAGGTCGCCACGGTCGTCGGTCGGCTGCTGAGGGAGCGCTTCGGCATCGGCGTCGACGCCGAGCGGGTCCAGATCGTCGAGGACGCGGACCTCGCCCGGCCGGCCCAGCCGGACGTGCCGGCGCAGCGCGCCGCGGAGCGGCCGGCCATCTCGCGCATGCACCTGGTGTCCTCCGGCCTGGACGTCACCGCCTCCGTGACGCTGTCGTCCGCCGGCCGCACCGCCGTCGGGGAGGGACGCGGCAACGCCTCGCAGGTCGGCGTCCAGCGCGCGGTCGCGAACGCCACCCTGCGGGCCGTCGAGGAGCTGCTCGACGGCGTCGCCCGGTTCGAGCTCGACCACCTCGAGGTCACCCAGCTGGGCGCCGAGCGCACGGTGCTCGTCGCGCTGTCGATGCTGTCCTCCCGCGGCACCGAGCGGCTCACCGGCGCGGCCGGCGTGCGCGAGGACGTCCGGCAGGCCGTCATCCGCTCGACCCTGGACGCGCTCAACCGCCGGTTCGAGACCCTGCTGTCCTGATCGTCGCCGGTACGGTGGCCGCTCCAGCCACCTGACCGCGAGGCGCATCGGATGAGCGTTCCCCAGCAGGCGGCCTCGCCGGCTGCGCGCTCGGCCGAGGACGCCCGCCGCATCGCCGCCGTCCGCCGCGTCCTCACGGCGGGCCTGCCGCCGCACAGCCTCGACCGGCTGACCCGCCTCGCCGCGCAGCTGCTCGTGACGCCGTACGCGCAGGTCTCCCTGCTCGCCGAGGACCAGGTGGTCGCGAGCATCCACGGCATCGAGCTGAGCCCGGAGGCCCGCTCCTCCTCGACCGACGACAGCCTGTGCGGTCTCACGGTGGCGGCGCGGCTGCCGGTCGCCATCCCGGACACGCACGCCCACCCGCAGGCGGCCGCCCTGCCACCGGTGACGAGCGGCCTCGTCCGGTCGTACCTCGGCGTGCCGCTGACCGACTCGGAGGGGCTCGTGCTCGGCGCGCTGTGCGTCTACGACGGGGTCGAGCGCAGCTGGTCGGAACGGGACGTCGGGATCCTGGGCGAGCTGGCCGCGAGCGTCAACGCGGAGCTGGAGTTGCGCGCGCTGGCCGCCGACATGACGCGCAGCTCGGCGCAGCTGGAGCTCGCCCTCGGTGCCGCCGACATCGGCAGCTTCGACTTCGACCTCGTGTCCGGCTCGCTGCACTGGGACGACCGGCTGGTCGCGCTGTTCGGCTACGACCGGGCGACCTTCGGCGACGACTGGCCCAGCTTCGAGGCGCGGGTGCACCCGGACGACCTCCCGCGGGTGACCGCGGCGGTGGACCGGGCCGTCGAGAGCAGCGGCGACTTCGCGGCCGAGTACCGGATCGTCGTGCCCGGCACCGGCGAGCGGTGGATCCAGGCGCGCGGACGGGTGCTGCCGGACATGCTGGGCCGGCCCTCGCGGCTGCTCGGCGCCGCCTTCGACTTCACCGAGCTGCGCGACACCCGCGACCGGCTCGCCCGGCTGCTGGAGACCATGAGCGACGCGTTCATGGCGCTGGACGCCCAGTGGCGGTTCTCGTACGTCAATCCCGAGGCGGAGCGGCTGCTCGGGCGGCGCCGCGAGGACGTGCTCGGCCGCAGCGTCTGGGACGAGTTCCCCGAGGCGGTGGGCGGGACGTTCCAGCAGCAGTACGAGCACGCGGTGACGACCCGCGAGATGGTGCTGTTCGAGGAGTTCTTCGAGCCGCTGGACGCGTGGTTCGAGGTGCGCGCATGGCCCGGGCCGGACGGGCTGTCGGTCTACTTCCACGACATCACCGAGCGCAAGCGGGCCGAGCGGGAGCGCGAGGACGCTGTACGCGAGCGCGAGCAGGCGTACGCCGCCGCCGAGGCGGCCAATACCCGGCTGGCCCTGCTGGCCGACGCGTCCACCCGGCTGTCCGCCTCGCTGGAGCCGGTGGCCGTGCTGCGGACGCTGTCCGATCTGGTGGTCCCGCAGCTCGGCGCGTGGGCGGTCGTCGCCCTGGTCGGCGAGACCGCCGCGCCGCTGCTCGGGCGCGACGAGGTGCCCGACCCGATGCGGCTGCAGGTCGTCGAGGTCGCGCACCCGGACCCGGTGGAGGCAGCGCGGCTGCGCGAGCTGCTCCAGTCGCTGCCGCTCTCGCTCGACGACGCGGCCGGGGTGGGCGCCGTGACGCGCACCGGCGAGCCCGAGTGGCTGGCGGAGGTTGCCGACGAGGCGCTCGTACGGGTCGCCCCGGACGAGGCCGTGCTGGCCGCGCTGCGCGAGCTGCAGCTGCACGCCGCCCTGACGGTGCCGCTGACCAGCCGGGGCCGCCGGCTCGGCGCGATGACGCTGGCGCAGCCCAGCGGCGGCGCCATCGACCGGGCGCTGCTGCTCGACATCGCCGGCCGCGCCGGCGCCGCGCTCGACAACGCGCTGCTGTACGGCACCGAGCGGCGCACCGGCATCACCCTGCAGCGCAGCCTGCTGCCGCGGGACCTGCCGGAGGTGCCGGGCCTGCAGCTCGCGCCGCGGTACCTGCCGGGCGCCACCGGCGCGTTCGTCGGCGGCGACTGGTACCAGGGCGTGCCGGTCGGCGACGGCGTCGTGCTCGCGATGGGCGACGTCATGGGCCACGGCATGCGCAGCGCCGCCCGGATGGGGCAGCTGCGCGCGATCGTTGCGACGCTGGCCCTCGAGGGGCACCGGCCCGGCGAGCTGCTCACCCGGCTGGCCGCGAGCAGCGACGTGCTGCTCGACCTCGAGCTGGCAACGCTGCTGGTCGCGCACTACGACGTGCCGAGCCGCACGATGACGGTGGCCTCCGCCGGCCATCCGCCGCCGCTGCTCGCTTCGCCCGGCGAGGAGCCGGCGTACGTCGAGCTCGTCCCCGGGCCGCCGATCGGGACCGTCGCGGGGACCTACCCGGAGACGACCGTCCGGATCGAGCCGGGCGCGACGCTGGTGCTCTACACCGACGGGCTGGTCGAGAGCCGCAGCGCGCCGCTCGACGAGGGGCTGGAGACGCTGCGGCGCAGCCTGCGCGGCATCCGGCTGCCGCCCGAGGCCGTCTGCGACCACGTGCTGCGCGAGCTCGGCCGGGGCGGCGGCGGCGAGGACGACGTCGCGCTGCTCGTCATGGCCGCCACACCGTGACCGTCTGCCTCCAGGGCGGCGGGGAGTTCTCCCCTGGCTGCCGAGCCATGGACGCCGACTTGGCCAGGCGCGCAGGCGGGCGCGTCGTCGTCACCGCGCTGGCCGGCGCCGCCGGGAGCGACTACGACACCGCGACCGCCAACGGCGTACGGCACTTCCGCGCCGTCGGCGGGCGCGACGTGGTGGGTGCGCCCGACGCGCGCACCGACCCCGAGGGCGCCGCCGCTGCCGTTCGCGAGGCGCGGCTGCTCGTCCTGCCCGGCGGCTCGCCGTCGCGGCTGCTCGCCGCGCTGACCACGACCTCGATCGGCGCGCTCGTCGGTGACCTGCTCGCGGACGACGGCGTCGTCATGGGCGCCAGCGCGGGGGCGATGGTGCTGTGTCCGTGGACGGTCCTGCCGGACCGCCGGGCCGCCGGCGACCTCGCGGTCGAGCGCGGGCTGGGGCTCGTGCCGGACGTCGTCGTGCTGCCGCACTGGAGCGGCGGGTCCAGCCGCGGCGACTGGCTGCGCGCCATCGACGCGGCCGTGCCTGCGGGGGCGCAGGTGCTCGGCATCCCCGAGGAGTCAGGCGTTCTCGTCGACGACGAGGTCCTGACCGCCGTCGGCGTCTCGCCGACCCGGCTCGTCACGCAGGGCCACGACCTCGCTCTCGGGGACTCCTGGCGCCTCCCCTGAGCGCCTTGCACGACATACTGATGCGCTGACCTGCGAGAACGACTGTCGAGGGGACCGCTCACGTGTCGAACGACGGAACGACGATGCCCGGTGCGGGTGGCGTCCTGCCGCCCGCCGGCGGCGCCGTGTCCGAGCGCATGCAGGCGTTGCTGTCGCGCGCGGTCGAGCAGGAGGTGGCCGAGCAGCGCAGCATCGCGGCCGCCATCGCGGAGGTGCGGGCCCAGGTGGCCGCCGTCGGCGAGGGCCTGCGCGGCGCTGCGTCCGGCGTGGCCGTCGAGCGGCTCCGCACCGACCTCGCCGACCTCGCCGCCCAGGTGCACGGCGCGGCCTCGACGGCCGACGTGGAGCGGCTGCGGACGGACCTGACCGCCCTGACGACCGAGTTGCAGGGCGCCGCGTCCGGCGCCGCCGTCGAGCGGCTGCGCACCGACCTCGCCACGCTGGCGAACGAGCTGCGCACCTCGACCACGACGCTGGGCGACCGGTTCGACGTCCTCGGCCGGCGGCTCGACGAGCAGGGACAGCAGCTGTCCGCCGCGAGCGGCGGCACCGCCGAGCTGGGCGGCCGCTTCGACGCCGTCTCCAGCGAGGTCGCGGCGCAGGCCGCGAGCGTGCAGCGGCTGTCGGGCTCGGTCGCCGCCCTGGCCGCGTTCCCCGAGGCGCTCGCCGCGCTGCAGAAGGACATCGCCGGCCTGCACGACCGGCTCGCGCCCCTGGGCGACCTGCGGGCCGGCGTCGCCGACCTGACCGCGCGCACCGCCGCGGCCGAGGGCCTCAAGCCCGACCTCGACGCCCTCAGCGCGCGGGCCGACACGTTCGCCACCGCCGCCGACGTCAGCCGGGTCCGCGACTCCGTCGTGGCCTCGCTCACCGAGCGGCTCAGCGGCCTCGAGACCGGCCTGCAGCCGGAGGACCTCGCAGAGGCGCTCGCGCCCCTGCAGCAGCGGCTCGACGCGGTCGCCTCCGGCGGCCCGGCGCTGGAGCGGCTGAGCGCGCTCGAGGACCGCCTCGCCGGCCTGGAGACGACCCTCGGGACCATCGCCGACCGCCTCGGCGCTGTGCACGAGGTCACCGGCCGGGTGCCCGCGCTGGCCGGCGACGTCCGGCTCGTCGCGGAGCGACTGGACGCGCTCGGCACCGCCCCGACCCAGATCGCCGCGCTGCACGAGCGCGTCGGCGAGCTGCACGAGGCGGGGTCGCCGGCCGTCACCACCGCGGTCGCCGGCCTGCGCGAGGACCTCGAGGAGCTCGGCGGCCGGATCGCGGACCTCACCGTCCCGTCCACGGACGAGGTCGCCGGTGCCGTGTCGGCCCGCCTCACCGACCGGCTGGTCGACGAGCTCACGCCGCGCGTGGCCGAGGCCGTGCTCGAGCGCATCGGCCCGGCCGTAGCGCTGGAGGTGGCCCCCAACGTCACCGCCGGTGTCCTCGACGGCGTACGCGCCAACGGGGAGCAGACCGAGCAGCGGCTCCGCACGCACATGGACGAGGCGATCCTCGCTCTCGCCGAGGCGCTGCTGCGCCGCCGCCGGCCGGCGCTCAAGGGCCAGGCCGGCGCGGACGACGCCCC
>JAODNS010000079.1 GCA_025465145.1 Frankiales bacterium
AGCCGGGGGCGGGCCGCGGCCCGAGCGAGCCGAGCGCGGGCGTGCACACGACCGCGGGTGGACGGCGGACGTAGCCTCGTACCCATGCCTGGAGAGAGCGTGTTCCCGCGGCTCGAGCCGCTGCTGCCGCTCGTGCAGAAGCCGATCCAGTACGTCGGCGGCGAGCTCAACAGCCAGGTGAAGCCGTGGGAGGACGCCCAGGTCCGCTGGGCGCTGATGTACCCGGACGCCTACGAGGTCGGCCTGCCCAACCAGGGCGTCATGATCCTGTACGAGGTCCTCAACGAGCAGCCCGGCGTGCTGGCGGAGCGGACCTACAGCGTCTGGCCCGACCTGGCGAAGCTCATGCGCGAGAACCAGGTCCCCGCCTTCACCGTCGACGGACACCGCGCCGTCAAGGACTTCGACGTCCTCGGCATCAGCTTCTCCACCGAGCTCGGCTACACCAACATGATCGAGGCGCTCGACCTCGCGGGCATCCCGCTGTACGCCAAGGACCGCGGCGAGGACGACCCGATCGTGCTGGCCGGCGGGCACGCCGCGTTCAACCCCGAGCCGATCGCGGACTTCATCGACGCGGCCGTCCTCGGCGACGGCGAGCAGGCCGTCCTCGAGATCACCGAGGTCCTCAAGCAGACCCAGGGTCGCGACGAGCGGCTGCTGGCCCTCGCGAGGACCGGCGGCGTCTACGTGCCGAGGTTCTACGACGTCGACTACCTGCCTGACGGCCGCATCCAGCGCGTCGCGCCGAACCGCCCCGACGTCCCCTTCCGCGTCAGCAAGCGCACCGTCATGGATCTCGACGCCTGGCCGTACCCGAAGACGCCGCTCGTCCCGCTCGCCGAGACCGTGCACGAGCGGATGAGTGTCGAGATCTTCCGCGGTTGCACCCGTGGCTGCCGCTTCTGCCAGGCCGGCATGATCACCCGGCCGGTGCGCGAGCGCTCCATCACCGGCATCGGCGAGATGGTCGACGCTGGGCTGAGGGCGAGCGGGTACGAGGAGGTCGGCCTGCTCAGCCTGTCCAGCGCCGACCACTCCGAGATCGGTGACATCGCCAAGGGGCTGGCGGACCGGTACGAGGGCACGCAGACGTCGCTGTCCCTGCCGAGCACGCGGGTGGACGCGTTCAACATCGACCTCGCGCAGGAGCTGAGCCGCAACGGCCGCCGCTCCGGCCTCACGTTCGCGCCCGAGGGCGGCAGCGAGCGGCTGCGCAAGGTCATCAACAAGATGGTCAGCAAGGACGACCTGGTGAAGACCGTCACGACCGCGTACGGTGCGGGCTGGCGGCAGGTGAAGCTGTACTTCATGTGCGGGCTCCCGACGGAGACCGACGAGGACGTCCTCGAGATCGCCGACATGGCGCGCGAGGTCATCCGCGTCGGCCGTCAGGTCACCGGCACCCGCGACGTCCGCTGCACCGTGAGCATCGGCGGGTTCGTGCCCAAGCCGCACACGCCGTTCCAGTGGGCCAGCCAGCTCGACCCGGAGACGACCGACCACCGGCTGAAGCTGCTGCGCGACGCGATCTCGAGCGACAAGAGCACCGCGAAGGCGATCGGCTACCGCTACCACGACGGCAAGCCCGGCCAGGTCGAGGGACTGCTCAGCCGCGGCGACCGACGGATCGGCGCTGTCATCGAGCAGGTGTGGCGCGACGGCGGCCGGTTCGACGGCTGGAGCGAGCACTTCTCGTACGACCGTTGGATGGAGGCGGCGCGCAAGCAGCGCGTCGACGTCGCCTGGTACACGACCCGCGAGCGCGGCGAGCACGAGGTGCTGCCGTGGGACCACCTCGACAGCGGGCTGGACAAGGAGTGGCTCTGGGCCGACTGGCAGGAGGCGCTCGACGAGCAGGAGCTGGACGACTGCCGCTGGATCCCCTGCTTCGACTGCGGCGTCTGCCCGCAGATGGGAACGGAGATCCAGGTCGGGCCGACCGGCAAGAAGCTGCTGCCGCTGTCGGTCGTATGAGCGACGACAAGGACTGGACATGGGTCCTCGAGCGGCGCTGCCCGGAGTGCGGCTTCGACGCCAGCGCGCCGCACGACGTGGCGGCCGTCCTGCGCGACAACGCCCGGAGCTGGCGCGGCGTGGTCGAGCGCACCGAGCGGCCAGGCGAGGACGTGTGGTCGCCGCTGGAGTACGCCTGCCACGTCCGCGATGTCTGCGTGCTGTACCACCAGCGCCTGCAGCTGATGCTGACGGCGGACGACCCGCTGTATCTGAACTGGGACCAGGACGTGACCTCGCACGGGTACCGCGACGAGCAGCCGTCGGTGGTGGCGGACGAGCTGGCGGCGGCGGCGGAGCAGCTGGCCGTCGCGTTCGGCGGGGTGACCGACGAGCAGTGGCAGCGGCCCGGCCGGCGCAGCGACGGCGCGAGCTTCACCGTGGACTCGTTCGCGCGCTACCTGCTGCACGACCTCGAGCATCACCGCTGGGACGTCACCGGTGTCCAAGCGGACTCCTGAGGGACCGCCGCCGCCGCCGACGGTCCAGCGCGTACGCCTGCGCTACACCAAGCGCGGCCGGCTGAGGTTCACCAGCCATCGCGACATCGCGCGCGCCTTCGAGCGGGCGCTGCGCCGCGCACAGGTGCCGATGGCGTACTCCGCCGGGTTCAGCCCGCACCCGAAGATCAGCTGGGTCGGGGCCGCGCCGACCGGGGTGGCGAGCGAGGCGGAGTACGTCGAGCTCGGCCTGGCCGAGCGGGTCGACCTCGAGCAGCTGCGGCTCGCGCTGGACGAGAGCCTGCCGCTGGGCATCGACGTCGAGGAGGTCGTCGAGGCGCCGCCGGGCACCAGCCTGCCGGACCGGATCGAGGCCAGCCGCTGGGCGATCCGGCTGCCCGGCGTCGACGCGGCAGAGGCGTTGCGGGCCGGCGGCGCGTTCCTGGCAGCCGAGGAGGTGCCGGTCCAGCGGCTGACCAAGAACGGCATGCGGACGCTCGACGCGCGCGCCGCGGTGGTCAGCCTCCGGGTCGAGGACGGTCCCTGTGCGATACTTCACCTGGTCGTACGGCACGTGACGCCTGCTGTTCGACCCGACGACGTCCTCTCCGGACTCCGGTCCGTGGCCGACCTCGTACCGCCGGTGCCTCCCGAGGCAACCCGGTACGCGCAGGGGCTGCTCACCGAGAACGGCGAGGTCGGCGACCCGTTCGCACCCGACCGGATTCCACCGGCCCCCGGGGCAACGCGACAGGACGCCGATCGGGACGAGGCCGTCGCCGGCAGTCCGACCTAGGACCGCACCCCCAGACTTCCCCCGGCGTCGGCCACCCGGCCGGCCCGGACCGACCTCACCCAGGGTCGCCGCGGCCGCGTCACGTGGCGACCAGACCGGAGCACCGGTGCTCGACAACGAGCCGACCGGCGACGCCACCAGCGACGCCACCACCAGCACTGACACGCCCCCCGTGAAGAAGGCGACCCGCCGCCGCGCGACCAGCAAGGTCGCCGCCGACACGCCGACGGACGCGGGTACGGAGACCGAGGCCGCCGCTGAGGCGCCCGCCCCGGCCAAGCGGGTCCGCAAGGCGCCCGCCAAGAAGGCCGCGCCGCGCAAGAAGGCCGCCGCCAAAACCGACTCCTCCGACGACGCCGTCCCCGAGGCGCTGCAGACGCCGGCCGAGCCGGTCCTCGAGGCGGTCGAGGACGACCCCGTCGTCGCCGAGAACGCCGCCGACGACGTCACCGAGAACGCCGCCGAGAACGCCGCCGACGACGTCACCGTCGACCCGGCCGTGCTCGAGCCGCCGGCCAAGCGCACCCGCAAGCGCGTCCCCGCCGCCGTCACCTTCCAGGCGCCGCCGCCGGTCGAGCCGGACGTGCCCGTGGACGAGGAGGAGGAGCAGCCCGCTCCCCGCCGCCGTCGCCGCGCCGGCACCGCCGGCGCCGTCAGCCCCAGCGCGCTGCTGGCCGCTCCGACCGCTCTGGAGGAGACGGGTCCGGAGGCGGACGAGGACGACGACGACCCGGACCGCCCGCGCCGCC
>JAODNS010000093.1 GCA_025465145.1 Frankiales bacterium
CCGCAGCGCGGCCAGCCCCGCGACGAGCGACAGCGCGCCGAGCACGACGTAGGCCGCGCGCCAGCCGCCGGCGACCCGCGCGACCAGGCCGGCCAGCAGCGGCCCGACGACGTAGCCGAGAGAGGGCATCAGGTTGTGCACGGAGAAGACGCGAGCCCGACCGCGAACCGGGTACGCGTCGGCGAGCAGCGAGGAGTTGACCGGCAGGATGCTGGCCTGGCCGGCGCCGGTGACGAGCCGCGCTGCGGCGAGCTGCCACACCGCCTGGACGGCTCCCGTCAGCAGCGTGGCGACGGCGGCCACGGTGGCGCAGACGGCGGTGAGGCGGGTACGCGAGACCCGGTCACCCAGCACCCCGAGCGGCACCGCGCCGACCACGAAGGTCAGCGCGGCCAGGCTGGCGACGACGCCGAGCCCGGTGTCGGACAGGCCGAGCGAGCGCTGCACGTCCGGCCCCAGCACGGACAGCGCCGCGCTGCCGGCGTAGTCGAGCAGGTTCAGGACCGACAGGACGGCGAGCAGCCCGGCGCCACCCACCGCGACGGTCTCCCGCAGCGACAGCGGCTCACCGCCGACCCCCGGCAGCAGGTCGTCCGGGAGCAGCACGACCTCGGGTGCGGCCGGTGCGGCCGCCCGCTGCGCCTCGGCGTCCAGCAGGGCTGCGGTGAGATCCGCCGGGTCGACGGCAGCGTCGAGCTGCGTCGGTGTCACGGGAGGGGCTCCGTCGGGGTCGGCTGCTGGTCGTACCAGTGTCTCAGGTGTTCGTCCGACGCCCCCGGAGCGGACGGGTCAGGCGATGGTGAGCTTCACCGCGGTGCTGCGGCCGGCGTCGTTGACGATGTCGCGGCCGGTCGCGGCGTAGATCGGGAAGCTGCCCGGAACGGTGAACCGGTGCGCGGCCTTCCAGATGCCCTGCGCGTCGACCTGCCCGCGGCCCACCAGGCGGTCACCGCTCGGCGTCTGCGCGTAGACCGACACCAGCTGGCCCTGGCGGCGCGGCAGCACGCGTCCGGTGAACGTGTAGGTCCGGGCGGCGTCCTTCACGTACCGCAGCGTGACGACGGACTGCACGCTGACGACGACGGTCTCGCTCTCCTGGCCGTTGATGCGCACCTTCAGCCGGGTGTTGGTCTGCGGGGAGACGACGAACGTGTAGGCGCCGGAGTCCGACGCCGTCGTCGTGCGGACGACGTTGTAGGTCGTGCTCGGCCGGCTGTAGGCGAGCAGCTCCACGGTCTGGCCGGGGTCGGCCGCGCCGCTCATCCGGGCGGACATGCCGGCCCGGATCAGCGAGGAGCCGATCTCGAGCGTCGGGGGCGGCGGCGGCGGCGCGCTCGGCGCCGGCTCCTCGGCCGGCGGCGGCGGCGGGGTGAAGTCGACGTTCGACGTCGTGTTCTCGCAGGCGTTGATGACGACACCGATCTCCTTGTGGCGCTCGCCCTCGGAGGTCGTCGTCCAGACCTGGTACCGCTGGCCGCTGGCGAGGTTCGGGATCTCGTACGTGCCGTCGCTCCTGGCCGTGCCGATGTTCCACCCCAGCGTGGGGCGCTGGACGGCGTCGTACCGGTCGATCGACCAGGCGATGGCGCGGGTCAGGCCGATGGGGGCGCCGTTCTTCACGGCGGTGCCGCTGACGCTGCCGGTGCTGCCGCCGGCGGCGCAGATCAGCGGCAGGTGCAGGTCGACCTGATCGGTCGTCGGGATGGTGATGTTGTGCCGCATCGCGTGCCCGTACCGCGTCTCGGTGGTCGTGCGACGGCTGTCGTTGTTCTTCGGGTAGACCTCGATGTAGACGTTCGCGGTGTTCTCCGGCACCTCCGCCGTCCACTCCAGCTGTATGCCGGCCGTGCTCGTGTCCGCTGTTCCCTCCGCGGGCAGCGTCGGGTTGACGTTCACGACGACGCCGTACGAGCTGACGGGGCACTCTGGGGACCGGACGCAGCCGGTCTTGCTGAGCACCTGACCCTGCGCGTCCTGGAGGTCGAGGCCGATCAGCGCGTTGACCGCGCGCCCGTCGCTGCCGTCGATGATGCCGCCGATCGTGTACGTCCCCTCAGCGTGCGCGACCGAGATCGTCGCCGCTGACAGCGAGGAGGCGATCGCCGCGAGGAACGCGAGCAGGAGGACGAGCAGCCGGGAGCGCGAAGTCATGACACCAGACATACCGGACCGCGATGCCGGCGGCTGGCTAGGCTCGCCGGGTGCCTGGCCTGGATGACGACCTCGCTCTCGCGCACGAGCTCGCCGACGCCGCCGACGCGATCACTACCGCCCGGTTCCGGGCGCTGGACCTGCAGGTCGAGAGCAAGCCCGACCTGACGCCCGTCAGCGACGCGGACCGGTCCGTCGAGCAGGCGCTGCGGGCGGTCGTCGGCAGCCGGCGGCCGGGCGACCTCGTGCTGGGCGAGGAGTACGGCTCGGACGGCGAGGGCCCCCGCCGCTGGGTGGTCGACCCAATCGACGGGACGAAGAACTTCGTCCGCGGCGTGCCCGTGTGGGCCAGCCTGATCGCGCTGCAGGTGGAGGGTGAGGTCGCCGTGGGCGTCGTCAGCGCACCCGCGCTCGGCCGCCGCTGGTGGGCCGCCCGCGGCCACGGTGCCTGGGCCGGCGCGTCTGAGCACGACGCGCGCCGGCTGCAGGTGAGCCGCGTCGGCAGCCTCGCCGACGCGCACCTGTCGTACTCGTCCCTGACCGGCTGGGAGGAGCAGGGCCGGCTGCCCGGCCTGCTCGCGCTGTCCCGGCAGGTCTGGCGCACGCGCGCCTTCGGCGACTTCTGGTCGCACGTCCTCGTTGCCGAAGGCGCCGTCGACGTCTCCTGCGAGCCGGAGGTGTCGCTGTGGGACCTGGCCGCGCTGCAGGTCCTCGTCGAGGAGGCGGGCGGGCGGTTCAGCGACCTGGCCGGCCGCGCACGGCCGGACGGGGGCAGCGTCGTCTGCAGCAATGGCCCGCTGCACGACGAGGTGCTCGCCGCGCTCGCGCCGTGACCGCGCGCAGCCTCGGCGTCCTGCTCGCCCTCACCAGCGCCGCCAGCTTCGGCGTCATGCCGGTGCTGACGAAGGTCGTGTACGACGACGGCCCGGGCGTCTACGGCGTCCTGTCGGTGCGCTTCTCCGTCGCGGCCGTCCTGCTCCTGCTGCTGGCCCGGCTGCGCCGTGAGGCGCTCCCCCGCGGTCGGCAGCTGCGCAACCTGGTCCTGCTCGGCGGCGTGGGCTACGTCACCGAGTCGCTCTGCTACTTCTCGGCGCTGTCCCGCATCTCCGCGGGACTGACCGCGCTGCTGCTGTACCTGTACCCGGCGATCGTCGTCGTCCTGTCCGCGGTGCTGCTGCGGCACCGCCCCAGCCGCACGGCCATCGGCTGCGTGGCGGTGGCGACCGCCGGGACCGCCCTGACGATCGGGCCGGTCGCCGGCGGCCAGGCGAGCGGCGTCCTGCTCGGGCTGGGTGCAGCGGTCTCGTACGCGACGTACATCGTGCTGTCGTCTCGGGCGATCAGCGGCGTCGGCCCGTTCGCCACATCGGCCGTCGTGATGGGCTCGTGCGCCGTCGTCTACGACGTGCTGGCGGTCGCCACGCGGACCGAGCTGCCGCACTCTGCGCAGGCGTGGGCGGCGCTGGGGGGCGTGACGGTGTTCGGCACCGTGGTCGCGGTCGCGGCGTTCTTCGCGGCGCTGCCGCTGCTCGGCCCGTCGGACACCGCTGTGCTGTCGACGCTCGAGCCGGTGGTCAGCGTGGTCGTGGCCGCGGTCGCCCTGGGCGAGCGGCTGACGCCGGTGCAGGTGTGCGGCGGCGCGCTCGTGATCGCCGCGGTCGTGGTCCTCGCGCGCCTGGTGCCGGTGCCCGAGCCGATGCCGTAGCGGGCCAGCAGTCGCGGCGTCAGCCAGAGCGCTGCCGCGTCGAAGAAGCAGTAGCCGCCGGCGATGCCACTGGGCGGGTTGCCGATCGAGATCAGCCCGGTGGGGTCGGCCGGCGACCAGGTCCAGGTCCCGAGGCCGGTCCCGACGAGCTCGAGGTATGAGGTGACGAGGAACGCGCCGCAGTAGACCAGAGGGGTCTTTCCCCGGCGGAGGAACAGCAGCAGGCAGCCGAACCACAGGGCGCCCAGCAGGTCGGGCCGGCCTGACAGGGTGAGCCCCCAGACCGCCCAGGCGCCGCAGACGGCGATCGTCGCGGTCACGACCGGCGTGGCGTGCCGGTGCGCCCAGGCACTGCGGCCGAGCGCGAGCGCGGCGAGGTAGACGAGCCCGTGACCGGGGGGCACGAAGGCCGGGACGTTCTCGAGCCGGTACACGTAGACGCCCAGCCAGCCGGCGAACACGTACTCCACGACGGAGGCGTACGCCACGACGACGCCCACCTGGAGCCGCGTCGCCCGGCCCTCGCCGCGCAGCGCGGCGAGCAGCAGCACCCAGGTGCCGAGGCCCAGCAGCCGCTGGACCGTCAGCGTCGCGTGCGTGTCCAGGCCGAGCACGAGCAGGACCCAGAGGCCGACGGCCCCGGCGAGGCGGGTGTCGCGGGTCAGGTGCACCCGGAGAACGCTACGGCGCGTACTCGACCGGCGCCGCTTCCTCGTTCCACCGCAGCGGCTCGCCCATGGGCTCCTCGGACGGCGAGGCGGACGCCTCCGCGCGGGCCTTGGCGGGCTCCTTCGACGGCTGCGGCGACGGGCTGGCGGACGGCTTCGGGCTGGGCGACGGGGACGGGCTCGCACTCGGACTCGGCGAACTCTCGGAGCTCGGGGGCGGCGACCCGCTCTCCTTGACGACCGGAGCGGCCGCGGTCGGGACACCGGACGGCGAGCTGAGGAGCGCGGTGACGGCCGCCGGAGCCGAGGCCTCGGGCTTGCCTGCGGGGACGGGCTTGGGGAGCAGCGCGGCGACCTCGTCCTCGCGCGCCTGCGCGGTCTCGCGGGCCGGCGCCGTCGCCTCCGCCGGCGGGGCGGGCTGCACTCGCGCGCGGATCGTCTGCTGCGGCTCGGGCGCCCGGGGCGTGAGCGCGTGCGTGACGGCCGGGAGCAGCTCCTCGAGCGGCCAGGAGGCGAGAGCGGTAGCGGGCAGCTCCGGCTTGGCGCCGACGAGGACGGCCAGCGTGAAGATGACGACGACGCCGAGCCGGCCGCCGCCGGCAGCGGCGCTCTTGGCGAGCAGCGCCATCGTCGACACGCTCTCCAGGTCGGCGCCCGGCGCGAGGTGGGTCTTGGCCAGGTGGCGGCGCAGCGCGCGACGGGCGCGGTGCAGCAGGTGCTTGACGCTCTCCTCGGGCACGCCCAGCTCCTGCGCGATGACCGGGAGGCTCTTCTCCTCGATCTCGCGCTTGACCAGCGCGTCCCGGTGCAGCGGGCTCAGCAGGGCCAGCGCCTCGCGGACGAAGGCGGCGTCCTCGGCCTGCACGACCGGGTCGTCGAGCTCCTCGTCCGGGAAGTCGTTGGCGGGCAGCGTCTCGATGTTGACCAGTCGCGGCCGGCGCTTGTCGGCGCGGTACCGGTCGATGCACAGGTTGGTGACGGTGCGGCGGCAGTAGGCCAGCGCCTGCAGCTCGGTGGACAGCTCGGGCAGCGCGAGGAACAGCCGCAGGAACGCCTCCTGCACGACCTCGTCGACGTCCCGCGGGTCGCGCAGGAAGCGGCGGGCGTGCGCGGCGAACGACGAGCGGTGCCGGATGTAGAGACCGGCGAAGTCGTGCGGGTCAGCGCCCACGGTGCGGTGCGGGTCGGCCGTGACGTCGGAGCCGCCGCTGAGGGCGTCCTCGACCGCGGTGACGAAGACCGGGTCGACCTCGACCGGGGGCAGCGCGATGCCTTCCACGTCCTCGGACACGCGCGCACCTCCCTGTCCGTCTCTTCCCCTGTCAGGACGCCGGCGGCGACCTGCCGTCGTCCATCCTCGCAGGTGAAGGGCGGTTTCGACGGGTTCTCCGGCTACTTCTCCCTACCCCGTCTGCCGCTGCAGAAGCCGCCACGGCCCGTACCGCCCGATCTGGCGGAACTGCGTCCGGAGGACCTCGGTGGCGCGCTCCGACCCACGCTCGGCGGAGGCGTTCGGCTCGCCGGAGCGGTCGTAGCGGGGGTTCGTGATGACCAGGTCGGTCGTCGTCAGGTCCTCGGCGAGCCGGCTGTCGTTGCCGTTGGACACGCCGGGGTTCATCTCCAGGTAGAAGGTGCTGGGGTCGACGTGCGGCAGCAGGAAGTAGAGGTAGGTGTCGTTGTAGAAGGCGATCGCCGGGTCGCCGGGCAGCACCGCGAGCCGTGTCTTCCCGGTGGCGCGGACGGCCGCGAGCAGCCGCTGCAGCGCCACCTGGTCCGGGCGGGACAGCACGAGCGCCTCGCGGCCCTGGCTGGCGACCGGGTACGTCGGCCGGTCGGACGTGACCAGCTCGCGGTAGGGGGTCCCGAAGGCGGTCGCCGCCGCTGCGAGCGTGACGCCGGCCGCGACGGCGCCGCCGGCTCTCAGCAGGAGCGGCTCGCCCGCCCGCAGCGCCCTGCCCAGCACCGGGGGCAGCAGCGCGATCGACGTCATCACGACGAACCCAATGTGGATGAGGTCCGCGCGGGAGGTCAGGTACGGGGACAGCCCCAGCGCGAAGCCGCTCAGCGCCAGCAGCGAGCGGTCGGCGTCGCCCGTTCGGCGGCGGGCCAGCAGGCAGCCGAGCAGGACCAGCAGCGTCGTCCCCGCTGCCGTCAGCGCGACGTCGCCGTCCAAGGCCGAGAGCGGCAGGCGCCGGCCGTCCGCCGACACCAGCAGCGGCTCGACCAGCTGTCCCCGTACGACCCGCACCGGTCCAGCGCGCAGCAGGTCCACCCACACCGGCAGCAGGCCCCCGACGAGGCCGAGCAGCCCGGCCCGCAGGTCGGTGCGCCGCCAGCCGAGGCAGGCGACCCCCAGCCCGAGCAGCAGCGGCAGGCCGAAGTCGATGCGGAAGCCGAGGCACGCCCCGGCA
>JAODNS010000116.1 GCA_025465145.1 Frankiales bacterium
GCGGACCTGGTGGACGCGGTGCTGCGCGGCGAGCCGGCGCTGGACGTCGCGCGGCGGGCCGGGCCGGAGGTGGGGCTGGACGCCCTGCTGCAGCTGCGGAACGCCGCCTCCGCCTCGTACGTCAGCAGCACCCGCGCGGCGCTGGTCGGTGCGGCGGTGGTCCTGCTGCTGGCGGCGGGCGTGGCTGCGCGGACGCTGGCACCCAGAACATCCAGCTCCGGCGTGGCGAACGACCCCTGACCGCGACCGGCCGGGACTGGATGCTCTGAGTTCCGGGGCGGCCGGAGTTCCGGGGCGGCCGGACGGGGCCTGCGACAAGCAGCACCCGGTACGGGGTCAGCGCGCCCACGGGTGAGCGCGAACCGCCACGGAACCCCGTGAGGTGGGTGCGGGTTGTCGCAGCGCCCTAGAGGCCGGCGTGCACCGTGTTCACGACCAGCTCGAGCACGTCCGGGTCGGTCTCGGGCAGCACCCCGTGCCCGAGGTTGAACACGTGCCCCTCCGCCGCCTTGGCGGCCTCGAGCACGTCGCGCACCTTGGCCTGCACCACCTCGCGCGGCGCGAACACCAGCGTCGGGTCCAGGTTGCCCTGGACGGCCTTGCCCGGGCCGATCCGGCGGACGGCGTCGTCCAGCGGCACCCGCCAGTCCACCCCGACCACGTCCGCGCCGGCCGCGCCCATGTCGGCCAGCAGCTCGCCCGTGCCGACGCCGAAGTGGATCCGCGGCACGTCCGCGACCGCGGCGAGGACGCGGGCGGAGTGCGGCTGCACGTACGTCCGGTAGTCCGCCGCCGGCAGCGCGCCGACCCACGAGTCGAACAGCTGCACGGCGCTCGCGCCCGCGTCGACCTGCACGCGCAGGAAGGCGAGCGTGATGTCGGCGAGCCGGTCGAGCAGCTGGGACCACAGCTCGGGGTTGCCGTACATGAGCGACTTGGTCTTCGCGTGGTTCTTGCTCGGGCCGCCCTCGACGAGGTAGCTGGCGAGGGTGAACGGCGCGCCGGCGAAGCCGATGAGCGGCGTCGCTCCGAGCTCGCCGACCAGCTGCTGCACGGCCTCGGTGATGTACGGGACGTCGTCCGGCGTGAGCGCCCGCGGCAGGTCCTCGACCGAGGCGAACGGCTTCGCGACGACCGGCCCCACGCCGGGGACGATGTCGAGGTCGACCCCGACGGCCTTGAGCGGGACGACGATGTCGCTGAAGAAGATCGCCGCGTCGACGCCGAGCCGGCGGACGGGCTGCAGCGTGATCTCGGTGACCATGTCGGGTCGCGCGCAGGAGTCGAGCATCGCGATGCCCTCGCGCAGCTTGCGGTACTCCGGCAGCGCCCGCCCGGCCTGCCGCATGAACCACACCGGCGTGTGCGGCACCGGCTCGCGCCGGCAGGCGCGTAGGAAGGGCGAGTCGTACGCAGGAGAGGTCACCTCGGCAAGGGTGCCAGACGGCGCGCCTCCACGGTTCTGTCGGACCGCGGTGACACCGTGCAGGAAGACGACGAAGGAGGTCCCCCGTGCAGATCGAGTTCCGCTGGTGCGCCGCGTGTGCGAGCGAGCAGCTGTTCGAGCAGCCCCCGTGCGACGACGGGCACGGGGAGGACTGCCTCGACCTGTCCTGCGTCGAGTGCGGCTCCGCCGTCGTGCTCGGTCACGCGCAGGTGGACGAGCCCGTCCTGCCTGCCGTCCGCGCTGCCTAGCCTCCGGCCAGCAGCCCGACCCCGGCGAGCGAGATGCCCACGCCGGCGACCTGGACCGCCCGGAGCCGTTCGCCGCTGAAGCGGTACGCCAGCAGCGCGGTGACCACCGGGTAGAGCGACGCGAGCACCGCCGCGACGCTCACCAGCGACGAGCGCGACGCCAGCGCGTACGTGCCGTTGGCGCCCGCGTCGGCGAGCCCGATCGCGGCGAGCACCGGCAGGTCCGCCCGCTGAACGCCGAGCCCCGGTCGGACGGCGAGCAGCACCAGCCCGAGCAGCGTCACGGACGTCACCCGCATCGTCGCCAGCGTCATGACGACCGCCCCGCTGTCGTCGCCGTCGCTCGCCGCCGCGACCAGCACCAGCACCACGCCGAACCCGATCGCCGCGCCGACCGCGAGCAGCAGCGCCGTCGCGCCGCCGCTCCCCCGGCCGCTCAGCTCCGGCCCGCTGGCCAGCACCACGCCGATGACGGCGACGACGATGCCGACCGTCTGCGCTCCGCTCGGCTGCTCGCCGCGCACCAGCCCGATGACCACCGGCAGCGCGACCCCCAGCGCCGCCACCGGCGCCACGACGCCCATCGTGCCGATCGACAGCGCCCGGTAGAACAGGCCCAGCGCGCACGCCCCGACCGCACCGGCGGCTGCGGCGGGCAGCAGGTAGTCGCGCGGCGCGTCGTACGCGCCGGTCGCCCCCGCGAGCACCAGCAGCGTGACGAGCCCGGCAGCCTGCGACAGCAGCAGCACCGACGGCACCGGCAGGCGCCGCGACGCGCTGCCGCCGAGGTAGTCCGAGAAGCCCCACAGCGCGCTGGACAGCAGGGCGAGGAGGGCAGACACCGGGGCAGCCTAGGTCGGCGCGGCGGACCCGCCGGAGCCGGATCCGGTCGTACCGTCGGCACTGTGACCGTCCAGCTCGAGCCGCCCGCGGCGCCGGAGGCGTTCCGGCTCGCGCTCGTCTCGCTGCACGCTGCGGCCGCCGGCTGCGCCCGGCCGGGGCTGGAGCTGCACGAGGTGCCCGCGCCCCGCAAGCTCGCGCCGTACTCCGCCGCCATCGCCGCCGAGGTGCTGCGCGGCGACGAGGAGGTGGCGAGCGGCCGGTTCGTCGTGCTGCACGACCCCGCCGGTCAGGACGGCTGGAAGGGCGACACCCGCATCGTCGCGTTCGTCTCCGCCGAGGTGGAGCCGGAGATGGCGGCCGACCCCGCGCTGGGCGCGGTCGGCTGGTCCTGGCTGACGGACTCGCTGGCGCAGGCACCACACACCGCCGCGGGCGGCACGGTCACCCGCACGTCATCGACGAAGTTCGGCAGCCTCGCCGCACCCGAGGAGGCCTGCGAGGTCGAGGTGCGCGCGTCGTGGACGGCCGTCGCCGGACCGGACGGCTCGATGGACCTCGGCCTGCACCTGCGCGCGTGGTGCGACCTGCTCGCCGCGACGGCCGGGCTGCCGCCGCCGGGCGTCACCGCGCTGAGGTAGGAACCCGCCGCTCGCGCTGCACGGGCATCGCCGCCGGCGTCGCCGGGACGAGGGTCGTCGGGCGCGGCAGCCGGAGCGACAGCGTCGTGCCCTTGCCGAGCACCGAGGCGACGTCGACCGCCCCGCCGGAGAGCCGGGCCCGCTCGCGCAGCAGCCCGAGCCCGACGTGCCGGCCGCGGTCCGGTCGCACGCTCTCCGGCGCGAAGCCGGGCCCCTCGTCGCGCACCTCGGCGAGCACCTGGTCCTCCTCGACCCGCAGGCGCACGTGCGCGTCGTCGACGTCGGCGTGCTTCACGACGTTGAGCAGCGCCTCCTGGAAGAAGCGGTAGACGGTGATCGCGGAGGCCAGCGGGAGCGGGTACGGGGAGGCCGGCCAGTCGATGTGGACCGACAGCCCGTAGCGGTTGTGCATGTCGGCACGCAGGCCGCTGACCGCGGAGGCCAGGTCGCCCTCGCGCAGTGCCGGCGGCCGGGTGCGGGCCATGACAGCGCGCACCTGCTCCTCGGCGTCCTCGACGTAGTCGGCCAGCTTCGCGAGCTCTGTCGGCGTGCTCGGGTTGGTCGCAAGCAGGCCGCGGGCGATCATCAGCGACTGCGCGACGGTGTCGTGCAGCTCGGCGGCCAGCTGCCCTCGGGCGCCCTCCTCCGCGGCGACGAGGCCGGAGACGAGCTCGAAGACGCCTGCACCTGCGGTCTCGGCGTCGCGGCGGTGCCGCTCGCCCACCTCGTCGCCGACCCGGACGCGCAGGTGCAGCGCGTCGAGGACCCGGGCGAGGTCGGCCAGCTCGGAGCTGGCGAGCGCGGGCAGCCGGCGTCCGCCCGGACGGCCGACCGGAGCGGACGGGTCGTGCAGCCGGCGCAAGGCGTCCGAGTGCAGGCTGCGCAGCGCGGCGGCGTGCCTGGTGGCGACGACGACCTGCACGGCGCAGAGTGCGAGCCCGACGGCTGCGCCGGCGCCGATGCCGACCAGCGGTGGGACGCCCGCGGCGACGGCGATCGCGGCGCCGAGCGCGACGGCCAGGACGGCAGCGACCGACAGCAGGCCCGCCGAGACGGCGAGCGGCAGCCGGTCGCGGCGTCCGTCGGTGCGGCTCATGTCAGCGCAGCACCCCGGTGGTGGTCCAGTCGGTGGCCGGACGGGCGGGGGCGGGGGCGTCGGTCATCCTGGTACCGCTGGACAGCGCTGCCAGCTCCGGCTCGGCAGCGAGCGCGATGGCGCCGAGCAGCGATGCGACCGCCCGCTCGACCAGGTGCAGCTCCTCGACGATGTCGTCGACGCCGCCGGAGCTGTCGGCGAGGCGGGCGAGGCGGTCGGCGGACTCGCGCAGGACGAGCAGGGCCGGCGCCGTGGCGGCACCGACGTCGCCGAGGTTCTTCGCCGACGTGACGGCGGCCTCGTTGCGGCGGGACAGGTCGGCGACGGACAGCCACGCCTCCGCCTGGCCGACGAGCACCTCGGCCAGCCGCACCTCGCGGCGGCCGAAGCCGGCGGCGCCGCGCGGTCGGCGGGCGATGAGGACGGCGAGCGGCGCGTTGGGCTCGCCGAGGACGGCCGAGCACCAGGGCCGGCCGTTGTCGGAGCCGGTGCTGACGCCGCGGGCGCCGAGGGCGCGCAGCACGTCCGGCGCGTCGAAGGCGTCGGGGTCGACACGGCGGCGCTCCGGCACGCCGGTCTCGTCGCCGGCGTAGCGGACCGGTCCGTCGGCGGCGAGCAGGACCATCTCGATGTCGGCGCCGCCGAACAGCCGCGCGGCCGCGGTGACGACGACCTGCGCGGAGACGTCGGTGGAGCGGCCGGTCGCCTGCTCCTGGCCGCGGGCCAGCTCGGCGAACAGCCGGGCCTCGGCCGTCCGGCGGGTCTGCTGGTCGTACGAGGACCACAGCAGGGCGAGCGGCACGAGCAGGCCGAGCAGGCCGAGCGGTGCGGTCGTCGCAAGGAACGCGGCGAGCAGGCCGATCGAGGAGTTGCCGGCGGTGTGCACGGCGGACAGCGGCGCGCTGGAGGCGAGCAGCGGCAGCAGCTTGCGGCGGCTGGTCAGCGAGACGGCCACGCCGACCAGCGTGTGGTTGACGACGAAGAACAGCGCCATCCCGACGATCGCGCCGACGATGTGGCCGCCGGCGACGCCCGCCACGGCCGAGCCGGCGGCGGTCGCCAGCGCGAACTGCGCGACGTTGAACTGCAGCTTGAGGCGCGGCTGGTGGCGCAGCGTCTGCGCGACGGCGACGCCGACCACGACGGCCGCGACCGACCACGCGCCGGTGCCGGCGACCCAGGCGGCTCCGAGCGCGCCCTCGGTCAGGCTGAACGTCCAGCGCTGGCGGCCGAACTGCAGGTGGACGACCGCGACCTCGGAGATGCCGACGACGAGCACGAGCGCGAGGGGTGACCACCACGGCACGTCGCCCCAGCCGGTCAGCACCGACAGCACGAGCGCGGCGAGGACGCTGACGCCGGCGACGAGCCGCACGCGGGAGGCAGGGCTCGTCCAGCGGCGGCTCACCACTGCGAGCTCCAGCTCGACGCGGACCAGCTCGAGGCGGACCAGGAGGACGCCGACCAGCTGGACGCTGACCAGGACGACGCGCTCCAGGACGAGGCGTCGAAGCTGCCCTCGCCGGTGGCGTCGCCGCTGCCGTCGTACGCCTGCCCGTCCGGTCCCGAGACCAGCTTCTTGCCGACGCGGGCCAGTCCGGCGCCGTCGCGGCTGCCGGCCAGGTCGTCGGCGGCAGCGCGCAGCGAGGCCTTCACCTGCGCGGGAGTGGCGGTGGGGTGGTCCTGCAGGACCAGCGCGGCGAGGCCGCTCGTGATGGCGGTCGCCTGGCTCGTCCCGGTGCCGCGCCACAGCGCGCCGACGGCCCGCGCGGACGGGTGCTCCTGCGCCACGACGGAGCCGGGCGGAAGGACGCCGAGGACGCTGACGCCGCTCGCGACCACATCGGGCTTGCGCACGCCGGAGACAACGGCGCTGCCGCTGAACGGCGCGACGGAGGCCTTCTTGCCGGTGAGGTCTGCAGCGCCGACCGTGAGCGCCTGCGGGTCGAAGCCGGGGTCGCCGACGCGGTCGTTGTCGTTGCCGGCGGCGACGACGGGCACCACGCCCGCCGCACGCACCTGCTCGACGGCGAGGTTGAGCGGGTCGCCGCCGTAGCCCTGCGCGGGGCGCTCGTGGCTGAAGCTGAGGTTCGCCACGTCGATCTGGTCCGCGTGCTCGGCGACCCAGTTCAGCCCGGCGACGACGTTCGACAGAGACGTGCTGCCTGCGCCGTCGGCGACCTTGACGACGACGACCGTGGCCGCCGGCGCGACGCCGACCGCCTTGTTCCTGCTGCCGTCGACCCGTCCGCCCGCGACCAGCGACGCCATGAAGGTGCCGTGGCCGTACCCGTCGGTGAACCCGCCGCCCACCGTGAAGCCGTCGACGAGACGGCCGGAGCTGCGGCGGAGCGCGGCCGTGTCCGTGACACCGGTGTCGACGATCGCGACGCGCACCCCGCGGCCGGCGTCCTTGCCGCCCGCGCGGCCGCCGAGGCCGTCGGTGGCGGAGACGCCCGTGCCGCTGCCTGCTCCGCCGGTGAGCTCGACGCGGTCGTCGGGGAACAGCCCGAGCACACCGCTGGTCCGGGCCAGCCGCGCGAGCGCTGCCGGCGTGCCGCGGACGATGGCCTGCCGGATCGCGCCCAGGTCGCTGACCAGCTCGACGCCGGCCGCGCGCACCGGGCTGTCCTCGTACGCCAGAACCGCCTGCACCCGTGGCGGAACGGCAGCCAGCACGGCGGCGGCGAGCAGCCCGCTCAGCGCGAGGGCGGACCCGGTACGGGCGGCGACGGGCACGGCGGTCCCTCCAGAGGCAGCGACGATCTCCTGCTGTGTCGGCAGCGCCGGAGCCCGACGTGAGCGGCTCAGTGCGCTGTCCCCCGTTCGGCGTAACGCAGATCGGGCTACAGGCGGACCGCTGAGCCGCCGACACCTCATCTGAACGGTGCGCTGAGCGCACCGCCCGACCCGAACATGGAGGACGCCGTGGCAGCCGGTCTCGAGTCTGCGATCGACAGCATCCCGGCTCAGAGCACGTCGGACGAGTCGCCCGGCTTCACCGCGATGGTGGTCGACGACCACCCGCTCGTCCGCGAGTCGATGGTCACGCGCCTGAAGATGATGGGCGCCCGCGAGGTCGTCGAGGCCGCCACCATCGGCGAGGCACGGGCCCGGGCGCACCTGTCCGGCCCCCGCGAGCTCTGCGTCCTCGACCTCGGCCTGCCCGACGGCTCGGGCCTCGACCTGCTGGCCGACCTGCGCTCCGCCGGCTGGCAGCGGCTCGTCGTCCTGTCTGCCGCGGACGACCCGTACAGCGTGCGCGCCGCCTTCGTCGCCGGCGCGCAGGGCTACCTGCTCAAGTCCGCCTCCCCCGTGGTCGTCGCCGACGGCGTCCGCCGGGTGCTCGACGGCGGTGTGTACGCCGACCCGTCGGTGGCGTCCCTGATGGCCGCCGGCCTGCGCGGCGGCCCGGTCGACACCGGCGTCTCCGAGCTCTCCGGCCGCGAGATCGAGGTCGTCCGCCTCGTCGCCGACGGCCAGTCGAACAAGCAGATCGGCGACGTGCTCGGCCTGTCCGCGCTCACAGTCAAGAGCCACCTGGCCCGCATCGCCCGCAAGCTGGGCACCGGCGACCGCGCCGAGATGGTAGCCCTTGCCATGCGCGCCGGCGTCATCCGCTGACTGAGGCGCATCCGACGCAGCGCGTGGCGAACGGGCGGGCTTCGAGCCGGCCGGCGGGGATGTCCTGGCCGCATCCGGCACACACGCCGTAGCTCCCGGCCGCGAGGCTCGCCTCCGCGCGGGCGAGCTGCGCGAGGGTGTCGTGCAGCCCCTCGTGCGCGGCCACCTGGCTCAGCCGCTCGACGGCGATGCTCGTTCCGTCGCCGACCCGCTTGCCGAAGCTGATCCCGCCGGCCGTGCTGTGCGTCACCGCGTCCTCGATGCCGCCGATCTGGTCCTCGATCTCGGCCCGCTTGGCGGCGAGCAGCGCGGCGATGCGCTTCCTGCGGCGGGAGTCCATGCGGACCTCCTACCCCGTACGGCGCGGGAACCGGCGTCGGAACGTCCCCGGACGTACCCTTCCGCCTTGTGACGACGACCCTGCCGGGTCACCAGGACGAGACGTCCGGCACCCCGGACGAGCCCGAGCTGCTCCTCGCGCCGCGCGAGGGCGTCCCTCCGGTCGTCGACGACGCCGCCGCACTGGCCGAGGTCGTCGACCGGTTCGCCGCCGGCATCGGCCCGGTCGCGGTCGACGCGGAGCGCGCCTCCGGCTACCGCTACTCCCAGCGCGCGTACCTCGTCCAGCTGCGTCGCGCGGGCGCCGGCACGGCGCTCATCGACCCCATCGGCTGCCCCGACCTCTCCTCGCTGGCCGAGGTGCTGCAGGACGACGAGTGGGTGCTGCACGCCGCTTCACAGGACCTGTCCTGCCTGGCCGAGGTCGGGATGGTGCCGCCGCGGATCTTCGACACCGAGCTGGGCGGCCGGCTGGCGGGGTACGAGCGCGTCGGCCTCGGCGCGATGGTCGAGAACCTGCTCGGCCTGCGGCTGGAGAAGGGCCACTCCGCCGCCGACTGGTCGACCCGGCCGCTGCCGGAGTCGTGGCTCGTCTACGCCGCGCTCGACGTGGAGGTGCTCGTCGAGCTGCGCGACCTCATCGAGGCCGAGCTCAGCACCCAGGGCAAGCTCGCCTGGGCGCACGAGGAGTTCGAGGCGACGCTGCGCGCTCCGGCCGCCGCGCCCCGCACGGACCCGTGGCGTCGCACGTCCGGCATCCACCGGCTGCGCACCCGGCGGCAGCTGGCCGGGGTCCGCGCGATGTGGGAGGCCCGCGACGCGATGGCCCGTCGCCGCGACACCGCCCCGGGCCGGATCCTGCCGGACGCGGCCATCGTCTCCGCAGTGACCGCCGCGCCGACGAGCCCGGGCGAGCTGCTCGAGCTGCCTGTCTTCGGCGGCCGCGCCACCCGGCGGCACGTCGACACCTGGTTCTCCGCGCTCGCGTCCGCCGCTCAGCTGCCGGAGGACGAGCTGCCGCTGCCCGTACCCGCCGGGGACGGTCCTCCCCCGCCGAACCGCTGGGCCGAGCGCGATCCGGTGGCCGCCAAGCGGCTCGCCCGGGTCCGCGCCGTCGTGAGCGCGCTCGCCGAGCAGCACACGATGCCGCCGGAGAACCTCGTCCAGCCCGACGCCGTACGCCGCCTCGCCTGGCAGCCGCCCGCCGAGCCGAGCGTCGCCGCCGTGGGCGAGGCGCTCGCCCGGGCCGGGGCGCGCGCGTGGCAGGTCGAGTTGGTCGCGGGTCCGCTCGCCGAGGTGCTGCCCGACCCACCGGCACAGGTATCCGAGCCCTGAGGCTCGTCCCGGTCAGCACCGAGGTCGCGCGCGCGGTCGCGGCCGGCGACCCCGTTCCCGTGGCCGCCGTCCCCGGCTGGCCGCACGCCGACACCGCCGACGCGCTGCGCCCGCACGCCGAGCACGGCGACGGCGGCGACGCGCACGGCACCTTCCTCGTCGAGGTCGACGGCCTCGTCGTCGGCGACTGCGGCTGGTTCGGCCCGCCCGACGACAGCGGGGTGGCCGAGATCGGGTACGGGCTGGCGCCGTCCGTACGCGCCCGCGGGCTCGGTACCGAGGCGGTGGCGCTGCTCTGCGACTGGGTCGAGCAGCAGCCGGGCGTGCGCCGCGTGGCCGCCGAGGCGCTCGTCGGGAACGAGCCGTCCCGCCGCCTGCTGGCCCGGCTGGGCTTCGCCGAGGAGCCCGCGCAGCCGCCGTACGTGCGATACGTGCGTGACGCAGCGCACGTGGACGGCGCCAACTGAGGAAGGTTAGGCTGCCCTAAGTCAGCCGCCACACGACGCGAGGAGCGCCGGTGTTCCCCACCTTCCTGATCGGGCTCCGCGAGGGCCTCGAGGCGTCACTCGTCGTAGGCATCCTCGTGGCCTACCTCGTCAAGACCGGCAACGGGCACCGGCTCCGCCCGCTCTGGGGCGGCATCGCGACCGCGATCGGCATCAGCCTGGCCTTCGGCGCGCTGCTGCAGTTCACGTCCGCGGAGATGTCGTTCAAGGCGCAGGAGGCCTTCGGCGGGTTCGCGTCGCTGGTCGCGGTCGCGTTCGTGACCTGGATGGTGTTCTGGATGCGGCGCACCGCGCGGCACCTCAAGGCGGAGCTGCACGGCCGGCTCGACACCGCCCTCACCCTCGGCCCGCTGGCGCTGGCGCTGACCGCGTTCGTCGCCGTCGGCCGTGAGGGGCTCGAGACCGCCCTGTTCCTGTGGGCCGCCGTGCAGTCGACCGGGCAGTCCGCGACGCCGATCACCGGCGCCGTCCTCGGCCTGCTCGCCTCCGTCGTCATCGGCTACCTGCTGTACAAGCGGGCCGTCAACCTCAACCTCAAGACCTTCTTCACCTGGACCGGCGCCGGGCTGGTCGTCGTGGCCGCGGGCGTCTTCGCCTACGGCGTGCACGACCTGCAGGAGGCCGGCCTGCTGCCCGGGCTCAACACAGTGGCGTTCGACGTCAGCGAGCACGTCCCACCGTCGTCCTGGTACGGGACCCTGCTCAAGGGGATCTTCAACTTCTCGCCGAAGACCAGCGTGCTCCAGGCGGCCGCCTGGGTCTCCTACGTCGTGCCGGTGCTCTACCTGTTCTTCCGGCCCTCGCGTCCGGCTGCGGCGCCCGCCGCACCGGCCCGCCAGACCGCCTCGGTCTGAGCCCTCTCCCGATCGGAGCTCCGCCAGCATGCGCGCGTCCTTCCTGCTGACCCTCCCCCTCGCTCTCGCACTGGCGGCCTGCGGCGGCTCGTCCGACGGGGGCTCGACCGCCTCGGGCGGTGGCGCGGTGTCGGTGACCTCCAGCGACCACGCCTGCGAGGTGGCTACGACGGCGTTCGACCCCGGCAAGATCACCTTCGACGTCAAGAACACCAGCAAGGACGTCACCGAGGTCTACGTCTACGGCAAGGGCTCCGGCGGGCAGTTCGACAAGGTCGTCGGAGAGGTGGAGAACATCGCGCCCGGCACTTCGCGCGACTTCCCGGTCCAGGTCACGAGCGGCGAGTACGAGGTCGCCTGCAAGCCGGGCCAGGCCGGGGACGGCATCCGTACGAAGATCACCGTATCGGGCGACACCGCCTCCGCCCCGCAGGACGCGGCGTACGACCGCGAGGTCAAGGTGACAGCGAAGGAGTACGCCTTCACCGGCCTCGAGGGCTTCCAGGCCAAGGCCGGCGAGAAGGTCGAGTTCAAGCTCGACAACGCCGGCTCCATGGAGCACGAGCTGGAGATCCTCGGCCCGGACGGCAAGGCCGTCGGCGAGGTCGGTCCCACCGCGCCCGGCAAGGACGGCGAGGTCATCGTCAGCCTCGACAAGCCGGGCACCTACACCTACCTGTGCGGCATCGCGGACCACGAGTCGCGCGGCATGAAGGGCACGTTCACCGTCAGCTGACCGCGCACGACTGAGGCCGCGTCCCCTGTCGGGGGCGCGGCCTCTGCGCGGCCCGGGTCCGGTGCCGCGCTCCCCCCTCGGAAGCACGGACCCGCACCTGGGAGTGGGTGACCGCGACCCCCCTCGGACCGCGACCACCCACTCGTCTAGGTGGCGCTGCGCCTGTTCTGCAGCAGCCAGCTCTCCAGAGCCGCGAGCCCCCGGCGGTACTCGTCGTCGACCTGCCGGCCGACCGGCACGAGTCGGCCGAGACCGGCCGGCGGCTGGTCCTCGTCCGGCAGCGCAGGCAGCGCCCAGCGCGCCTCCAGCAACCGGCGGAGCCCGACGAGGAGCGCGGCGAGAACTGCGGTCGTGACGACGACGGCCACCATGAGCAGCACGTCAGCCGACGCGCTCGTCGTTCCGGACAGCACCCTGCACCTCCTGCTCCGCCCCCTGCTTGCCGGCAAGTCTGGAGCGGACGGGCGGCTCGCTCAGGCGTTTGGCGGAAACGGGTCGTTCGCACTAGTCCGCGGCAGGTCGACGGTCACCGTCAGCCCGCCGCCGGCGCGGGCCTCTGCCGTGGCGGTTCCGCCATGAGCCGTGGCGACCGCGCGGACGATCGACAGGCCGAGCCCGGCGCCGCGGCGGGCCGTGCGGGCGGTGCCGGCGCGGCGGAACGGCTCGAACAGCCCCTCAACGTGGGCGGGGTGGACGTCCGCGCCGGTGCTCATGACCTGCAGGCGCGTGCTCTCGCCGACGGTGCCGGTGTCGACGCGGACCCAGCCGCCGTCGAGGTTGTGGCGTACGGCGTTCTCCACGAGGTTGCCGACCATGCGCTCCACCAGCGCCGGGTCGCCGGTGACGGTCGCGGGGGCGAGCGAGCTGGTGATGGTGATGGCACGCTCCTCCGCCTCCGCGCGCACGGCCGAGACGGCCGCCTCGCACGCCGCGGGCAGCTCGACCCGCTCGCGCAGCGGGAGCCCGTCGATCGCCAGCCGGTCCGTGCTGGCGAGCAGCAGCAGGCTGTCCACGAGCTGGTCCGCGCGCATGGTGGCGTCCCGGACGACGGTGGCCGCGGCGCGCAGCTCCTCCTTCGTCGCGTGCGGATCGGCCAGCGCGACGTCCACCTCGGTGCGCATGACCGCGAGCGGCGTGCGCAGCTCGTGGCTTGCGTCGGCGACGAAGCGGCGCTGCGCCTCGAACGCGGCCTGCAGCCGGTCGAGCATCGCGTCGAAGGTGTCGGCCAGGTCCTTGAGCTCGTCCTCAGGTCCGGGCAGCGCGATCCGTGCGTCGAGCTGCTCGGCGGACAGCCGTTGGGCGGTGCTGGTGATCTGCTGCAGCGGCCGCAGGACGCGGCCCGCGAGGACGTACGCGGCGCCGACGCCCGCGGCGCCCACGACCAGCAGGACCAGCAGTCCCTCCCGGAACAGCCGGCGCAGCGTCTGGCTGCGAAGCGACTCCTGGAACGCCTCCAGCGTCAGCACGCGGCCGTCCGGCAGCCGGACGCCGAGGCCGCGCGGCAGGTCGAGCTGGCCGGCGCTCAGCGCCCGGTCGACGAGGTACACCGAGAGCACGAGCAGCAGCAGCCCGACGCCGGCGGCGACGGCGCCGTAGACGAGGGTGAGCCGCCAGCGCAGCGTCCGGCGCGCGGTCACGGCTCCCCCACCCGGTACCCCACGCCGATGACGGTGTGCACGACCTGCGGGTCGCCGAGCTTGCGGCGCAGCGTCATCACGGTCACACGGACGATGGTCGTCGCGGGGTCGGCGTTCTCGTCCCACACCCGCTCGAGCAGCTCCTCGCTGCTGACGACAGCCCCCTCGGCTCGCAGCAGCTCCTCCAGCACACCCAGCTCCTTGCGGGTGAGCTCGATGGGCGTGCCGTTGCGGCTGCCCGTGCGGCGGGCCGGGTCCAGCACGAGCCCGCCCGGACCGCGCAGGACAGGCGGCGCGGGCGGGGTGGCGCGGCGGCCGAGCGCGCGCACCCGCGCGACCAGCTCGGCGAAGGCGAACGGCTTACCCAGGTAGTCGTCGGCGCCGAGGTCGAGCCCGGCGACACGGTCCGCCAGCCCGCCGGCTGCCGTGAGCATGAGGACCCGCGTCAGTGAGCCCTCGGCAGTGAGCTGCCGGCACAGGTCGTCGCCCGAGAGCACGGGCAGGTCGCGGTCGAGGACCACCACGTCGTACCTCGTGACGAGCGCCTTCTCGAGGCCGCTGTCGCCGTCGTACGCGACGTCCACGGCCATGCCCTCGCGGCGCAGCCCACGGGCCACCGCGTCCGCGAGCGGCACCTCGTCCTCGACGACCAAGACACGCACGGCCGGACGGTAACGGAGCGGCTGTGTGGTGCCTGTGAGTCACCCGTTCGCCGCGTCTGAGGCGCCCGCTCCGCGGGTAGGTTCCTGTGGTGCTCGTACCCACCGAACTCGAGCTCCGCCGGGGCGTTCTGGCGGTGTCGGTGCTGCACGACGTCGACGTGGAGGCGGGGCCGCTGGGCGTCACCCTGCCCGGCATGCCGGACGTGTGGGTGCCCTGGACGGAGTGCCGCCGCGCGCTCGCCGGCTTCGACCCCGAGACGACCGGCCGGCACCGGCTGGCGGAGTGGCTGCAGACCCGGCGGTGGGCCGCCGACCTGTCCGCGGAGCACCTCGTCCAGCGGCTGCGGCCCGTCGGCCTGCCGGTCGACCACGTGCTCCACCCCGGGCTGGACTGGGTGCGCGAGCGGGTGCTGGGCGACGCGCTCGACCTCGGGCTCGGCGCCGTCGACCTCGATCCCGCCGACCGGGATCGTGTCGTCCTGCTGCCGTCGACGGTGCTGGACGACGCCGGCCTGGACCAGGAGGTCGTCTGGTCGCGGGTGGCCACGATGCTCGAGGACCTCGGGGGCCTCGCGGCGGAGCGGGTCAAGCGCGACCTGCGCGGTCAGCTGCGCCCGCTCGGCGACTGCGACGTGGTGACGCTGCTCGGCTCGCGCAAGCTCCGCGCGGCCCTGGCCGAAGAGGCGGGTGGCATGGGAGCGGCGGTCGTGCCGATGCGCCGGCGCGGCTGGACGAAGCTGACGATGATCGACCCCGCCTTCGGGCCGGCGGCGGCGGCGGCCACGAGCGACGCGGACCGCGGTTTCCGGCGGCCGCTGCTCCTCACCGCAGACGAGCTCACGCTGGTGGCAGAGGGCGGACGGCCCGAGAACATCGTGCTGCGCGACCCCGCGATGGACCAGCCGTGGGCGAAGGACGTGCTGTACCGCTAGGCCTGGTTTCGGGCCGGCTCCATCGCCGGCTGGGCGCTGGCAACGTGCTCGACGATCCGGCGCGCCACCTCCTGCGCGGTCAGGCCGATGTCCGCCTGCACCTGCGCACGCGTGCCGTGGTCGAGGAACCGCTGCGGGATCCCGATGTCGCGGGCCGGCACGTCGACGTCCGCGTCGCGGAGCGCCTGCGACAGCACCATGCCGACGCCGCCGGTCCGGCCGCTGTCCTCGACGGTCACGACGAGCCCGTGCTCAGCCGCGAGCGAGACCAGCCGGGGGTTGACCGGCGCCACCCAGCGCGGGTCCACGACGGTGACGCCGATGCCCTGCGCGGCGGCCCGCTCGGCCACCTCCAGCGCGAGCCGGCCCATGGCGCCGACGGCCACCAGGAGCACGTCCGTGGACGGGCCGCGGAACAGCACGTCCACGCCGTCGATCCGCTCGACAGCCGGCACCGGCTCGCCCACCGCGCCGGTCGGGAAGCGGACAGCCGTGGGTCCGTCGTCGACGGCGAGCGCCTCGCGCAGCTCCTCGCGCAGCGCGTCGGCGTCGCGCGGCGCGGCGATCCGCATGCCGGGGACGAGCTGCAGGATCGACAGGTCCCACATGCCGTTGTGCGACGCGCCGTCCGGTCCGGTGACGCCGGCGCGGTCCAGCACGAACGTCACCGGCAGCTGGTGCAGCGCGACGTCCATGAGCGCCTGGTCGAACGCGCGGTTGAGGAACGTCGCGTAGATGCACACGACCGGGTGCATCCCGCCGACCGCCAACCCGGCGGCGGACGTGACCGCGTGCTGCTCTGCGATGCCGACGTCGAAGATGCGGTCCGGGTAGGCCTTGCTGAACGCGTGCAGCCCGACCGGCTGCAGCATCGCGGCGGTGAGCGCGACGACGTCGGCGCGCTCCGCGCCGATCGCGACCATCTCCTCGCTGAGCACGTTGGTCCACGACTGCGCGGACGCGTTGATCGCCTTGCCGGTCAGCGGGTCGATGACACCGACGCTGTGCAGGCAGTCGGCCTCGTCGTCGATCGCCGGCTGGTAGCCGAAGCCCTTCACCGTCACCGCGTGGACGATGACCGGCCCGCCGAACTCCTTGGCCCGCCGCAGCGCGGCCTCCATGGCGGCCTCGTCGTGCCCGTCGATCGGACCGACGTACTTCAGCCCGAGGTCCTCGAACAGCACCTGCGGCTGCAGGAAGTCCTTCAGCCCGCGCTTGAGGCCGTGCAGCGCCTCGTACAGCGGGGCGCCCACGAGCGGCGTCTTGTTGAGCACGCCGCGCACGACGTCCAGCGCCTGCTCGTACTGCGGCGCCATCCGCAGCGTCGCCAGGTGCTGGGCCAGGCCGCCGATGGTCGGGCTGTACGAGCGCCCGTTGTCGTTGACGACGATGACGACCGGCAGGTCCCCGGCCGCGATGTTGTTCAGCGCCTCCCAGCACATGCCGCCGGTCAGCGCGCCGTCGCCGACCACCGCGACGACGTGCCGCTTCTCGCCGCGCAGCCGGTACGCCTTGGCGATCCCGTCCGCGTAGGACAGCGCCGTTGACGCGTGGCTGTTCTCGATGACGTCGTGCTCGGACTCGGCGCGGCTCGGGTACCCCGACAGCCCGCCCTGCTTGCGCAGCGTCCCGAAGCCGCCCTGCCGGCCGGTCACGATCTTGTGGACGTACGCCTGGTGCCCGGTGTCCCACAGGACCCGGTCGCGCGGCGAGTCGAAGACGCGGTGCAGCGCGAGGGTGATCTCGACGACGCCCAGAGACGGCCCGAGGTGCCCGCCGGTGCGCGAGACGGCGTCCACCATGAAGTCGCGGATCTCCGCGGCCAGCAGCGGCATCTGCTCGGGGGTCAGCCGCTTGAGGTCGGCGGGACCCGTCACGGTCTCGAGCAGGCTCACGGTCATCACCTTACGTTCGCAGCAGCGTCGCGGCCGGTTCTACAGACGCGGCACCCAGCGCTTGCCGCTGAGCGCCTCGCGCACCAGCTCGACCTGCCGGCCGGCCTGCAC
Source organism: Frankiales bacterium (assembly GCA_025465145.1). Taxonomy (GTDB): domain Bacteria; phylum Actinomycetota; class Actinomycetes; order Mycobacteriales; family SCTD01; genus RYN-124. Next base: position 16,904 of record JAODNS010000116.1, read on the forward strand.
GAGGCGGCGGCCCTCCCGGTCGTACGCCGCGATCGCCGCCTCCACCACCTCCGGCGGCACCACCCCGCGCAGCTCCTCGCGGACCGTCCGCAGCCCGTCCCGCGCCGCCTGGACGTTCGCGGCCACGTGCTGCGCGGCGAAGCGGGCGAGCACCACCGGGTGGCGGCGCAGCACCTCGTGCGCGCGGTAGTCCGGCGGGCACAGGTCGAACAGCCAGCCGACCGCGCTGCGCTCCCACTCCGGCGCCTGCGGCGGCAGGACCTCGGCCGGCCACCCGGGCGGGACCAGCTGGCTCACCGCGCTCTCCTCTTCAGCACCGGGGCGTTCCCGCCGACACCACGAGTGTGACCGATCCCAGTGCCGACCGGCTGCGTGCCGCCGTGCTCGCGCTGAGGGCCCCGCAGGTGGCCAAGCGCGCGCCGGCGCCGACGTCATCGGTCTTCGGCCGGGCCGCCGCGGCGGTGCCGATGGACGCGCACCAGCCGACGCCGCGCAGCCAGATGGCCGGTCGGCTCCGCTCGGTCGAGACCAGCGCGCTGCTGCCGGGCACCACGATGGCGCTCATGGTCCTGGCGACGCGAGGCACGCCGCCGCCGGAGGTGCTTCGAAGCGCGGACCTGCTGGTCCGCAGCGGGGCGGTCGTGGTCGTGCTCGGGCCTGACCTGCCCCGGGACGTGCCGACCGACCGCTCGCGCCCGCTGACGCTGCCGCTGCGCTCGGGAGACGCCCTCGAGGGCGAGCAGGCGCTCATCGCCTGCGGCCCGCACCGCCGCATCGCCTTCCTGGCCCGCCGCGAGCCGGGGCCGGACGACCTCTGGTCGTGGCTCGTGACGCGCGATCCCGTGGCCGTCCACCGGGCCGGCACCGCCATCCTCGACCGCGTGCCGTTCCTCAAGCTCCGGGTGCCCGCGCTCACGCACTGACGGCCCCTTGGCGACCCGCTGGTGATCATCGCCGCCTGATGCCGCGCCTGGAGCCCCACGGCATCGCGGCAACGTGCGGCGTTGATCATGTGAGGCCCGCCTAGCCTGCCGGGCGTGACCCGCTCTCCGTTCGACCCGCCCCTCGACGAGATGCGTGCCATGGGGGGCGCGGTCGTCGACCTGCTGAGCCGCTTCGTCGACGAGCGGTACGACGCGCGCACCTCCGACTACGCCGACCTCGAGCCGCTGCTGGCCTCGCTGGCCGGACCTCCGCCGGCCGCGCCCGGCGACCTGGGGCAGCTGCTGTCGACGGTCGAGCACGCCGCCAGCAAGGGCTTCGACACCGCCAACCCGGGCTTCGTCGGGTACATCCCCGGCGGCGGCCTGTACTCCGCCGCGCTGGGCGACTTCATCGCCTGCGTCGTGAACCGGTATACCGGCGTCGCCGCCCCCGCTCCGGCGCTGGTCCAGCTGGAGTCGAGCGTGCTGCGCTGGCTGTGCGACGCGTTCGGCATGCCCGTCGGCTCGCAGGGCGTACTGACGCCGGGTGGCTCGATGTCGACCCTGTCCGCGGTCGTCGCTGCCCGGTCGACCCGCCTCGGCGAGGACTTCCGCGGCGCCCGGCTGTACGTGAGCGACGAGGTCCACCACTGCGTCGCCAAGTCCGCGCAGATCGCCGGCCTTCCGCGCGATGCCGTACGGGTGGTGCGTACGGACGACCACCTCCGGCTGGACCCTGCGGCGCTGCGCGAGGCCATCGTGGAGGACCGGGCCGCCGGGCTCGTGCCGTTCATGGCGGTGGCCTCCGCCGGCACCATCAACACCGGCGTCGTCGACCCGCTGACCGCGGTCGCGGACGTGTGCGCGGAGCAGGACGTGTGGTTCCACGTCGACGGCGCGTACGGCGGCTTCTTCCAGCTCACCGAGCGCGGCCGCGTTGCCCTGGCCGGGATCGAGCGGGCCGACAGCATCGTGCTCGACCCGCACAAGGGGCTGTTCCTCCCGTACGGCACCGGCTGTCTGCTGGTCCGCGACCGCGAGGCGCTGCGGGCCGCGCACGAGGTGCAGGCGCACTACCTGCCGCCGCCGTCGGACGACCCCGGGCTGCCGGACTTCTCGGCCTTCTCCCCCGAGCTGACGCGCGACTTCCGCGGGCTGCGGCTGTGGCTGCCGCTGCACCTGCACGGGACGCAGGCGTTCGTCGACGCGCTGGACGAGAAACTCGACCTCGCGCGGGAGCTGCACGGCGCGCTGTCCGGGCTGGACCTGGAGCTGGCCGGGGGGCCGGACCTGTCGCTGGTCGCGTTCCGGCCGCTGTCCGCCGACCCCGACGCGCTGCTCGACCGCATCAACGGCACCGGCCGGATGTGGCTGTCGTCGGCGCCGGTGCGCGGCCGGACGTTCCTCCGGATGTGCCTGCTGTCGCACCGCACCCGTCGCGACCGCGTCGAGGAGGCGGTCCAGATCATCAGGCAGTCGCTGGAGCCATGACCGCCTCGGCCGCCGGTCGCGCGGCCTCCTGCCAGGCGTCCACCAGCGACAGCCGGGTGCGCCGCTCGAGCAGGTCCTCTGCCGTCAGGGCTCCCTCGGCGCGCAGCCCCCACTCGAGCTCGACCTTCAGGACGGGTACGCCGGGCGCCACCGGCTCGGTCGGGTCACCCAACGCGGCCACGTCGCGGGCCTCGCTGCCGTAGCGCCGGACGAGCCGTACCGGGACGTCGTGCGGCACCGGTCCGGTCGCCCCGACCAGCGGCAGATCCCTTGTGCGGCAGGGGTTCTCGCTGATCCGGTCGACCACGTCCTGGGCCATGCGCCGGTACGTCGTCAGCTTCCCGCCGAGCACGGTCCACATCCCGTCCTCGCCCTGCACGACCGCGTGCCGGCGGGACAGGTCAGCGGTGCGGCCCTCCACGCCGGCGAGCAGTGGGCGGACACCGGCGAAGCTGCCGATGACGTCGCTGCGCGACAGCGGCCGCTGCAGGCCGGTCGACAGCGTGTCGAGCAGGAACCGGATCTCGTCCTCGTTCGCGCGCGGCACCTCGGGCAGCGGGCCGAGGACCGGGTCGTCGGTGAGACCGACGTGGACGATCCCGTCCGGGTGCGGCTGCGCGAAGACGTACCGGTTCCGCTCCCCCGGCACCGGCACGGTGAGCGACGCGGTCGGGTTGCCGAGGGTGCTGCTCGCGAGGACGACGTGCACCCCCTTGCTGGGGCGCAGCCGCGTCTCGGGGGCAAGCCGGTCGGCCCAGGCGCCGGTGGCGTTGACGACGTGCCGGGCCCGAATGCTCAGCGTCTGGCCGGTGAGCTCATCGCGCATGGTCGTGGGGCCGGTGGCGGTGACGCGGGTGAGGATGCGGGCGCCGTAGCTGGCGGCCGTACGGGCCAGGGCGACGACGAGCCGCGCGTCGTCCTCGAGCTGACCGTCCCAGTTGAGCAGCGCGCCGCGCAGCCCGTCCCGCTTCACGGCCGGCAGGAGCCGCACGGTCTCGGTGACGCCGAGCCGCCGCGGCCGGGGCAGGGCGGCGCGCGGCGTCCCGGCCATCAGCCGGAGGACGTCCGCGGTCCGGTGCCCGGCGTCGAAGAGCAGGCCGTCGGTGCGCGACAGGTCGTCGCCGAGCGGCACCAGCATGGGCAGCGGCCGGACCAGGTGCGGAGCCGTACGGCGCAGCAGGACGTCGCGCTCCCGGGCGCTGTCCAGCGCGAGGCCGACGTCGCCCGAAGCGAGGTACCGCAGCCCGCCGTGCACGAGCTTGGACGACCAGCGCGAGGTGCCGTGCGCGAGGTCGTCCTTCTCCACCAGCGCCACCGACAGCCGGCGGCTGGCCGCGTCGAGGGCGACGCCGCAGCCGGTGACGCCGCCGCCGATGACGAGGACGTCGACCTCGTCGAGCGTCTCGAGCTCGCGCGCGCGGCGCTCGCGGGTCAGGTACGGACCGCTCATGGCCGCAGGTAGCTGTCGAGCAGGCGGCGCAGCTCGGGCAGCACGTCCTGCCCCTCCACGACGCGGGCGGAAAAGACGAACGACTGCGCGGTCAGCTGCAGGCAGGTCGCGAGCAGGCGCGGATCTCCCGGCCCGATGCTGCCGTCCTGCTGGCCGGCGGCGACCTGCTCCGCGAGGACGTCGATCGCGGCCTGCTGGGTCGAGCCGAAGCGGTCGACGACCAGCGGGAGCAGCAGCTCGGGATCGACGTCCAGGACCCGGCGGTACAGCGGGTGGGAGACGAGCTCCTGCACCAGCCGTACCCCCGCCTCGACCAGCCGCTCGCGCGCGCTCGGCAGGTGCTCGACCTCCTGCTGCACGTCGTCGATGAGCGCGACCAGCTCGCAGGTGAGCAGCGCGGAAACGATCGTCGGCAGGTCCCCGTACTGCCGGTACACCGTCATCCGACTCACGCCAGCCCGCCGCGCGACGTCGGCGAGCGTCGTCCGGCGGAAGCCGACGTCCATGACGCAGTCGCGGGCGGCGGACAGCAACGGGTCCAGCGTCATGTGACGGTGTGACGTCATGTGTCACACTGTACGCATGGTCTACGCGGGCTGGGGCGATCCGACGCGACGGGCGGGGCTCCCGCCGCACGCGCTCGCCTGGCTGCACCGGGAGATCGGCAGCGGGCCGGCGCGTCCGGCGGCTGCGTCCGTCTCCGTCCCGCCGTCTCGCCTGGACCTGCCGGGAGCGCACACCGATGACGAGGTGCGCGCCCGCTTCGCGACCGGCAGCAGCTACCTCGACCTGCTTGCGCTGCGCTCCGGCTCCGTCGACGCACCCGACGGGGTGGTCTCCCCCGCCGATGCCGCCGACGTGGCCGCGCTGCTGCGGGACTGCTCGTCGCGCGGGATCGCGGTGGTCCCGTACGGGGGCGGGACCTCGGTCGTCGGCGGCGTCTCCCCGTTGCGCGGGAGCTTCTCCTCCGTCATCGCGCTCGACCTGTCGCGGCTCGACCAGCTGCTGGACGTCGACGAGGAGTCGCTGACGGCGACCTTCCAGCCAGGGGTGCGTGGCCCCGAGGCGGAGCGGCTGCTGAACGCGCGCGGCCTGACGCTGGGGCACTTCCCGCAGTCGTACGAGTACGCGACCATCGGCGGCTTCGCAGCGACGCGCTCCTCGGGTCAGGCCTCGACCGGGTACGGGCGGTTCGACGAGCTGGTGCTCGGCGTCGTCGTGCAGACGCCGGCCGGCGAGCTGCGACTGGGACGCGGCGCGGCTTCGGCTGCCGGGCCGGACCTGCGCGCGCTGGTCGTCGGCTCCGAGGGCGTCTTCGGCGTGATCACCGAGGTGACGGTGCGCGTGCGGCGGGTTCCCGAGGTGAAGCGGTACGAGGGCTTCTTCTTCCGGAGCTTCGCCGAGGGCGTGGCGGCGCTGCGCGCGATGGAGCAGGCGGGCGTGGCGCCGGACGTGGCGCGGCTGTCCGACCCGGACGAGACGCGGGTGCAGCTCGCGCTGTCCGGAGCGTCCCGCACGCAGCGGGCGTACCTGCGTGCGCGTCGCGCCTCCTGCTTCGCCGTGTTCGGCTGGGAGGGCACGACGGTGACGGCGCGGCGGAAGGCGTCGCTTTCCGTCGTTGAGGGCGCTCTGTCTGTCGGAACCTCGGCCGGCGAGAAGTGGGCGCACGGCAGGTACGACGGGCCGTACCTGCGCGACGACCTGCTGGACGCCGGCGTCCTGGTGGAGACGCTGGAGACGTCAGCCCGCTGGTCGTCGCTCCTCCGTACGCACGGCTCCGTCCGGTCTGCACTCGCGGGAGCCCTGCCCGGGGCGGTGGTGATGTGCCACGTGTCCCACCTGTACCCGCAGGGCGCGTCGCTGTACTTCACCGTCCTGGGCCGGCAGTCGGACGACCCGGTCGGCCAGTGGACGGCGGCGAAGCGCGCCGCTTCCGACGCGATCGTGGGCAGCGGTGCGACCATCACGCACCACCACGCCGTGGGCACCGACCTCCGCGACTGGATGACCGCGGAGATCGGACCGCTCGGCGTCGAGGTGCTGCGGTCGGTGAAGGCCCTGCTCGACCCGGCCGGGATCCTCAACCCCGGCAAGCTGATCCCCTAGGAGCCCCGTTGTCGCGCCGCCTGCAGCTGGTCGTCAACCCGTCGGCCGGCGGGGGCCGTGCGGCCAAGCTTCTGCCGTCGGTCGAGGCCGCGCTGCGCTCCGCGGGGCACGACCTGGTGGTCACGCCGACGACGTCGCTGGAGCACGCGGACGAGCTCGCTGCGGCAGCGTGTGCCGACGACCGGGTCGTCGTCGCGATGGGCGGCGACGGGATCGTCGGCCGCGTCGCCGGGACGGTGGCTGCTGCTCGCGGACTCATGGGCGTGCTGCCCGGCGGCCGCGGCAACGACTTCTGCCGGGCTGTCGGGATCCCGCAGGACCCGGTTCTCGCATGCGCTGTCTTGTCCTCCGGCGAGGAGCGGGCGGTCGACGTGGGCTACGCCGGATCGGCCGCGTTCCTCGGGATCGCGTCGATCGGGTTCGACAGCGACGTGCAGGAGCGGGTGCTCGCGTCTCGGCTCCCTCTCGGGCAGCTGGTCTACCTGTACGGGTCACTTGCCACCGTGGCGTCCTGGCAGCCGGCGACGTTCACCTGCGTCGTGGACGGCTCGCCGCTGACGGTCACGGGCTGGTCGGTGGGGGTGTCCAACTCGGGCCGGTACGGCGGCGGGATGAAGCTGGCGCCCGCCGCGTCC
>JAODNS010000138.1 GCA_025465145.1 Frankiales bacterium
GCAGGAAGTCCAGCGCCAGCCGGCGGAACAGGTAGTCCATGACGGACTGCGCGATCCGGATGTCCGCGTCGTCCGTCATGCCGGCCGGGTCGAACCGCATGTTCGTGAACTTCGAGACGTAGGTCTCGAGCGGCACGCCGTACTGCAGTGCGATGGAGATGGACACCGAGAACGCGTCCATCACGCCAGCGAGGGTCGAGCCTTGCTTGCTCATCTTGATGAAGACCTCGCCGAGCGAGCCGTCCTCGTACGCGTTGGCCGTCATGTAGCCCTCGGCACCCGCAATGGAGAACGACACCGTCTGGCCGGTGCGGCTCTTGGGCAGCCGCTTGCGGACCGGCCGCGACGCGATCAGCACATCGTCGGAGGAGTCGGCCTTCTGCTTCTTGTCCGTCAGCGGCTGGCCGACCTTGCTGTTGTTGCGGTAGATCGCCAGCGCCTTGAGGCCCATCTTCCAGCCCTGGAAGTAGACGTCTGCGACGTCCTCGACCGTGGCCTCGGCTGGCAGGTTGACCGTCTTGGACAGCGCACCGGACACGAACGGCTGGATCGCGGCCATCATCCGGACGTGGCCCATCGGGCTGATGGACCGCTCGCCCATCGCGCAGTCGAAGACGCTGTAGTGCTCGGGCTTGAGGCCCGGGGCGTCGAGGACGTTCCCCTTCTCGGCGATGTGCTCGACGATCGCCTCGACCGACTCCTCCTGGTACCCGAGCGCGCGCAGCGCCCGCGGCACCGTCTGGTTGACGATCTGCATCGACGCGCCGCCGACGAGCTTCTTGAACTTCACCAGCGCGAGGTCGGGCTCGAGCCCGGTCGTGTCGCAGTCCATCATCAGACCGATCGTGCCGGTGGGCGCGATGACCGACGCCTGCGCGTTGCGGTAGCCGTTCTTCTCGCCGAGCGCGAGGCACTCCTGCCACGCCTTCGTGGCCTCGTGCAGAATCCGCGCGTCGTCGGCACCGACAGCGCGGACGGCGTCGTTGGCGGCGGCGTGCTTGCGCATGACCCGCTTGTGCGGCGTCGCGTTGCGGGCGTAGCCCTCGTACGGGCCGACGATCGCGGCCAGCTCGGCGGAGCGCTTGTACGCGGTGCCGGTCATCAGCGAGGTGATGGCGCCGGCGAGGGCGCGGCCGCCGTCGCTGTCGTACGCGTGCCCGGTCGCCATGAGCAGCGCGCCGAGGTTGGCGTAGCCGATCCCGAGCTGGCGGTAGGCGCGGGTCGTCACGCCGATCGGCTCGGTCGGGAAGTCGGCGAAGCAGATGGAGATGTCCATCGCGGTGATGATCAGCTCGACCGACTTGGCGAACAGCTTCGCGTCGAACGTGCCGTCCTCGCGCAGGAACTTCATGAGGTTCAGCGAGGCGAGGTTGCACGAGGAGTTGTCCAGCGACATGTACTCGCTGCACGGGTTCGACGCGGTGATCCGGCCGGTCTCGGGGTTGGTGTGCCAGTCGTTGATCGTGTCGTCGTACTGGATGCCGGGGTCGGCGCACTCCCACGCGGCGGTGGCCAGCTTCTTCCACAGCTCGCGGGCGTCGACGGTCTCGATGACCTGGCCGTCGTGGCGGCCGCGCAGGCCGAACTCGGTGCCCTCCTCGACCGCGCGCATGAACTCGTCGGTGACGCGGACGGAGTTGTTGGCGTTCTGGTACTGGACGCTGACGATGTCCTTGCCGCCGAGGTCCATGTCGAAGCCGGCGTCGCGCAGCGCGCGGATCTTGTCCTCCTCGCGCGCCTTCGTCTCGATGAACTCCTCGATGTCGGGGTGGTCCACGTCGAGCACGACCATCTTCGCGGCGCGGCGGGTGGCGCCACCGGACTTGATGGTGCCGGCGGAGGCGTCTGCGCCGCGCATGAAGGAGACGGGCCCGGAGGCGGTGCCGCCGGAGGACAGCAGCTCCTTGGACGAGCGGATGCGAGACAGGTTGAGGCCAGCGCCGGAGCCGCCCTTGAAGATCAGGCCCTCCTCGCGGTACCAGTTCAGGATCGAGTCCATCTGGTCGTCGACGGCGAGGATGAAGCAGGCGCTGACCTGCTGCGGGCTGGACGTGCCGACGTTGAACCAGACCGGGCTGTTGAAGCTGAACACCTGGTGCAGGAGCATGTACGTGAGCTCGTGCTGGAACACGACGGCGTCGTCGTCGCTGGCGAAGTAGCCGTGCTCGCGGCCGGCGCCGACGTACTTCATGACCACGCGGTCGATGAGCTGGCGCAGGCTCGACTCGCGTGCCTCGGTGCCGACGGCGCCGCGGAAGTACTTCGTGGTGACGATGTTGGCGGCGTTGACCGACCACTCGACCGGGAACTCGACCCCGCGCTGCTCGAAGTTGACCGAGCCGTCGCGCCAGTTGGTCATGACGACGTCGCGGCGCTCCCACTCCACCTGGTCGTACGGGTGCACACCCGCGGTGGTGTGGACGCGCTCGATGCGCAGCCGCGCGTTCTTGCGCTGCGCCGGGGTCGTCGTCCGTGCGTCGGTCTCGGTCATGCCGTTCCTGCTTTCCTCGTCGTGAAGTACAACAACCGCGGGCGCCGCGGCATTCGTCTGTGGCTAGGTGTTCTGAAGCTGGATGTGGCTCGCGCTGTGACTGGCCCGGAGCGCGGTGATCTCGGCCTCGAAGTCGGCGAGCGACTCGAAGCTGCGGTAGACGCTGGCGAAGCGCAGGTACGCGACCTCGTCCAGCTCGCGGAGCGGCTCGAGGATGGCCAGGCCGACCTCGTCGGCGGGGACCTCAGCGGTCCCGCTGGCGCGGATCGTCTCCTCGACGCGCTGCGCGAGCAGCGCCAGGTCGTCCTCCTCCACCGGTCGGCCCTGACAGGCCTTCCGGACGCCGCTGACGATCTTGGCGCGGCTGAACGGCTCGGTGACCCCGCTGCGCTTCACCACGGCGAGGCTCATCTCCTCGACCGTGGTGAAGCGCCGGCCGCACTCGCCGCACGAGCGGCGCCGGCGGATGGCGTCGCCGTCGTTCGTCTCGCGGCTGTCCACGACCCGCGAGTCGTCGTGCCGGCAGAAGGGGCAGCGCATGATTCTGGTCCGCCCTCCTGCTCCCGGGTTCTCCACAGTTGTGGAGCGGGTCCTCCACACCATGTGGAGAACT
>JAODNS010000166.1 GCA_025465145.1 Frankiales bacterium
TGACCGAACCGTACGAGCGACCTCCGACAATTCCGGACCGCGAAATCCCCTGTGCACAGGGGATTTCCGGCACGTCACCCAGCGGGCGCCGGCCGCCGCTCCAGCCCGCGGACACTGCTGCTGGCCAGCGCCAGCAGCGTCGCTGCCACCACAGCGCCGGCCAGCACGAGCAACGTGGCCCGGGTGCCGATCGCCTCCGCCACCGGTCCGACGACCACCTGCCCCAGTGGGATGGCGAGGAAGGAGCCCAGCGCGTCGTACGAGTAGACCCGCGACAGCCGGTCCGCCGGCACGTTCTCCTGCAGCGCCACGTCCCAGGCAACGCTGAACAGGTCCATCCCGACCCCGGCCAGGAAGAAGGCGCCGACCAGCAGCACGAACCCCGGCCGCAGGGCCAGGGCGAGCGACGGCAGCGCAGCTGCGAGGATGACGGCAACGCCGAATCGGAGCATCCGCCGCGGCCGGTACCGCAGCGCGACCAAGGACCCGAGGAGGAACCCGGCGGCGCTGGCGGCCAGCACCACGCCGTATGGGCCGCGGCCGATGGTCCGATCCGCGACGACCGGTCCGAGCACACTCTCGGCTCCGGCCAGAGCCGCGTTGACGACGAGGAACTGCGCCACCACCACCCAGACCCACGCCCGCGAGCGGAACTCCCTCCACCCCTCGCGCAGGTCCGTGAGCACAGGCCGCCGGTCGGCCGTACCTGCGACCGACGGGAGCCGCGAGAAGCAGAAGGCAGCCACCGCGAACGTGGCCGCGTCCACCGCGATCCCCCAGCCCGGGCCGACCAACGTGACCACGGCGCCGCCGGCGCTGAGGCCGAGGATGTTGGTGCTGTTGCCGGCCAGCCGCGCCACCGCATTGCCTGTGACCAGGTGCTCCGGCGGCACGGTCTGCGGCAGCACCGAGAGGGCCGCCGGCATCCCCACTCCCGAGACCGCACCGTTGACCGCGGACAGCAGCGCAAGCGACCAGACGTCGGCGCTGCCGGTCAGGACCAGGGCTGCGACAGCTGCCTGCGTCACCGCCGCGCCACTTGCGGACCCGACGAGCAGGAGCCGGCGCGGCAGCCGGTCGGCGAGCACACCGCCGTACAGGAGCAGCAGCACGTTCGTGACGGATCGGGCCGCGACGACGATCCCGAGGTCAGTCGGGGAGCCGGGCAGGTCGAGCACCGCGAAGGCGAGCGCGATGGGCGCGGCCGCGCTCCCGAGCAGGTTGATCGTGCGGCCGGCGACCAGCCAGCGGAACGGCGCCGACCGCAGCGGCGCCAGGGCTATGGCGTTCCGCCCCGGTCGAGGTCGGGCTCGAGGTACATCGCCCGGGCGAGCGGCTCGACCGCGCGTACCCGCACCTCCGCCTCGTCGATCGCCCGCGCCACCGCGGGCAGGGTGAGGCCGGGCGCCACGGCGACCTTCGCCGCGACGAGCAGCTCGTCCGGACCGAGGTGCAGCGTCTTGAGGTGGATGACGCGGGTGATCGACTGCCCGTCCACGAGTGCCGCCCGGATCGCGTCGACCGCCTCGGCGGAGGCGGACTCGCCGATGAGCAGGCCCTTCATCTCGATGGCCAACACGACCGCGACGGTGAGCAGCAGCACGCCGATGGCGAGTGTGCCGACGGCGTCCCAGATCGGGTCCTCGGTGACGACGGCGAGCGTCACGCCGACCAGTGCCAGGACCAGACCCATGAGTGCGGCGAGGTCCTCGAGCAGCACCACCGGCAGCTCGGGCGACTTGCTGCGGCGGACGAATTGGTACCAGCTGCCGGTGCCCTTGCCGGGCCGAGACTCGCGGATGGCGGTCCGGAACGAGAACGACTCCGCGATGATCGCGAACGTCAGCACCCCGAAGGCCCAGGCCGGCGACTCCAGCGGCTCGTGCTCGTGCAGCTTGTGGTTGCCCTCGTACAGCGAGAAGAGCCCGCCGACGCTGAACAGCACGAGCGCGACGACGAACGAGTAGAAGTAGCGGTCCCGGCCGTAGCCGAACGGGTGCCGCTCGTCGGCCGCGCGCGCGCCGCGCTTCTGGCCGACCAGCAGCAGCACCTGGTTGCCGCTGTCGGCGACCGAGTGCACGCCCTCGGCGAGCATCGCCGACGAGCCGGTGAAGAAGAAGGCGACGAACTTGGCCGCCGCGATGGCCACGTTCGCCCCCAGGGCCGCGATGATCGCCTTGCTACCGCCGCTTGCGCTCACTGCGACACGTCCCTTCGCTCCGGCAGCACCCGGGGATTCCGCTCCTCCGTCGCGGAGCCACGCGCGCAGCCTCTGCTCATTGGCGGATCCTCTGCTTCAGCTCGGTGATGGCGTCGACCGGCGTCGGGTCCCGACCCTCCAGCAGCGCCAGGTAGGTGCTGGCCCAGTCGCCCAGCCCGACGAGAGATGCGAGCCGCTCGAACGACGACGAGCCCTCAGCCTGCAGCGACGAGACGCCGATCCCGCGGTCCTCGGCCAGCTGCCTCGAGACATCGGCCCGGCGGGTCACCTGCGGGTGCTCCTCGGTGTCGCGGAGCAGCACCAGCCGCATGCTCGGCCCGCCCTCGTCGTCCTCGGTGCGGTCCCGGAAGAAGTCGTCTCCGGACAGACCGGTCGCGAACGGCCCGTCGAACGTGACGACCTGGTTGTGGTTCGCCTCCGGCAGCACGCCCCACACCCCGGGCGTCTTGCTGTTCTCGTTGAGCTGGCAGACGAACCGGTACGCGGCGATCCCGGCCAGCGGGGAGGTGCCCCAGGTGACCGGCAGCGCTCCGGACAGCTCCATCGCCAGCAGCTTGGCCGGGTTGACGTAGTGGTCGGCATCCAGCCGGCAGCGCAGCGCGACCTGCTCGAGCTGCACCGCGGCGGCCTCCACCACGTCCTCGCCCGCCTGCACCAGCCCGAGGGCGTCGGCGGCGACGACCAGCGGCGTGGACAGCGCCCATACGGTTGCGCGCGGCTGGCGGCCCTGCGTCACCGGGACGAAGACGGCCCGGCCGCGCTCGCCCAGCGCCTGCAGCGGCGAGTCGGCGGCGCCGACGACGAGCAGGCGGCAGCCGCGACGGACCGCCTCCTCCAGCGCGGACAGCGTCTCCTCCGTGGAGCCCGAGCAGGAGACGGCGACGACGAGGTCGGCCGCCCCGACCCAGCCGGGCAGCCCGTACCCGCGGTGGGTCAGCACCGGGACGGGAGCGCCCGTGCCGCAGACGGCGGCGAGGACGTCGCCGGCGATGCCGGATCCACCCATGCCGCACACCACGACCGCGCGTGGGCGGCCGTCGTCGGCGAGCTCGCCCAGCCCCGCCTCGCGAGCCAGCAGCGCGGCCTCGCGGACCTGGGCGGCGCCGGAGGCGACCGCGGGCAGCATGCCTGCCGGGTCACCCGCCTCGAGCGCCGCGACCTCGTCGAGGTCGAGCGTCACGAGGGCTTGCGGGCCTCGTCGACGAGGAGCACCGGGATGTCGTCGCGGACCGGGTACGCGAGCCCGCAGCCGGTGCACACCAGCTCCGACGCGGCCTCGTCGGCGCGCAGCGGCGACTTGCAGTCAGGGCAGGCGAGGATCTCGAGCAGCGACGCGTTGAGCTTCATGGCGGCAGCCTACTGACCGCGGATCAGCTCGAGGACCTCGTCGCGGACCCGCGCCATGGACGCCTCGTCCGGCCCCTCGACGTTCAGGCGGAGCAGCGGCTCGGTGTTCGACGCGCGGACGTTGAACCACCAGCCGTCCGGACTCGTCACGGTCAGGCCGTCGAGCTCGTCCTGCTCGAGGCCCGCGTACTGCGCCTTGATCTGCGCGACCTTCGCGGTCGAGTCCTGCACCGTCGAGTTGATCTCGCCGGACGGCACGTACGGGCTGTAGCTCGACAGCAGCGCGGACAACGTGCCGTCGGTCTCGCCGAGGGCCGCGAGGGTGTGCAGTGCGGCGAGCATGCCGGAGTCGGCGTTCCAGAACTCGCGGAAGTAGAAGTGGCCGGAGTGCTCGCCGCCGAAGACGGCCCCCGTACGGGCCATCTCCGCCTTGATGAACGAGTGGCCGACGCGGGTGCGGACCGGCGTGCCCCCGTGCTGCCGCACGATCTCCGGCACCGCCTTCGAGGTGATCAGGTTGTGGATCACCGTCGAGCCGGGTTCGCGTGCCAGCTCGCGGACGGCGATCAGCGCCGTGAGCACCGAGGGCGACACGATCTCGCCGCGCTCGTCGACGACGAAGCAGCGGTCCGCGTCGCCGTCGAAGGCGAGGCCGAGATCGGCCTTGTGCTCGAGCACAGCGGCCTGCAGGTCGCGCAGGTTCTCGGGCTCGATCGGGTTCGCCTCGTGGTTCGGGAACGACCCGTCGAGCTCGAAGTAGAGGTCGGCGGTGTCCAGCGGCAGGCCCTGGAACACGACGGGGACCGTCAGGCCGCCCATGCCGTTGCCGGCGTCGACGACGACCTTCAGCGGACGCATCCCCTCCAGCCCGGGGACCAGGTGCTTCATGTACGCGGCGTAGTCCTCGAGCACCGGGTGCTCGGTGACGGTGCCGGGGGTGCCGTCGAAGGCAGGCAGCCCGTCGACGAGGTACGACTCCGCGTCGGCGCGGATCTGCGCGAGGCCGCTGTCCTGGCCCACCGGCTTCGCGCCGGCGAGGCAGAGCTTGATCCCGTTGTACTTGGCCGGGTTGTGGCTGGCCGTGAACATCGCGCCCGGCAGGTCGAGGCTGCCGGCCGCGAAGTAGAGCAGGTCGGTGGAGCCCATCCCCGCGTCGACGACGTCGACCCCTTGCGCGGTGGCGCCCTCGGCGAACGCCTTGCTCAGCTCGACGCCGGACTCGCGCATGTCCCGCGCGACGACGATGCGCGGGGAGCCGGCGAACCGGGCGAACGCCGCGCCGATGGCCCGGGCGATGTCGGCGTCGAGCTGGTCCGGGACGACCCCGCGGACGTCGTACGCCTTGATGATCGTGGACAGGTCGCGGGGGGCGGGCACGTCCCCGACCCTAGCGAGCGGCTGCCGGTGCTACGGCTGCCGGCCGCTGCGTCGAGCGGCTGCCGGTGCTACGGCCGCCGCTCGACGCGCAGGAGCTAGGCGGCGACCTTGTGCTTCTTGGCCTTGCCGAGGACCGAGGTGATGTCGAGGTCCACGCCGCCCTGCTTCCAGGACTTGGTCTCGCACGAGTGGCAGGACACGAAGTCCACGATCGAGCCGTCCGTCAGCGTCATGGTGATCTCGGTGATGCGGGTGCTGACGCAGGTGCCGCAGGTGCCGAGCTTGCTGGCGGGGGTGGTCACGAGGGACATCGGGCGCTCCAGGAGTCTGAGCCGGCTTCCGGCGGGAGAAGGTGTTGACACCCGTTCGGCGTAATCCTGGATCTGCTTGAACCACCGGCGTGTCTGGGACAAAACGGACTGTCAGCCCGGCGTGGGGAGCGCGCGCAGGTGCCCGCGGCGCCCGGTGCCCGGCTCCGGCGGGGTACTGCCCGGTCGTGGGCGGGCCGCCTCGCGCACGGCGTCCGCGAGCGCCTCCAGGTCGTCCGAGCTGCGAGCGACGACGGTGTCGGCGGACGGCTCGTGCCGCACGACCTCCCAGCCGCGCGGCGCGGTCAGCCGCTCGGCATGCGCCTCGCACAGGTCGTAGCAGTGCGGCTCGGCGTGCACGGCCAGCGGACCGACGACCGCGGTGGAGTCGGCGTAGACATAGGTGAGCGTGGCGATGGCGGGAAGGCTGCACGCGGAGCGCGAGCAGCGCCGGACGGGGCTCACCAGCGGGACGGTAGCCGTCGCCGCTCCCGGAGACCACCAGGAGGGGCCGACCGCGGCTCGTGTCGCCTAGCCTCCCGGCTCGTGACGAGCAACCGGCGCCGGCGGGACCGGCACGGGCGCGGACTGCGCGGGGTGCTGGTGCCGCCGACCGTGCAGCTCGCCGGGCGGGACGTGCGGGTGCCGCTGTCACAGACGCGCGGCGAGCGCTTCGACGACCTGGTGCTGGACGCCGTTGAGCACCTCGAGGAGCGCTGGGCCAAGCAGCTCGAGGGCGTCGAGTTCGCCGTCGAGGACGTGCCGGCCGTGCCGCCGTCGGGCGTGGAGCCGGTCTACGACGAGGACGTGGTCGCTGACGAGACCGCGGGCGGCGCCGTACCGCTGGGTCGGCTGCTGCCCGCCGCCGTGGACGAGCGGGGCGAGGCCACGCCGGCGCGGGTGGTCGTCTACCGCCGGCCGCTCGAGGCGCGCGCGGTGGACCGCGGGGACCTCGCCGACCTCGTGCACGACGTGGTCGTCGACCAGGTGGCCCGCCTGCTGGGGCTCGACCCGGACGAGGTCGACCCGGCTAGCGACTGACGCCGACGGCGGGATCGCGGACGACGGCAGGCAGCGGTACGCGCTGCGCCGCGCCGCGCAGCTCGAGCAGGGTGGTGAGCGGGCCGAGGTCGCCGCGCTCGCGCAGGTACCGGGACGCGTAGACCGGCGCGGCCCGCACCGGCCGGACCTCGACGGCGAAGCGGCCGCTCGCGCCCGGCGGCAGGAAGGTCGACAGCCGCAGCGCGAGGGTCCGACCGCCGGGGACCGTGACCTGCTTGGCCGGCGGCAGCGGGCCCGACTGGCCGACCACCGGCACCGGCGTCACCGTCACGACGGCTTCACCGGCCGGCGCGGTGAGCAGCAGCGTCGACTCGGTCGGACGGTCCAGCACGAGGTCGGTGAGCAGCGCGCCACCGACGAGCGGCCCGGTGCTCCCCGCGTACGCGAACTCCTTCACCTGCGACGTGCCCTGAGAGTCGTAGACGAAGGCGCCGGCGAGGACGGGGCCGCCGTCGGAGCTGACCCGCACGGCGGCGGGCGTGCCGTCGGTGAGCAGCGTGATGTCGGTGGCCACGGTGGTGCCGGCCGGCACCTCGACCGCGTCGAGCCCCGTCGGGACGAACTGCGCCTCGTCGGTCGTCAGCTGCAGCTGGACGATCGTGGGGTCCGGACCCGGGTTGGTGACGAGGACGACGCGGCGACCAGGCCCTTGCGGCAGGCCGGGTACGACGACGCTCGCGGCGGGCGGCAGCGCCGGCGGGACCCACTCGACGCCGCGGGGCACCCGGCCGTCGAAGCGGGCGTGCCGCAGCGCGGAGGCGACGCGACCGCGCTGCACGACGACGTGCACGGCGAGCAGGTCGCGGTCGGGGGCGAGGGTGTCGAGGGCGACGGCGGCGCGCGACCGAGCGGCGACGGTGATGCCGCGGCCGGGCCGCGGGTCGACCGGCCCGGCGCCGGTCCAGACGGTGACGTCGACGACGGCCGGCGCGTCGTCCACGTTGGCGAGGACGAGCAGGCTGGCGTCGCCGACTTTCGTCGAGCCGCCGACGAACCAGGAGTCGGTGCTCGGCGGCTGGCAGCGCAGCCCGGCGAGGCCGCGGTTGGGGCCGCCGACGGCGCGGGTCACCTGCTCGAGCTCCAGGCCGGCGGCGAGCGGGCCGCGGGCGGTGACGACGAGGGCATCCCCGTCGATGTCGGTGCCGAGCCCGGCGGCGACCTGGCCGGGGCGGTCGACCGGCAGCGGCGCGGGCGTGCCCTTGCCGCGCAGCGGCTGCGCCAGCAGGCTGCCTGGTCCCGCCACGTCCGAGCCGGCGACGCCGGCGCTGACCCGCGTGCGCAGCACGTCGCCCTGCTGGCGCAGGTCGGGGCAGACGACGGAGGCGCCGGTGACCGGCGCGCTGGTCGTCCGCGCGGGCGCGGCCGGGTCGTGCGGGGCCCGCTCCACCGCGACGGCCCCGGCCGTCAGCAGGAGCGTGACGACGAGCAGCGACAGCCGGTTCACGGCACGTCCTCCGGTTCCAGGCCGCGGCGTCGGCGGGCGGTGGGCAGGGCCAGGACGAGGACGAGCCCGAGCACCGCCGCCTGCGCCGAGACGAGCCGCCGGCGCGGACC
>JAODNS010000177.1 GCA_025465145.1 Frankiales bacterium
ACTGCCAG
Source organism: Frankiales bacterium (assembly GCA_025465145.1). Lineage (GTDB taxonomy): Bacteria > Actinomycetota > Actinomycetes > Mycobacteriales > SCTD01 > RYN-124. The sequence continues at coordinate 9 of JAODNS010000177.1, forward strand.
ACGTTCGACGAGCAGTGCGAGCACAACCACTACGAGGACCCGGAGGTCGACAGCAGCACCGTCGTCGCCCCCGAGGGAACCGACGTCAGCACCCTGACCGGCTGGCGCTGGGACCCCGCGGCGAAGGCATTCCGGGAGGTCCCCTTCCAGGTCGACGAGGTCTTCACCCGCTACCTCGACAACTCCGCCTCCGGATTCTCGGTCTACTCCGGCGAGGACCAGCACACGACGTACGCCTTCCAGCGTGAGGGCTTCCGCTTCACCGAGAGCGCCCCCGACATCTGCACCGCGGTGGCCACCGGCCCGGCCAAGAAGGACCCGATCAAGGGCCTGGACAGCAACGACGAGCTCGCGTTCATGGCGAAGGACGCCGGCCCCGAGGCCCCGGCCGACGCGCTCCGCCCGCACGGCACCACCGGCGTGAAGGCCGTTGCCGTCCTCGACCCGATGACCCAGCAGACGTCGTACCTGTACGTCATGACCGGCCTCAAGCCCTCGTTCAACGCCGAGAACGGGTACGTCCACTACACGCGCGACGCCAACGCCGGCACCTTCGAGAAGTCGCAGTCCTCGTACGACGGCTACGGCAACGCCGCCGCCGGCCCGTACTGCGACGACGACGGCAACGTCGTGCGCAAGGCCGACGGCACCCCGGACGTCCAGCGCCGCCGCCCGCGCGACACCGCCACGATCACCACCGACCGGTACCGGTACCGCTACGACGGCCGCTGGCTCATGACCGAGGTCCAGGTCAAGGAGGACGCGGCGACGACGTACGGCGACGACCTGGTCGACCGCTGGAAGGCCCGCGCGTTCCAGCAGGACGCCGAGTCGGAGACGCCGTGCTGCGGGTACGAGGAGGAGGACACCAACTGGGGCGGCTCCTCGACCCTGCTCGGCGAGCTGTCCGGCCCGGTGCGCACCGTCCGCGAGACGTGGGGCGCCGACAGCGGCACCAACGTCATCCGGCGCGAGACCTTCTACCGCGACGACATGGTCATGAAGACCTGGCTGCGCGTGCACGTGATCCCGCCGCTCGACGGCATCTACGCCCAGTGGGACTACAACGCGGGCGTGATGACCAAGTACTACAACCCGCAGCACCCGGACGGCGTCGACGTCGACGGCAAGAACGACGAAATGCTCGGCAACTTCGACGACCCGTGCAACAGCAAGTACGACGCGAACGGCACGGGCGACATCACGCAGACCTACCGCGACGCCTACGCGGCGGCCGGGCTGTGCAACGCGCCGTACCACCAGAGCTTCGACGTCACCGACCCGAGCATGGGCAAGCCCGGCGCGGCGCTCGACTGGAGCGTCACGGCAGGCAAGGCCGGCACCATCGTCGACCGGTACTCCTTCGAGCCCACCAGCGTCACCGCCGGCGGCCTCGCGCAGAGCACCGTCGCGCTGCCGTACTACCGCGACGACTCCTGCTTCGACGACGCGACCGGCACCAACCCCGGCCCGCGCCTGAAGCTGCGCAGCGCCGGCGAGCCGACGACCATCCCCGGCACCAGCACGCCGCGTCGCTGCTGGACCCCCGCCGACGGCCGGGTCGACAACGACCCGAGCTTCTTCCAGGGCGACATCGGCGCGCACGGCGTGCACCTGCTGTTCCTCGCCGACAGCGACAACGCGCGGCAGACCGTCCCGGTGGACGAGATCGTCTTCTCGCAGCGCCAGGTGTTCCTGCCCGGCCAGCGCGACGGCCGCGTCGGTGAGCAGTACGGCCGGGGCTTCGAGAAGCCGCTCGTGACGGCGGTCGCGACGGACGCGACCTTCGCGGAGAAGCCGGCCGACCCACCGGCGAAGGCGAAGACGTCGCTGACGTACGACGGCGACACGGCGGCCGGACCGAAGAAGGCCGTGCACCTGTCCGCCCTTCTCACCAGCGCCGACGGGGCCGTCGCGGGCCTGCCCGTGACGTTCACCTTCGACGGCACCACGTACCCCGCGACGACCGACCGCGACGGCCGAGCCACCGCGGAGGCGACGTACCCCAAGGGGAACGCGCGTTCCGTCCCCGTGACCGTGACCTACGACGGCGACACGACGCACGAGGGCTGCTCGACCACGGCCACGGTGGCCCGCAAGGAGTAGCGGGCACGATCAGCGCGTGGACCTCGAGCAGACCGCCGACCAGCTGTACGCGCTGGCACCCGAGGAGTTCACCGCCGCCCGCGCCGCCGCGGCCAAAGCCGACAAGCCGAACGCCAAGGCGATCACCGCGCTGAGGAAGCCGACCGTCGGCGCCTGGCTGGTCAACAGCCTGGCCCGGACCGAGCCGGACCTGCTCGACCAGCTGCTCCAGCTCGGCCCGTCGCTGGCGGAGGCGCAGCGCGCCGGCCAGGGCGATGCGCTGCGGATGCTGGGCGAGCAGCGCCGGCAGCTGGTCGGGGCGGTGACGGCACGCGCCTTCGAGCTGACCGGACGGCAGCCCGTCGCCGCGGCGCGGGCCGAGGTGGAGGGCACGCTGGAGGCAGCCCTCGCCGATCCGGGGGCCGCCGCGCTGGTGCGGACCGGGCGGCTGGTGCGGCCGCTGTCCTACGCCGGCTTCGGCGAGGTCGACACCGGCGGTGCGGCGGCCCAGGTGCCGGCCACCGCACCCGACAAGGCGACGAAGAAGCCTGACACCGCCGCTGCCGACGCACGCGCGCTGGAGGCGCAGGGCGCGATGGACGACGCCGTCCGGGCCTGCGAGGACGCCGCGCGGCGGCACCGGGGCGCCCAGGCCCAGCAGGACACGGCGCAGGCCGAGGTGGCCAGGCTGGAGCAGGCGCTGGCGGACGCGCGGGAGCAGCGCCTCGCCGCCGAGGCGGTCACCCGCAAGGCGGCCCGGCAGGCCGAGCAGGCCCAGCAGGCGGTGGCGCAGGCCCAGACGCGAGCGGAGAAGGCGCGCAACCAGCTGGACCGGCTCAGGCGCGCGCGCTGAGGTCGACCTCCTGCGTCGTCACCGTGCCGGCGGTGCGGCCGGGCGCCTTCTGGTCGGCCCAGTACATGTTGGTGTGCGCGATCACCTGCTCCGGCGGCGGCGCGCCATACTCGCTGAGGTCCTCGGTCGTGTGCGCGTCGCTCACCAGCGTCGCGTCGTAGCCGCGGGCCAGCGCGCCGTGCAGGGTCGACCGGATGCACATGTCCGTCTGCGCGCCGGCGACGACCAGCCGCCCGACCTGCAGCCTGGCCAGCACGTCCTCGAGGTCGGTCGCCTCGAACGAGTCGCCGTACTGCTTCTCGACCAGCGGCTCGGCCTCCGCCCGGCTGAGCTCGGGCACGAGCTGCCACTGGTCGCTGTCGCGGGGCATGCCCTTGTCGTTGTGCTGCACCCAGACGACGGGGACGTCCTGCGTGCGCGCCTTCTCGACCAGCGCGGCGACGTTGGCGACGACCTCGTCGCGCGCGTGCGCGCCGGTGACGGCGCCGTTCTGCACGTCGACGACCAGCAGCGCGGTGTTGGGACGGCTCTCCAGAGTGGTCATGCGGCCACCGTAGAGCCGTGCCCGGACGGGACCTAGCGCTTGCCC
>JAODNS010000195.1 GCA_025465145.1 Frankiales bacterium
GCCTCGAGCTGGGCGAGCACGGCGGCGGAGCGCTCCTGCAGGGCCTCCAGCTGCGCGTCGAGCCGCGCCTGCTCCTCCTGGGCCAGGCGACGGAGCCCGGCGAGCTGGTCCGCCCGGTCCTGGCTGCCGGCGCGCTGCCGGGCAAGGGCCTCGACGGCGCCGCGCTGGGTCGCGCCGATCCGGCGCAGGACGTTCAGGGTCTCGAGCGACCGGGTCAGCGCGAGCGGGTCGACGGTGGTGACGAGGGTCCACGTCTCGGGCAGCGGGCGGGTGTACGCGCGGCGGGCCACGGCATTCACGCGTGCCTGCGCGTCGGCGGTCCGCTGCGCGTCGTGCTCGGTACGGCGCTGCGCGGCGAACTGCCGCTGCAGCAGCGCCTCGAAACGGGCGGTGCCCTCCTCCCACGCGACCGCGCCGGCAGCCAGTTCGGCGCCGGCCCGCTCCACGGCCGCCTGCATCGCCTTGACCTGCTCCTGCACGGAGCCGCCACCTGCCGACGGACGCGCCGCCGGCGCCGCGGACGCGGGCGGCGAGAGCACGGCCGTGGCGGCGGCACAGGCGAGCACGGCAACGAGCGCGCGCGCCAGCACACGGGCACGCCGCGGAGAGGTCACCCTCAGGAGTTCGGCGGATCGGGCGCCCCGCTGAAGCGGCTACGCGCTGGTGACGCGCCCGACGGCGTACGAGCTCGCGTAGATCCGGCGCAGGCTGACGTTCTTGCCCGCGCGCGGCGCGTCCCACATCATCCCGTCGCCGGCGTAGATGCCGACGTGGCCGTTGCCGTCCATGAAGACCAGGTCGCCGGGGCGCGCGTTGGCGCGGGAGACCGCCTGCACCGACGAGCGCTGCGCCGACGCGTTGTGCGGCAGGCTCTTGCCGAGCCGGCCGAAGACGTACCGCGTGAAGCCGCTGCAGTCGAACGCGCTCGGGCCGACCGCGCCGTAGCGGTACGGCTTGCCGTTGTGGCGGCGCGCCTCGGCGAGAACGCGCTCGCCGAAGTTCTCGACGTCGATGACGACGCTGCCGCTCGTCGCGGAGGTGGTGGTCTCCGAGCCGCGGTAGTGGGCGCGGACGCGCGTGTCGCGGGTGACCGAGACGGTGGTGTGCGCGAGGCCGTCGCTGGTCGTGGACGCCTTGGCGATCGTGCGCCAGCCGCTGCCCTCGGGGATCTGCACCTCGACGGGCTCGCCGTTGAGGTAGTGGCCGTCGCTGAGCAGGCGGATGCTCACCGGCGCGGAGCCGGGCCGCACGGCGGAGCCGGGGCCGGAGACGCGGACGGCGCCGTCCTGCTGCTCCGCGGCGTGCGCCGGCGCGGTCGCGGCGAGGGGGATCAGGAAGCTGCCGACCGCGGAGGCGGCGGCGACGCGGGCCGGTGCCTGCGACGGGCGCGCGTGGCGGGCCTGGTATCGCGGCTTGGCATGGCGGGCGTGCTTGGGGCTGGACATGGCGGAGCGACCTCTCGGACGCCTGCGGGGTGAGCTGTCGGGCTCGGGCGGAGAGTGCCCGGCTCGTCTGCGGCTGCAGACGGGCTTCGCCCCGAGGTCGGACCAGCGTTCGGTCCGTCCGTGGAGAGGTGGTTCCCCCGTTCCCGCCCGGGGTACGGAGCGCCTGTCGAGGACCAGGGGCGGGACTCGGCGGCTGGTCGGCGCGGTGCAGTCACCAGCCTGCCTCAGCTGAAACGCGAACGCAGCCACCTCGGCGCGTGAGCCTCGTCACGCGCGACCGCCATTCCACAGGATCGTCCCGTGACCTCGCCACCCGTCTACGTCGTCGGCGGCGGTCACAACGGCCTCGTCGCCGCCTGCTACCTCGCCCGCGCCGGTCGCCGCGTCGTCGTGCTGGAGGCTGCCGACCGGCCCGGCGGCGGCTCCCGTACGGACGAGACGATCCCCGGGCACCTGTTCGACACGCACTCGGCCGCGCACAACATCATCAACATGACGTCGATACCGGCGGAGCTGGACCTGGCCGGGCGGGGCTCGAGTACCTGCCGATGGAGCCGTTCGCGACGGGGGTCTTCCGGGACGGCCGGATCGTGCGCTTCTCGCGCGACGTCGAGCAGACGGTCGCGTCCATCGCCGAGCACGACCCAGCCGACGCCGCCGCGTACCGGGACTTCATGGCCCCCGCGATCCCGCTGGTGCGCACCGCGGTCAGCGGGCTGGAGAGCGGGTCCAGCCGCGGCGGGGTGGCCAAGGCAGTGACCGGTCAGCTGTGGCCGCTGCTGCAGGCGGTGCGGCGCTCCGGTGGCCCGGCCGCCCTGGTCCACGACCTGGTCACGCCGTACGGGTCGCTGCTCGAGACGGTGCTGCGCTCGGACCTCACCCGCGTGCCCGTCTCGGCCTTCGCCGCGCACTCCTGGACATCAGCCTGGACCAGCTCGCCTTCGTGCGGCCGACCCGGCGGCTCGCCGGGCACACCGTGCCGGGGGTCGCGGGGCTGTTCGCCTGCGGCGCGTCGACGGCGCCCGTCGGCGGCATCGCGGGCAGCAGCGGGAAGGCCGCGGCGCTCGCTGTGCTGGCCGGCGGAACCTCCCTGGACGCACCTCGCTAGGGTGAGGGTCGTCCCCCAGCAGACTCCCCGGATCGGGTTCCTCTTGCACGTCCAGCCTCCGCCTCCGGCCCGTCGGCGCGCCGTGGTCCCGGCCGCGCTGCTCGGCCTGGTCGGGGTCGCGCTCGGGCTGCTCGCCGTGCTGCCGGGGCCTGCGACGGACGTGCTCGTCTCCGCCGGTGCGGTCGAGCCGGTCGTCGAGGTCCTGGTCGAGCCGCCGCCGGTGCGCGCGGCCGTCGTGCCCAACGCGTCGAAGCCGGCGCCGAAGCCGGCCGTGAAGCCGGCGGCGAAGAAGCCGGTCGCGAAGCAGGTGGTCCGGCCGGCCGCCAAGCGCGTCTCGCGCAGCAAGCGGGCCGTCGTCAGCGCCGGCTACGCGTGCCCGGTCGACGGGCCGCACCACTTCACCAACGACTGGGGCGACGCCCGCGCCGGGCACCGCCACCAGGGCACGGACGTGCTCGCGCCGTACGGTTCCCGCGTCGTCGCCGTCACCTCCGGCGTGGTCAAGACCGCCTACAGCAGTTCGGGCGGCGTCTCGCTCTACCTGCGCGGCGACGACGGCACGGAGTACTTCTACGCGCACAACGCGAGCAACGTCGCGAGCAGCGGCGAGCGGGTCGCCGCCGGCGAGCTCATCGCGTACGTCGGCAACAGCGGCAACGCGCGCGGCGGCCCGTCCCACGTGCACTTCGAGCGGCACCCCGGCGGCGGGGCCGCGGTGAACCCGTACCCGTTCCTGTCCCGCATCTGCTGACGTAGGATTGTCGCCGAAGGGGAGTAGCTCCAACGGCAGAGACGTCGACATCCTGGCGCGCCCCGCGCCCGGCCTCTGCGTCCGCCCGGTCCGCCGGGCGGGTGAGCGAGACCTTCGACCGTGGCAGCGCGCTGCCGGGTCGAAGACGTCCCCGTCTCTGGTCCGCAGCGCGGCGCCGGAGGAACCTGTGGACCTGAGCACCGCCGCAACCGTCTTCGTCGTCGTCTTCCTCGCTGAGCTCCCCGACAAGAGCCTGCTCGCGACCCTCGTGCTCGGCACCCGCTACCCCGGCCGCTGGGTGTGGACCGGCGTCAGTGCCGCGTTCCTCGTCCACGTCGCGATCGCCTGCGCCGCCGGGCGGCTGCTGACCCTGGCTCCGCGCCGGGTCGTCGAGGTGGTCGTCGCCGTGCTGTTCGCGGTCGGCGCCTACCTGCTGCTCCGCCCCGAGGCGGAGGCGGAGGTGGATGTGCCCGAGCCGCCCGCGCCCCGGCTGTGGCCGGTGCTCGCCACCAGCTTCGGGCTCGTCTTCGTCGGCGAGTGGGGCGACATCACGCAGCTCGCCACGGCCAACCTCGTGGCGCGCTACGACGACGCGCTGTCCGTGGGCGTGGGCGCGGCGGCGGGCCTGCTCACCGCCGCCGCGGTCGCGGTGACGGCCGGCCGGGCGCTGACCCGGCGCGTGCCGCTCGGGCTCGTGCGCCGCTGCGCCGGCCTGCTGCTCGCGGCCTTCGCGCTCGTGGCGCTGGTCAGCGTCCTGCGCTAGTCCAGGATCGCGATCGCCGGGCTGTGCCCGTCCGGGTTCGTCGACGGGACGGTGTCGCGCACCTGCGCCTTCGGGGTGCTCTTGTCGTCGAAGGACGCGACGATCCGGCCGTTCGGCAGCAGCGCGACGCTCGGGAAGTCGAACCGGTCGGACAGCGCAGACACGACGCCGATCCCGGTGGCCAGGTCGCCGCGGCCGACGGCGTATGTCTTGAGCAGCCGCGGCTGCGCCTTGCTGACGTCGACCCGCCACACGAGGTCCTGGCCGACCTTGGTGCGCTTGTCGTTGACACGGGTCGCCACGACCGCCTGGCCGAGCTTGCCGTTCACCTTCACGTCGAAGAAGTCGCTCGACGCGAACGGCTGCTCGCCCGGCGTCGTCAGCGTCATGCGCTTCCAGCTGCGTCCGCCGTCGCGCGACGTCGACAGCTCGAGCTCGTTGTTGGCCGTCTGCTCGACCTGCGTCAGCCAGCCGCGCGAGTCCTGCCGGACGACGCCCTTCGGCACCCACGGCAGCTGCACGCACTCCCACGTCGTGGTGCTCGCGTTGAGCCGCGCCGCCGGGCACGGCAGCCCGTCGGAGTCGTTGTTGAGCAGCAGCACGCCACCGGCGTTGAGCGGCACGGTGTAGGTCCCGGGGTTCGGCTGCCACGAGTCGGCGTCCGGGTTCTTCACCACCGGGATCGTCATGCGTACCGGCTCGCTGGTCGCCTCGTTCGCCGGGGTGCTGACGGTCGTGTACGACAGGCCGTCGCCGCTGATCAGCTCGACCTGCTTGGTGACCGTCCCGCCGCGCACGATCGTCACGTACGGCACCTTGACGCCGTCGAGGACGAACGGGCCCTTCGCGTACGTGATCCACTCGCGGTCGAAGAACGGCGTCTTGAGGGGGGCCTCCGCGACCTGCCACGTCTTGGTCTTCGCGGTGTACTTCACGCCCTGCAGGTGGTCGCCGGTGTACGGGTCCCAGCCGATGCCGAACACGTCGCCGCCGGGGCCGCCGACGAGGGCGCCCTCGCCGTTGTAGAGCGGCGTGAGGAAGTCGACCTGCGCCCAGGTCCTGCCGTTGTCGTCGCTGTAGTACGGGAGCGATCCGCCGTACTCGAGGATCCGTCCGCCGGCGTTCGCGACGTACGTCTCGCAGCAGTTGCCGCCGGTGGGTGTCCAGTGCCACTTCGCGCTGCCGTTGACGCGGCCCGCGGCGTCGAACGTCTTGTACGTCGCGGCGTTCGACACCGACGGGTACGGCTTCGGGGTGGCCGGCGTCGACGGGACGCTCGGCCCGGCGACGGCGGTGCCGACGGCGAGCGCGGACAGGGCGAGGACGACGATCGGCGTACGGCGCATGCCGTCGTTGTTCGCCGTCACGCCCGCGTCTCCTGCTGGCAGCGGACGCGCAGCGGGCTCACAGGGAACGCACAGGGTCCGGGCGCAGACTGCTCGGGTGACCGCTGAAGCCCGCCTGCTGGTCGTCGACGACGAGCCGAATATCGTCGAGCTGCTGTCCGCGTCGCTGCGGTACGCCGGCTTCGAGGTGGAGACCGCGACGAACGGGGCCGCCGCACTGCAGGTGGCGCGGACGTTCCGGCCGGACCTGCTCGTCCTCGACGTGATGATGCCGGAGATGGACGGCTTCGAGCTCGTCCGGCGGCTGCGCGGCGACGGCACCCGTACGCCGGTGCTGTTCCTCACCGCCCGCGACGCCACCGAGGACAAGGTCACCGGGCTGACGCTGGGCGGCGACGACTACGTCACGAAGCCGTTCAGCCTCGAGGAGGTCGTGGCCCGCATCCGCGCCGTGCTGCGCCGCACGTCCGAGAACGAGGCGCGTACGGCGACCCGGCTGGAGTTCGCCGATCTCGAGCTCGACGACGAGACGCACGAGGTGTGGAAGGCCGGCTCGCCGGTGTCGCTGTCGCCGACGGAGTTCAAGCTGCTGCGGTACTTCCTCGCGAACCCGGGCCGGGTGCTGAGCAAGGCGCAGATCCTCGACCACGTCTGGAACTACGACTTCGGCGGCGACGCGAACGTCGTGGAGTCCTACGTCTCCTACCTGCGCCGCAAGGTCGACACCAGCGAGCCGCGGCTGCTGCAGACGCTGCGGGGGGTGGGGTACGTGCTGCGCCGGCCCGCGGCGTGAGGCGGATCCCGCTGCGGCTCGAGCTGGTCGGCGCGCTGACGGTGCTGGTGGCGCTGGCGCTGCTCGTCTCCGGGCTGGCGGCGTCGGCGGCGCTGCGCGGGTACCTCGTCGACCGGGTGGACGAGAACCTCGTGCAGACGGTCCGCGCAAGTGCCGGCCGCGGCCCGGACCGGGACGAGCCACCGCGGCCGCGGCTGCAGCGGCCGGACGAATACGCGGTGCAGCTCTACGACGGGGACGGCACCGTCGCCCGCGCCTTCGCGGGCCGGTCGCCGGTGGTGCCGGCGGCGCAGGTGGCCGCGCGCAGTGGGCGCCCGTTCGACGCGGCCGGCGCCGGGCGGCAGTGGCGGGTCGTCGTCATCCCGGTCGCCGGAGGTGCGGCCGCCGTGGCCGCGGACCTGAGCGAGGTGGGTCGGACGCTGCACCGGCTCGCCCTGCTGGAGCTGGGCATCGGCGCGGCCGTGCTGCTGCTGTTCGCCGGGATCGGGTACGGCGTGGTGCGCACCAGCCTGCGGCCGCTGGTCGAGGTGGAGCAGACGGCGCAGGGGATCGCGGCGGGGGACCTGACTCGGCGGGTGCCCGAGCACGACCCGCGTACCGAGGTCGGCCGGCTGTCCCGCGCCCTGAACGCGATGCTCGGCCAGATCGAGCAGGCCTTCCACGCGCAGCAGGCGTCGGAGACGGCAGCGCGCGCGTCGGAGGAGCGGATGCGCCGCTTCGTGGCCGACGCCTCCCACGAGCTGCGGACCCCGCTGACGTCGATCCGTGGCTTCGCCGAGCTGTACCGGCAGGGCGCGGTCCCCGTCGGCCCCGACCTGGACCGGGTGATGGGGCGGGTCGAGGGCGAGGCGGCCCGGATGGGGCTGCTCGTCGAGGACCTGCTGCTGCTCGCCCGCCTCGACCAGCAGCGGCCGCTGCAGCAGGAGCCGGTAGACCTGCTGGTCCTGGCGGCCGATGCGGTGCACGACGCGCAGGCGGTCGCGCCGGAGCGGGCCATCGCGCTGGACGTCGCGGCCTACGACGCGCCCGTGGTGATCGGGGACGACGCGCGGCTGCGGCAGGTGTTCGCCAACCTGCTGGGCAACGCGCTGACGCACACGCCGGCCGGGACCCCCGTGACCGTGCGGGTGAGCAGCGGGGACGGGACGGCAGCCGTGGAGGTACGGGACGAGGGTCCCGGGCTGTCACCGGAGGCGGCGGCGCGCGCGTTCGAGCGCTTCTACCGGGCGGACGCGTCCCGTACGCGCGCGCAGGGCGGCAGCGGGCTGGGGCTGTCGATCGTCGCCGCGCTGGTGGCCGCGCACGGCGGCTCGATGGAGCTGGACACGGCGGTCGGGCACGGCGCGACGTTCCGCGTCGTCCTCCCCCTCGCCGCCTGACCCGGTTGTCCCCCTGCGTCCGGCCGCTCGCGCGGGCCGGCTCTACCGTCTGCCGGACGCAAGCCGCGGGGCGGGGCGGGCGCGGATCCCGACCCCCCTTGCGTCCGGCCGCTCGCGCGGGCCGGCTCTACCGTCTGCCGGACGCAGCAGGCTGGGGGCGGCCGGCAGGCTGGGGGAGGCCGTCAGGTGCGGGCGGGGCCGTCCGGGTCGTCGTGCAGGGCGGCGAGCAGCGCGGTGCTGATCGCCTTCAGCTGCCGCTGCTGCTCGGCGGTGAGCGGGTCGAACACGTGCCGCCGGACGCTCTCGACGTGCAGCGGCGCGGCGGCCTCCAGCGCGGCGAAGCCCTCGTCCGTCAGCCGCGCGATCTGGCCGCGCTTGTCCTCGGCACAGCTCTCCCGCTTGACCCAGCCCTGGTCCTCGAGTCGCGCGACGGCGTGCGACAGCCGGCTGCGCGAGGACTGCGAGCGGTCCGCCAGCGCGCTCATCCGCAGCGCCCGCTCCGGCGCCTCGGACAGCCGGACGAGGATCTCGTAGTACGCGTGCGGGATCTTCGCGTCCCGCTGCAGCTCGCGGTCGAGCTGCTCGAACACCAGCTTGTTGGCGCCGAGGAACGCGCGCCAGACGGCCTGCTCGTCCGCGCTCAGCCACCTCGTCATGCGCTCAGCCTACTCGGGATGTTGAGGGTTCAACATCCACAGTCGTGTGTCGTGCCCCGCAACTGTCGGTGCCGCGTGGTGCCATGCGTGCATGGTGCTCCCGACCGCTGCCCAGATCACGGCCACCGAGGTGTTCGGCTCCTTGCGTGTCGCGGTCATCCGGGAGCTCGACGCACCCCCGGTCCGCGAGCTGCTCGACCAGCTCGTGGGCCGCGGCTGGCGTCCGCGGCAGCTGCGCGAGCGGGTGGGCGCGCTTCCGGTGCAGCCCACCAGCGCCCAGGACGCGGCTGTCATCACCGCCGAGCTGCGCCGGCTGCTCGAGGAGCAGTCGCCGAAGCAGCAGTACGACGCGGAGGTGCAGCGTCGAGCCGCTGAGCGCGAGGACGCCGCACGCGACGCGCCGGTGCCGGCCGCACCGGAGGAGCGCAGCCGCTGGATCGACACCATCCGCGGCAGCCTGAAGGGCAGCCGGACCCGCGTGCCGTTCGGACCGCCCGTGCGGCTGCGCCCCGACTGCGCGCTCTGCGCGGGGGAGGCCGAGTTCTTCGTACGCCGTGACGTCCACCTGTGCAGCAGCTGCGTCGACCTGCTCGCTGCCGGTGAGGTCCGCGCCGAGCCCGCCGAGACCGGCTAGCGCAGCAGCCGCGCCACCAGCACCGAGACGTCGTCGCCGGCCGGCCCCGCAGCATCCGCCGCGCGGAGCAGCAGGTCGGCGGCCGCTTCCGGCTCGGCACCGAGCGCGACCCGGGCGAGCGCGACCGCGTCCAGTTCCTCGACGCCGCGGTCGGTCAGCCCGTCCGTGTACAGCACCAGCAGCGCCCCCGCCGGCAGCTCCACCGCCAGCTCGGCCAGCGGCGGCAGGCACGGGTCGGTCGCCAGGGCGAGCGGCGGGCCCGGAGCCACCGCCAGCTCGCGCACCTCGTCGCTGATCACCAGC
>JAODNS010000214.1 GCA_025465145.1 Frankiales bacterium
CCGTGGTCGAGCCCGAGCCGGCCGCGCCAGGCGCGGCCGCACCCGCCGGCGGGCTCGACGCCGCCGCGCTCCGCCGGTCGTGGGACGCCGTCCTCGACGCCGTCAAGGGCAGCAAGCGGGTCACGCACGCCCGGCTCCTCGACGCGCAGGTCCTGGCCCTCAACGGCCGCCGGCTGCAGCTCGGGTTCTCGACGCCGACGCTCGCCAAGCAGTTCACCGACGGCGTCCACATCGACGTGCTCAAGGAGGCGCTGGTCGCCTCCGTCGGCGCCGACCTCGACGTCGAGTGCACCGTCGCAGGGGCTGCCGCGGCGGCTCCCGACCGACCTGCTCCCGTCGTCGACGGGTTCGCTCCCGGCGACGAGGCCGTGCCGGACGACCCGGACGAGCCGGCGCCGCCCGCGAGCGCCCGCTCCGGGGAGGACGTCGCGCTCGCGCTCGTCCAGGCAGAGCTCGGTGGGAAGGTCGTGCAGACGCTGGGCGAGCCAGGGCTCTAGGGTTCGGCGCATGCGACCAGGTGGCGGCCAGCCCAACATGCAGCAGCTGATGAAGCAGGCCCAGAAGATGCAGCAGCAGATGCTGGCTGCGCAGGCCGAGCTCGCCGAGTCCGAGGTGACCGGCACGGCCGGCGGCGGGCTGGTGACGGCGACGCTGACCGGGGCGGGCGAGGTCCGGGCGGTCAAGATCGACCCGAAGGCGGTGGACCCCGACGATGTCGAGAGCCTCGAGGACCTCGTCGTCGCGGCCATCCGCGACGGCGCCCGCGCGGCCGCCGAGCTGAGCGAGCAGAAGATGGGTCCGCTCACGCAGGGGATGGGCGGCCTCGGGCTGCCCGGCATGTAGCTGTGTACGAAGGGGCGGTCCAGGACCTGATCGACGAGCTCGGCCGGCTGCCCGGCGTCGGCCCCAAGAGCGCGCAGCGGATCGCGTTCCACCTGCTGGCCTCGGACCCTGCGGACGTGCGACGGCTCGTCAGCGCGCTGACGGAGGTCAAGGACAAGGTCCGGTTCTGCAAGGTCTGCGGCAACGTGAGCGAACAGGACGAGTGCCGCGTGTGCCGCGACCCGCGCCGCGACCTGACGGTGATCTGCGTGGTCGAGGAGCCCAAGGACGTCGTCGCGATCGAGAAGACGCGCGAGTTCCGCGGCCGCTACCACGTGCTCGGCGGAGCGATCTCGCCGATCGAGGGCGTCGGGCCGGACGACCTGCGGGTGCGGGAGCTGATGGTCCGGCTGCAGGACGGGTCGATCACCGAGCTGATCCTGGCGACCGACCCGAACCTGGAGGGCGAGGCGACGGCGACGTACCTGGCCCGCCTGGTGAAGCCGATGGGGCTGCGCGTGACGCGGCTGGCAAGCGGTCTGCCCGTCGGGGGCGACCTGGAGTACGCCGACGAGGTCACCCTCGGCCGGGCGTTCGAGGGACGGAGGCAGGTCGATGTCTGACGACATCCAGCTCGCGCAGGACGTGGCGCTCGACGCCCGGTCGTTCCTCGAGACGCTCGAGGCGGTCGCCTCCGGCGAGGCCGGCTCGCAGGCCATCTCGCTGCTGCTGCTCGACGTGGCCCGGATCTGCGTCTCGGGAGCACAGCTGGGCGCGCTGACGGACGTGATCCTCGAGTCGAACGTCGAGCCGGTGGTGCCGTCGATGCCGGACGTGGACGAGCTGCGGGTGCGCTTGGCCGAGGAGCTGAAGCCGGTCGACGAGTACGTCGAGGTCTTCGACCCGTACGGCGAGGAGGAGCTCGTCGCGTACTCGCTGTCCGACGACCTGACCGAGATCGCCGGCGACCTGCTGCACGGACTGCGCCACTTCGACGCCGGCCGCGGCGAGGAGTCGCTGTGGTGGTGGCAGTTCACCTACCTCAACCACTGGGGCAACCACGCCGGCGCGGCGCTGCGTGCGCTGCAGTCCGTCGTGGCGCACGTCCGCCTGGACGCGGTCCCCGAGGGCTAGGCGACGCGCTGCCCCTTGGGCAGGTTGCGGGCCGGCGTACGGAGCCGGCGGGTGGTCAGCAGCAGCGCGCCCGCGCCCAGCAGCACGTCGAACGCCAGCCCGTACGGCCACACCGGCTTGCGCTCCTCGACCCGGCTGCTGAGCACGGCCGTGCCGCCGCCGGTGTTGTCGTCCGCCGGGGGGCGGCGCAGGTCGCGGACCGCGTTGCCGATGGAGCCGAGCGGGTCGAGGTCGCGCGCGGACTGCTGGTACTCGCCGCGCGCCTCCCGCTCCTCGCGCGCCCGCCGCTGCTCGGCCGTCTCCTCGGGCAGCCGAGGGGCGGCGTCGGCCAGCACCACGAACGGGTTCGGCGCGAGCAGCCACCAGGTGCGGTCGGTGCGCGCCCGGCTGCTCGTCGACGTCTGCGGCTGCCCGCACTGCGCCAGGATCTCGGCCCGCTGCGCGTCCGGCAGGTCGGCCGGCAGGTCCGTGGGGCACGCGTTGCTGTAGGTCTGCGTGTACGTCTCGGTGGTCATCGCGGTCACCAGCCCAAAGGTGATGAGGGTGCCGAGGGTGAGCGCGAAGACGGCGAGGTACGCGAGGACGCCGGAGGTGGTCGTCCGGCTCAGCACCGCCGACAGCGCGAGGGAGACGGCGCACACGGTGCCCAGCAGGGCAGCGAGCACGAGCGTCACCACGAGGGTGCGCGACAGCGGGACGCCCTTCTGCGTGATGGCGTACGCGACGAGCGGCAGGGTCAGGGCGAGGAACACCAGGGCGGTTCCCCAGGCGGCCGCGAACTTGCCGAGCGCGATGTCGGCCGCGGTCAGGCGGGTCACCTGCAGCGTCGCCAGCGTGCCGCGCTCGCGGTCTCCGTTGACCGACTGCGCCGCCAGCGCGGGCACGACCAGCAGGGCGAGGCCGAGGACGAACAGCATCAGCCCGCCGTACAGGACGACGCCCTTGTCGGTGATGTCGTTGTCGTTGTAGCCGCCGACCGCCGCACGCAGCAGGCCGGTGAACAGCAGCAGCACGCCGAACCAGCTGGCCAGCAGCAGCCGCCACCGGCCGGCCCGGATCCGCAGCCGGAACTCCTGGCGCGCGACGGTCGCGATGCCCGAGCCGGTCACGTGGTCAGCTCCAGGTACGCCGCCTCGAGCGCGCCGCCCAGCGGCTGGCAGGCCACGACGGGTACGCCGTCGCGGACGAGCGCGGCGATCAGCTCCGCGGCGGCCTCGTCGGACACCAGCCACACATCCACCCCCGCGGGCGTCGGCGGATCGGCGTCGTAGCCCTGCCGGGCCAGCGCCTTGACCAGCTTGTCGGTGTCCAGCGCGCGCAGCCGCCAGGGCCGCGCGGCCGTGCTGGTGGGCAGCTGGTCGAGCCGGTGCTCGCCCACGGTCGCTCCGCCGTCGACGAAGACAACCCGGTCGGCGAGCTCCTCGAGGTCGCCGAGCAGGTGGCTCGACACGACGACAGCTGTGCCGCTGCGGGCCAGCGCGCGCAGCAGCTCCCGCAGCTCGACCCGGCTGCGCGGGTCCAGCCCGCTCGCCGGCTCGTCGAGCAGCAGCACCTCCGGGTCGTGGACCAGGGCCCGGGCCATCCCGAGCCGCTGCTTCTGCCCACGCGACATGGTGTGCACCGGCCGGTCCGCGTACTCAGGCAGTCGGATCTGCTCCAGCAACTCGGCCGCGCGCGACCGCGCCCGCGCCCGCCCCAGCCGGTACGCCTCGCCGACGAACGTGAGGTACTCGGTCGCCGTGAGGTTGTCGTACAGCCCGAAGACGTCGGGCGACCAGCCCATCCGGGCGCGGACCTCGTCCGGCTCATGGACGGGGTCGTAGCCGGCGACGCGCACGTGGCCTGCATCGGGGACCAGCAGCGTCGCGAGGACCAGCAGCAGCGTGGTCTTGCCGGCTCCGTTGGGGCCGACCAGTGCGGTCACCTCCGCGGGTGCGGCGGTCAGGTCGATGCCGCGAACCGCCTCCACGTCGCCGAAGGCGCGCCGCACCCCCGTGGCGACGATGCCGCTACCGGCGTGCTCGAGCGTGTCCGTCATCTCTGGAACGTAGGGCCTGCGCCGGTACTCTTCGGCGCTATGGGACTCGTCGTGCAGAAGTACGGCGGGTCGTCCGTGTCTGACGCGGAGCGCATCAAGCGCGTGGCGGAGCGCATCGTCGCCACCAAGAAGGCGGGTCACGACGTGTGCGTCGTCGTCTCCGCCATGGGCGACACGACCGACGACCTGCTCGACCTCGCGCAGCAGGTCTCTCCGCTGCCGCCCGGCCGCGAGCTCGACATGCTGCTCACCGCAGGCGAGCGCATCTCGATGGCCCTGCTGGCCATGGCCATCCAGTCGCTCGGCCTGTCCGCCCGCTCCTTCACCGGGTCGCAGGCCGGCGTCATCACCGACTCCTCGCACGGCCGCGCGCGCATCATCGACGTGACGCCGGGCCGCATCACCGAGGCCATCGGCAAGGGCCACATCGCGATCGTGGCCGGCTTCCAGGGCGTCAGCCAGGACACCAAGGACATCACCACGCTCGGCCGTGGCGGCTCCGACACCACCGCCGTCGCGCTGGCCGCCGCACTCGGTGCGGAGGTGTGCGAGATCTACAGCGATGTCGACGGCGTCTACACCGCCGACCCGCGGCTGGTGAAGGACGCGCGGCACCTGGCGACCGTGTCGTACGAGGAGATGCTCGAGCTCGCCGCCTCCGGCGCGAAGATCCTGCACCTGCGCTGCGTGGAGTACGCCCGGCGCTACAACGTGCCCCTGGTCGTCCGGTCGTCGTTCTCGACCAACCCCGGCACCCTCATCACAGGAGAAGACCCCGTGGAGCAGGCCATCATCAGCGGCGTCGCGCACGACCTCTCGGAGGCCCGCGTCACCGTCGTCGGCGTGCCGGACAAGCCGGGCGAGGCGGCCTCGATCTTCCGCGCGGTGGCGGACGCCGAGGTCAACATCGACATGATCGTGCAGAACGTGTCCGGCGCGACCGACCGCACGGACATCTCCTTCACGCTGCCCAAGAGCGACCTCGCGACGGCCATGTCCGCGCTGGCGAAGCTGCAGGCGCAGGTCGGGTACGAGCAGCTGCTGTCCGACGAGCACATCGGCAAGGTGTCGCTCGTCGGCGCCGGCATGAAGTCGCACCCGGGCGTCACCGCCACCTTCTTCGAGGCGCTCGCCCACGGCGGCATCAACGCGGAGGCGATCAGCACTTCCGAGATCCGCATCTCGGTCGTCTGCCGCGACACCGACGTGCCGCAGGCGGTCAAGGCGATCCACGAGGCGTTCGAGCTCGGCGGCGACACGGAGGCGACCGTCTACGCCGGCACCGGCCGGTAGCGGCTGCGCTTCCTCCCGGGCGCATCTGCACCAGGAGCTGCAGACCGGCGGCCGACACGCTCAGCCGTCCTGTGCGCTGCAAGAACTGGTGCTGCTGCGCGCACAGCCCTGTCCGCACGATCGGCATGCCGAGCCGCGGCCGTCCCGCGAGCGGGCCGATCTTGGTGCGTCGCGAGGCAGATCGCCGTCCCGCACCGGCGCAGCGCATCTCCGTAGACTGCGCGCATGGGTCTGCAGGTAGGGGTCGTCGGCGCCACCGGGCAGGTGGGTGCCGTCATGCGCAGGCTGCTGGTGGACCGGGCCTTCCCCCTCGACGGGATCCGCTTCTTCGCCAGCGCCCGCTCGGCCGGCACCACCTTGGACTTCGGCGGCACTCAGGTCCTCGTCGAGGACGCGTCGACGGCCGACCCGCGCGGGCTCGACATCGCGCTGTTCTCGGCCGGTGGCGGGACGTCGAAGGAGCTCGCGCCCACGTACGCGGCGGCCGGCGCGACGGTCATCGACAACAGCAGCGCCTGGCGGATGGACCCCGACGTGCCGCTGGTCGTCAGCGAGGTCAACGGCGACGAGATCCGCCACGCCCGCAAGGGGATCATCGCCAACCCCAACTGCACCACCATGGCGGCGATGCCGGTCCTCAAGCCGCTGCACGACGAGGCGCAGCTGGTACGGATGACCGCCGCGACCTACCAGGCCGTGAGCGGCTCCGGGTCGGCCGGCGTCGACGAGCTGGACAAGCAGGTGCGCGAGGTCGTCGGCCGGGCCACCGAGCTCGTGCACGACGGCGCAGCCGTGTCGTTCCCGACGCCGCAGAAGTACGTCCGGCCGATCGCGTTCAACGTCCTGCCGATGGCAGGGTCGCTCGTCGACGACGGCAGCTTCGAGACCGATGAGGAGCAGAAGCTCCGCAACGAGAGCCGCAAGATCCTCGGCATCCCGGACCTGCGCGTCTCCGGCACCTGCGTGCGCGTCCCGGTGTTCACCGGCCACTCGCTGAGCCTCAACGTCGAGTTCGCCCGCGACCTCTCCGTCGCCCGGGCGCTCGAGCTGCTCCGCGCCGCGCCCGGCGTCGAGGTCACCGACGTCCCGACGCCGCTGCAGGCCGCCGGGCAGGACCCGTCGTATGTGGGCCGCGTCCGACAGGACGGCAGCAACGGGCTGGCCCTGTTCGTCAGCAACGACAACCTCCGCAAGGGCGCTGCGCTCAACGCGGTCCAGATCGCCGAGCTGGTGGCGCGCGGATGACCGACCTCCCCACCGCGGCGATGCCCGCGAGCGGGCCGGAGCGCGTCATCGCCGGCCGGTACCGGATGGAGAGCCTGCTCGGCCGCGGCGGCACCGCCGAGGTCTGGCGCTGCACCGACGAGGCGCTCGAGCGGCAGGTCGCGCTGAAGCTGGTCACCGGCTCCGGCGGCGAGGACGCGCACCGCGTGGGGGACGAGGCGCGGCTGCTCGCCCGGCTGTCCCACCCTGGCCTGGTCCCCGTCTACGACGCGGGTACGGACGAGGCGAGCCACCCGTACGTCGTCATGGAGCTCGTCGACGGCGAGACCCTCGCCGACAGCATCCGGCGCGGTCCGCTGCCGCCCGAGCAGGTCGCCAGCATCGGCGGTCGGCTCGCGGACGCACTCGGGTACGTGCACGGCGAGGGGCTGGTCCACCGCGACGTCAAGCCCGCGAACGTGCTGCTGGGCAAGGACGGTCGGGTCCGGCTGACCGACTTCGGCATCGCGCGGCTCGTCGACGCGGCGAAGGTCACCGCGACCGGGCTCACCGTCGGCACCGCGTCGTACCTGTCGCCGGAGCAGGTGACGGCCGAGCCGGTCGGACCGGCCGCCGACGTCTACGCGCTCGGGCTGGTGCTGCTCGAGTGCCTGACCGGCAAGCGCGAGTACCCGGGCAGCGCGGTCGAGGTCGCCCTTGCCCGGCTGTCCCGTCAGCCGGAGGTCCCGTCGACGCTGCCGAGCGGGTGGCCCGGCCTGCTCAGCGCGATGACCGCCCGGGACCCCGCCCGTCGACCGACCGCCACCCAGGTCGCGGACGACCTGCACGCGATCGCCACGGGCGGCGAGGCGACCACCGTCTTCACCTCCCCGGCGCCGCCACCGGCGGAGCGCACGCAGGTCATCGACCGCACCCGCGCGATGACCACGGTGCAGCCTGCGCCGGCTCCTCGGCGCGACGACGTCGCGCCCGCGGCTCCGGTGGCTGCGCCCCCGCGCAACAGCTGGCCCGTCGTCATCGGGCTGCTCACCGCCGTCGCGGTGATCGCGCTGCTCGGCCTGTTCCTCAGCAACCGCGGCGGGACGACCGCCGTGCCCGACCCCGTCCAGGTCGAGCAGGACGTGCCCGCGAAGATCCGTACCGACCTGAACCGGCTGCAGCAGGAGGTCCGCAGATGAGGCGCCCGCTCGCGGCACTCGTCCTCGTGCCGCTGCTGCTCGCCGGATGCGCCGAGAAGCGGTCGCCCGAGGCGGAGCTGCAGGTCGGCGCCAACGACCTCGTGTCCGCCGCCAACGCGAAGGACCCGGCAGCCGTCCGCACCGCAGGCAGTCGCCTGCTCGCGACGATCAATGCGCAGAAGAACAACGGCGACATCCCGCTGAGCAAGGCGAAGACCCTGCAGACGCTGACCAGTCGTGTGATGGCCAACGCCAACAGCCTCGAGCCGGAGGCGTCGCCCGTCCCGGTCACCTCGCCTTCGCCGGCGCCCTCGCCGGTGCGCGAGTCGCCGGAGCCGAGCCCGGAGCCCTCGCCCACCGAGGCGGAGGCCAGCCCGGAGCCGTCGCCGACGGAGGCGCCGAGCCCGATCGTCCAGATCAGCCTCCAGCCGAGCCCGGCCGCCAGCTAGGGCAGCGGCTCCAGCCCGAGCCGCTTGGCGAGGAAGTCCAGCTCCGCCCGCGCCTGCCGTACCCGCTCGTCCACGACCAGCGATCCGTGGCCGGCGTCGAACCGGTAGACCTCGACGTCCTTGCCGGCGGCCTCGGCCGCGGCCAGCCAGTTGTCGATCTGCCGGATCGGGCAGCGCGGGTCGTTCGCGCCGGCCAGCACCAGCACGGGAGCCACCACCGCATCGACGTACGTCAGCGGCGAGCACTGCTCGTACCGCTCCGGCACCTCCGTCGGCGAGCCGCCGAACAGCGCGTCGTCGAACGCCTTCAGGGGCTCCATCTCGTCCTCGTACGCGGCGACGTAGTCGGCCACCGGCACGGCCGCCACCCCCGCGGCCCACAGCTCAGGCTGGGTGCCCAGGCCGAGCAGGGTCAGGTAGCCGCCCCAGGACCCGCCGCTGATCGCGCACCGCTCCGGGTCGGCGAGCCCCGTGGCCACGGCCCAGGCCCGGACCGCCGCCACGTCCTCGAGCTCGGTGAGCCCGGGCCGTCCGGTGATGGCGTCGCGCCAGGCAGAGCCGTAGCCGGTCGAGCCGCGGAAGTTCACGTCGACGACCGCGCAGCCGAGGTCGACCATCGCCGCGCGGTCGCTGTAGAAGGCATCGCTGTGCAGGTGGTGCGGGCCGCCGTGGACGACGAAGACGGTGGGGAACGGCCCGGTGCCCGGCGGCTGCGCGACCAGCGAGTGGATGGTGCCGCCCGGTCCGTCGACGAACGCGTCGGTGACTGGCACGGAGCCGGGCGCGGCCGGACCCGGGGCGGCCAGCACCACCTCACCGCTGGTCGAGCGGATGACGGTGGGCGAGGCGGCGGAGGACCAGGAGAACTCGACGGTGCCGTCCGGGCGGGCGGTCGCCCCGGTGACGCTGCCGACCGGGGTGTTCAAGGTGGTCACGGAGCCGTCCAGCCCCACCCGGTGCAGGGTCGTGCGGCCGCGTGCCTCGGCGACGACGAGCAGCGCGCTGCCGTCCGCGTACCAGTCGGCGGACAGGTCGCCCTCGAGCTCCACGGACAGCCGGTCCACCCGACCGGTCTCGGCGTCCCACAGCAGGGGCAGCTGCCGCCCCTCCTGCTCGTGCAGCGCGAGCACGGTCGAGCCGGTGGGGGAGAAGCCGACGGCGGACAGCCCGAGTCCTTCGCCGTCCCACAGGTCGCCGACCACGTCGCCGTCCACGGTCAGGACGCGTAGCGCCCGGTGCCGGGAGTCGCCGTGCTCCGAGTGCTCGAGCAGGACCAAGCGGTCGTCGCGGGAGAGCGCGGCGACGTCGGCGTCGTGCTCGCAGGCGTAGAGGACGGTCGCGCCCTCGGGGCGCACGACGTAGACGGTGCTGCCGTCGTCGGTGGAGATGCCGACGACCGACAGGGTGCGGCCGATCTCGCAGCCGGCCGGATACCCCGCCGGCACGCCCGGAGCGGCCTCGACGTCCGGGCCGCCCGCGAACGGCTGCGCCCGCCAGACGCCGAACTCGTCGCCGTCGGTGTCGTCGAACCACCAGACGCTCTCGCCGTCTGGCGACAGCAGCCCGTCGGTCGTGCCGTTGGCGCGCGCGGTCACTCGCCGGTGCTCGTCGGTGCCGCGGTCCCAGGCGTACAGCTCGAACGTCCCTGTCACGTTGGAGACGTACAGGCAGCGGTCCGGCGCGTCCTCGGCCCAGTCGGGCAGCGTGACCCGGGCCGCGCGGTACCGCTGCTCCCAGACCGGCAGCTCGCTCACAGGACCTCCCACGACAGCGCCCCGTTGACGTCCTCGTACGCCACCGCGTCCAGGAAAGCCCTTGCCTGCAGGGCTTCTGCGGTTGCCATGGCCCCCGTGCCCTCGATCTGCTGCGACGCCTCGACGAGCATCCGGGCGGTCAGCCCGTACCCGTCACGGGCGCGTACGGCCACCCGCGCGGTGCGGTCGCCGGCCGTCGCCTGGGCGACGACCAGCGCCTCCGCCTGCCCGCGGACGTCGTCCGCCGGCCCCTCCGGCAGCCGCTCGGCGAGCCGCCCGACCAGGGGCGCGGCGAGCCGGGTCAGCGGCGCGAGCAGCGGCGCGAGCGGGGCCGAGGCGGCGGCGGCGCGGGTGACGAGGTCGGGTGCGGCGATGCCGCTGCGC
>JAODNS010000225.1 GCA_025465145.1 Frankiales bacterium
GCAAGTTCGTCCTGAGCGCCAACAGCATGGACGAGCTGGTCGGGCTCGGCACGATCACGCCGCAGGCGGCGCGGTTCCTCGAGGCCTCGGTGGCCGCCGGCCTCAACGTGATCGTCGCGGGCGGCACGCAGGCGGGGAAGACGACGCTGCTCAACTGCCTCGCCGCGTCCATCCCGGGACGGGAGCGCGTCATCACCTGCGAGGAGGTGTTCGAGCTCCGCCTCCCGCTGCCCGACGTCGTCCCGATGCAGACCCGGCAGGCCAACCTGGAGGGAACCGGCGAGATCCGGCTCCGACGGCTGGTCAAGGAGGCGCTGCGGATGCGCCCCGACCGGATCATCGTCGGTGAGGTGCGCCAGGAGGAGTGCCTCGACCTGCTCATCGCCTTGAACAGCGGGCTTCCGGGCATGTGCTCGATCCACGCCAACTCAGCGCGCGAGGCCATCGTCAAGATGTGCACCTTGCCGCTGCTGGCCGGCGAGAACGTCAGCCACGCGTTCGTCGTCCCGACCGTCGCCAGCTGCGTCGACCTCGTGGTGCACACCGGCAAGGACGGCAACGGCCACCGGCGGGTCCGGGAGATCGTCGCCGTGCCCGGCCGGATCGAGGGCGACGTCGTCGAGACCGCGGACGTCTTCACCAGCCGCAACGGCCGGCTCGTGCGCGCGGACGGGTACCCGCCGCACGTCGAGCGGTACCAGTGGGTGGGGGCCGACCTGCCGGCGCTGCTGGCGCAGGTCGTCTGATGGGTGCGCTGCTCGGCCTGCTGTTCGGGCTCGGCTGCCTGCTGGTGTGGCGGTCCGGCTCGCGCGCCCCCGCCCGGCAGACCAGCAAGGAC
Source organism: Frankiales bacterium (assembly GCA_025465145.1). Lineage (GTDB taxonomy): Bacteria > Actinomycetota > Actinomycetes > Mycobacteriales > SCTD01 > RYN-124. The sequence goes on from JAODNS010000225.1 coordinate 839, forward strand.
GGCTGGCAGGAGAAGACCCGCGAGCTGCTCGCCCAGGCCGGCATCGAGGGCGTCAGCCCCGGCCAGCTCATGGGCGCCAGCGCAAGCCTCGGGTTCGTCGTGTTCGTGCTCGTCCTCGGGACGTCGCACGTCCCCGTCATCGCGCTCGCCTTCGGCGGCTTCGCCGGGCTGCTGCCGTTCGCGCTGGTCCGCCGGCGCCGGACCCAGCGGTCCGTCGAGCTGCGGGAGCTCTGGCCGGACGCCGTCGACAACCTCGCCAGCGGCGTGCGGGCCGGGCTGTCGCTCCCGGAGGCGCTGACGGCGCTGGGCGTACGGGGACCGGAGCAGCTCCGCTCGCCGTTCCGCCGGTTCGGCGAGGACTACCGCGCGACCGGCCGGTTCAACGAGTCGCTCAACACCCTCAAGGCCAACCTGTCCGACCCGGTGGGCGACCGCGTCGTCGAGGCGCTGCGGATGGCGCGCGAGGTCGGCGGCACCGACCTCGGCCGGCTGCTCCGGACGCTGTCCGGCTTCCTGCGCGAGGACGCCCGCACCCGCGCCGAGCTGGAGACCCGGCAGGGCTGGACCGTCAACGCGGCGCGGCTCGCCCTCGCGGCGCCGTGGCTGATCCTGCTGCTGCTGTCGACGAAGCCGCAGGCGGTGGAGGCCTACAACCAGCCCGCCGGTGCGGTGGTGCTGCTGGCCGGCGGCGGCGTCTCGTTCGTCGCGTACCGGGTGATGATCCGCATCGCCCGGCTGCCCACGGAGCGGCGGGTGCTCAAGTGACGCCCACCATCACCGGGATGGGGCTCGGGGTCCTCGCCGCAGGCGGACTGCTGCTCGCCGCGAGCCGCACCCCGCTGGCCCGGCGACCGGACCTGGACGCGCGGCTCGCCCCGTACCTGCGGGACGCCCCGCGACCGTCCCGGCTGCTGGCCCGCAACGACACGCTGACGCCGTTCCCCACCCTGGAGCGGCTGCTCCGGCCGGTGCTCGGCGACCTGATGGGTGTCGTCGACCGCTGGGTCGGCGGCGTCGGCGGGGTGCGCAGGCGGCTCGACCAGCTCGGCCAGGACCTGACGCTGGAGCAGTTCCGCGCCGAGCAGGTGATCTGGGGCGGCTTCGGCCTCGCGGCGGCGTTCGCGCTGGTCGTCCTGTCGGTGGTCGGCGGTTCCGGGACGAACCCAGTCCTGCTGCTGCTGGCCGCCGGACTGTTCACCGTCGGCGGCGTGCTCGCCCGCGACCGCTACCTCACCATGCAGGTGCAGCAGCGCGAGGAGCGGATGCTGGCCGAGTTCCCGACGATCGCCGAGCTGCTCGCGCTGGCCATCACCGCCGGCGAGGGGCCGGTGGGAGCGCTCGAGCGGGTGACCCGGATCTCCAGCGGCGAGCTGACGAAGGAGCTCGGTCGCGCTCTGGCCGAGGCGCGCGCCGGCGCCTCGCTCGTCCAGGCGCTGGAGGGGATCGCCCGGCGGACCTCGCTCGCGCCGCTGGCCCGCTTCGTCGACGGGGTCGCGGTCGCCGTCGAGCGCGGCACCCCGCTCGCGGAGGTGATGCGCGCGCAGGCCGTCGACGTCCGGGAGGCCGGCAAGCGGCAGCTGCTGGAGTCGGCCGGCCGCCGCGAGATCGGCATGATGGTGCCGGTCGTGTTCCTCGTCCTGCCGGTGACCGTCGTGTTCGCGCTGTTCCCCGGGTTCTACGGCCTGCAGCTGATGGCCGGGTGAACCGCTGTCACCCGGATGGCGGCAGGAGGAGCCCGTCCGCCGTCGAACCTCTCCTGCACGACGACCCAGGAGGACCCGTGCCCACCAGCCTGACCCCGCTCGCCCTGTACGTGCTCGTCCAAACGCGGCTCCTCGACAGCGGCGACCGGGAGCGCGGCGACGTCCCCGGCTGGGTGCTCATCACCCTGATGACCGCCGGCCTCGTGACGGTCCTGTGGGGCGTGGCCGGCCCGAAGCTCAGCTCGATCCTGTCCGGCGCCCTCGACAGCGTGAAGGGCCCGTCCGGAGGATGAGCCACCGGAGGCGCCGAGCCGCTGCCGGGGACACCGGCGCGGCCGTCATCGACTTCGTCGGCGTCCTCGGCCTGCTCCTCCTGCTCTTCCTCGTCGTCCTGCAGTTCGGGCTCGTCCTGCACGTGCGCAACGTCCTGGTCGCCGCCGCCCAGGAGGGCGCCCGCCACGACGCCAACGCCGACGTCGTCATCGGCGAGGGCAAGGCCGTCACGGAGGCCGCCATCGCCCAGGGTCTCTCGGCGAAGGCCGCCGGTCAGACCGTCGTCAGCGCGCCGACGCTCGTCGACGTCGGCGACGGGCAGCAGGCGGTCGAGGTGACCGTCGACGCCTCCGTACCGCTCGTCTTCGTCTTCCCCGAGATCCACCTGCGGGTCCGCGGCCACGCGCTGCGGGAGGGCCCGTGAGGCGGCCGACCGGCGACGGCGGCAACGCGCTGCTCGAGTTCACCTACCTCGCGGTCCTGCTGATGGTGCCGCTGTTCTACGTGCTGCTCGCGGTGTTCCAGGTGCAGAGCGCCGCCTTCGGCGTGACCGAGGCGGCCCGACAGGCCGGCCGCGCGTACGCCCGCGCCAGCGACCCGGGCAGCGGCGCAGCGGCCGGAGCCAAGGCCGCCCGGCTCGCCCTGCAGGACCAGGGGATCGCCTGGTCCGGCAGCCCGTCGTACAGCTGCTCGAACGGCTGCGACCTCGCTCCGGGCTCGACCATCCGGACCTCGGTGAGGTACACCGTCCAGCTGCCCATCGTCGGCGGCATCTTCGGCAAGAACTCCGCCGGCATCCCCGTGACCGGCGTGCACACGGAGGTCGTGGACCGGTTCAAGGAGGCGCCGTGAGCCGCCGCCCGGCCGGTGACGACGGCACCATCGGCATCCTCATCGTCGGCTTCACGGCGATCCTGCTGCTGCTCGTCGCCGTCGTGGTGGACGTGAGCGCCGTCGTCCTCGCGCGGCGCGGCGCGGCCAGCGCGGCCGACGGCGCGGCCGTCGCCGCCGCGCAGCAGCTCAACACGGCGGAGCTGTACCAGAACGGCCTCGAGGGCGAGATCCCGCTGTCGCTCGAGAAAGTGCAGCAGGTCGTGTCGCAGTACGCGGCCGACGCAGCGCAGGGGCAGCCCGGCCTGCAGCTCGTGCCGAGCCTCGACGCCGCGGGCACCACGGCGACCGTCGTCGCCACCCGGCACATGGCGCTGCCGTTCACGGGCTGGCTCACGAGCAAGGACGTCACGGTCACGGCCGTCGCGCGCGCGAGGGCTCCGCTCGTCGCGCCCTGACTAGGCTGCACTCCCGTGGCCGTCGAACGCAGCAACGACGTGCCCGGTGACCTGTCGTCGCTAGACGCGACGCTGACGAGCATCGAGAAGGTGCTCGACGTCCCGCGGCTGCGGATCGAGCTCGGTGACCTCGAGGAGCAGGCCGGCGACCCCGGCCTGTGGGACGACACGGCCAAGGCGCAGGACGTCACGACGCGGCTGTCCTCGGTCCGCGCCGACATCGAGCGGGTCGAAGGACTGCGCCGCCGGCTCGACGACCTGAGCGTGCTGTTCGAGATGGCCGCCGAGGAGGCGGACGAGGGCACCCTGGACGAGGCGCACACCGAGCTGCAGGGCCTGCAGCGCGAGATCGCGTCGCTGGAGGTACGGACGCTGCTGTCCGGCGAGTACGACATCCGTGAGGCGCTCGTCCAGATCACGCCCGGCGCCGGTGGCGTCGACAGCCAGGACTGGGCGCTCATGCTCTGGCGGATGTACTACCGGTGGGCCGAGCGGCACGGCTACCCGCTCGACGTCCACGAGTGGCAGGAGGCTGAGGAGGCCGGCGTCAAGAGCGTGATCTTCCAGTGCAAGGTGCCGTACGCCTACGGCACTCTGGCCGGCGAGCACGGCGTCCACCGGCTGGTCCGCATCTCGCCGTTCGACAACCAGGCCCGCCGGCAGACCAGCTTCGCGATGGTGGACGTGACGCCGGTCGTTGACACCACCGACGCCGTCGAGGTGGACGAGAAGGAGATCCGCGTCGACGTCTTCCGGTCCAGCGGTCCCGGTGGTCAGGGCGTCAACACGACCGACTCGGCGGTACGGATCACGCACCTGCCGAGCGGCATCGTCGTGTCCTGCCAGAACGAGCGCTCGCAGATCCAGAACCGCGCGGCCGCGATGATCGTGCTGCAGACCAAGCTGCTCGAGCGCAAGCGCGAGGAGGAGCAGGCGCAGATGGACGCCATCCGCGGCAGCAAGGGCGACATCGCCTTCGGCTCGCAGATCCGCAACTACGTGCTGCACCCGTACCAGATGGTCAAGGACCTGCGCACCGGCATGGAGACCGGAGCGACCGGTCCGGTTCTGGATGGCGAGATCGACGACTTCGTGGAAGCGGCGATCCGCTGGCGCCGGACCCCCTCGGAGGAGTAGGAACCGATCGTCCGCCGGCTGCGTCGAAGCGGCCAGGACGACTCTCGGGGGGAACCGTGCGCACTGCCCTTGCCGCTCTCGGCGCTGCTGCTCTGCTGGCTCTGGCGTCCGGCGCCTTCGCGCCGGCCTGGGCCGACGACCCGGTGCCGCCGCCGGACGCCACGTCCGAGGTCGGCGGCTGCGACCAGGACCCGCTCATCTGCCAGTCCGGGGCGGGGATGTCGCCGACGACCATCGACTGCGGCCTGCCCGTGAACGACAGGGACGCCGTCGCGGCCGGCGAGCCGGCGCCGGGGACGGATCCCGCCGCGCCGCCGTCGGACACCGCGACCGCGACGGTCGACCCGGATGCGCCCACCGCCAGCCCGGCTGACGGCGAGGACGTCGTCTGCATCGCCGCGAGCGCAGGCGGGCTGCCTCAGGGGCCCGTCTCGGACACCACGGGCGGAGTCGGCGCGCCCGAAGCGGCTCCCGGGCAGCTCCCGCGCACCGGTCCGGCGCCGCTGCTCGAGTCCGTCGCGATCGGGTCGAGGCTGCTCCTGCTCGGCGTGCTCGCAGTCATCGCGGGACGGCGTACCGCCCGCGGCTGACGCGTTCTCGACCAGGTCGGGCTGTCGCGCCCGCTCGCCGGGCGGCCGGCAGCCGGTCGTTAGAACGCGCTGGTCAGCACCAGCAGCAGCGCGAGAACCGCGGCCAGCACGAGGAACGCCTGGGCGGGCAGCCGGTCCTGGGGCAGCGAGGTGCGCGACAGCCGGCACGTGGCGCAGCCGCCGTCGAGCACCCGCCCTGAGCACGCTGCGCAGACCAGGTCGTCAGCCACGCGTGCCTCCTGCGAGTCCCATGGATCTATTGTCGAACACGTTCGACGTCGGCGCCTGTCGGTCCTGCCTGGAGCGGATGCCGAACCTAGGATCGACCCGATGATCCGCCTGGAGAACGTGTCGAAGACGTACCCCGCGAGTGCGCGTCCTGCACTCGACGACGTCAGCGTCGAGATCGACAAGGGCGAGTTCGTCTTCCTCGTCGGTTCCAGCGGCTCGGGCAAGTCGACGTTCCTGCGGCTCGTGCTCAAGGAGGAGACGCCGACCGGCGGTCGGGTGCACGTGGCCGGCAAGGACCTCGCGCGGCTCAGCCACTGGAAGGTCCCGGCGCTGCGCCGCAGCATCGGCTGCGTCTTCCAGGACTTCCGCCTGCTGCCGAACAAGACCGTGTTCCAGAACGTCGCGTTCGCCCTCGAGGTGATCGGCAAGCCGAGCTCGCACATCCACAAGGTCGTCCCGGAGGTGCTGGAGCTGGTCGGCCTCGAGGGCAAGAACAACCGGATGCCGGACGAGCTGTCCGGCGGTGAGCAGCAGCGCGTGGCCGTCGCCCGCGCCTTCGTCAACCGCCCGATGATCCTCATCGCGGACGAGCCGACCGGCAACCTCGACCCGAACACCTCCGTGGGGATCATGAAGCTGCTGGACCGCATCAACCGGACCGGCACGACGGTGGTCATGGCCACGCACGACGCGGCCATCGTCGACTCGATGCGCCGGCGCGTGGTCGAGCTGTCGCAGGGGCGCGTCGTGCGCGACCAGGTGCGCGGCGTCTACGGATTCGGAGCCTGAGGTGCGCGCGTCGTTCGTGCTGTCCGAGATCGGGATCGGCCTGCGCCGGAACCTGACCATGACCGTGGCGGTCGTGGTCACCGTTGCGATCAGCCTCGCGCTGTTCGGCGCCGGCCTGCTCATCCGCGAGCAGGTCAGCACGATGAAGGACTACTGGTACGACAAGGTCGAGGTCTCGGTCTACCTGTGCGGTGAGGGCAGCAACAGCACCAACTGCAACGGCACGCCGGTGACGGACGAGCAGCGCACCCTGCTGCAGAACGACCTGCAGGCCACGCCGCTGGTCGAGAAGGTCTACTACGAGTCCAAGCAGGACGCGTACGCGCGCTTCAAGGAGCAGTTCAAGGACTCGCCGGATCTGGTCCAGAACGTCACGCCGGACGCGCTGCCCGAGTCGTTCCGCGTGAAGCTCAAGGACCCGACCCAGTTCGAGGTCGTCGCGAGCGCGTTCCGCGACCGGCCGGGCGTCGACGAGGTGCAGGACCAGAAGGCGCTGCTCGAGAACTTCTTCAAGCTGCTGAACACCCTGCAGCTGTTCGCGCTGATCATCGCGGCGGTGCAGATCTTCGCTGCCACGCTGCTCATCTCGAACACCATCCGCGTCGCGGCGTTCAGCCGCCGCCGCGAGACCGGCATCATGCGGCTGGTCGGCGCGAGCAACCTCTACATCCAGCTGCCCTTCCTGCTGGAGGGGGTGCTCGCCGGCCTGGTCGGCGCCGCCTTCGCGAGCGGGGCGATCGTCGCCCTCAAGGCGATCCTCATCGACCGGCTGCTCAAGCCCAACTTCCCGATCACGGCGTACGTCGGCTGGGACGCCGTCTTCGCCGTGCTCCCGCTGCTGTTCCTCACCGGCATGGCGCTGTCCGGCCTCGCGTCCTTCTTCACGCTGCGGCGACACCTGCGCGTGTAGATCGCGAAGGTCCCCCGCTCACGCCGCGGGCGGTGGTACCCATGGGTCGGTTTGTCCGTCTGGCCCGGAAGGGGGTCCCGGTGCGTCTGCGCCGTACCGCCCTCTGCGTTGCCCTCCTCGCGGTGGCGGCACCGCTGCTCACCGCGCCGGCTCGGGCCGACTCGCTGGACGAGGCGAAGCGCCGGGTCTCCGTCGCCGCCGGCGAGCTCGAGGACTCCACGGCGGCGGTCCGAGCCGCCGCCGCCAGCCTCGACGACGTGGCCGCCAAGCTGCCCGCCGCGCAGCGCGACGTGGCCAGCGCCCGTGGCGAGCTGGCCGGCGCGCAGGCACGCGTGGCGGAGGCCACCACCCGCGTCCGCCGCGCCGAGCTGGCGACCGCCGCCGCCCAGCGCAGGGTCGACGAGGCGAGTGCGCGCGTCGAGGCCAACCGGATCACGATCGGGACCCTGGCCCGCCGCAGCTACCAGCAGGGCCCGCTCGGCGACCTGCGCGAGGTGTTCCGCGCGGGCAGCCCGCAGGACCTCGTCGACCGCGCCGAGACCATCAAGAAGGTGTTCCGCGGGCAGAACGACGTGCTGCACGACCTGAGCGTCGACCGCCTGCACCTGGCCGGTACGACTGCCGAGCTCGGGGTCCAGCAGGAGTCGCTCGAGCAGGCTCGGCAGAGCGCGCTCGACGGCGAGGAGCGCGCCCGCGCGTTCGCCGTACGCGCGGAGCGGGCGGCCGCGAAGGTGGCCGCGCTGGTGGCGCAGCGGGAGAGCGCGCTGGCGCAGGCCGAGAGAGCGCGGGCCGAGGACGTGGCGGAGTACCGCG
>JAODNS010000232.1 GCA_025465145.1 Frankiales bacterium
CCGCAGCGCGGGCGGTCGCAGACCGGGCAGCGGTCGACCGCGGGGCGGGACGGGTGCGCCGCGCAGCGCTCGCGGGCCAGAGCGGGAGCCGTCACGCCGAGCAGCCTTCCACGTCGGCCGGAATCGCCTCCCTACAGTGGCGGTTGGAGCCGGCAGGAAGACCGACGAGGGAGCGCACGTGACCGAGCAGGACGTCCGGGAAGCGATCGTCATCGGCTCGGGGCCGGCCGGCTACACGGCCGCCATCTACCTGGCCCGCGCGCAGCTGAAGCCGCTCGTGTTCGAGGGCGCGGTCACCGCCGGCGGGGCGCTGATGAACACGACCGACGTCGAGAACTTCCCCGGCTTCGCCGACGGGATCATGGGCCCGGAGCTGATGGACAACCTGCGCAAGCAGGCCGAGCGGTTCGGTGCCGAGCTCGTGACCGACGACGTCACCGAGGTTGACCTGTCCGGCCTGGTCAAGACCGTGAAGGTCGGCGCGGACACGTACCAGGCCAAGGCCGTCGTGCTGGCGATGGGCTCGGCCTACCGCGAGCTGGGCGTTCCCGGCGAGAAGGAGCTGTCCGGCCACGGCGTCTCGTGGTGCGCCACCTGCGACGGGTTCTTCTTCCGCGACCAGGACATCGCCGTGGTCGGCGGCGGCGACAGCGCGCTGGAGGAGGCCACCTTCCTCACCCGCTTCGCCCGCTCCGTGACCCTGGTCCACCGCCGCGACAGCCTGCGCGCGTCGAAGATCATGCAGGAGCGGGCGCGTGCGAACGAGAAGATCTCGTACGCCTGGGACAGCGAGGTCGTCTCCGCGAACGGCGACGGCAAGCTCACCTCCGTCACGCTGCGGAACCTCAAGACCGGCGCGACCTCCGACCTGCCGGTCACCGGCCTGTTCATCGCCATCGGGCACGACCCCCGCTCGGAGCTGGTGAAGGGGCAGGTCTCGCTGGACGAGGACGGCTACGTCCTGCAGCACCGGCTCGCCTCCACCGAGACCAACGTGCCCGGCGTCTTCGCCGCCGGCGACCTGGTCGACCACACGTACCGGCAGGCCATCACCGCCGCCGGCAGCGGCTGCGCGGCGGCCCTCGACGCGGAGCGCTGGCTGGCCGCGCTCGAGGAGGACCCGGTCACCCTCCCCGGCCCGACACCGGCATAGATCTTCTCATCGACCTGTTCTACTCGTCGCAGCACCTGACCCGACCTGAGGAGCACCAACGATGGGCGCCAACACCAAGACCGTCACCGACGCGACCTTCGCGACGGACGTCCTGCAGAGCGACAAGCCCGTGCTCGTCGACTTCTGGGCGGAGTGGTGCGGCCCGTGCAAGATGGTCGCCCCGGTGCTCGAGGAGATCGCCGGGGAGCACGCCGAGAAGCTGTCCGTCGTGAAGCTCAACATCGACGAGAACCCCGGCGCGGCGCGCGACTACCAGATCATGTCGATCCCGACGATGGCCGTGTTCCAGGGTGGCCAGATGGTCAAGTCGATCGTCGGCGCGAAGCCCAAGGCCGCCATCCTGCGCGACCTCGAGGCCTACCTGTAGCAGCGCACGTCCGACGGCCGGTCTCCCTCGGGAGGCCGGCCGTTCGCGCGTTCTAGGCTGCCCGGATGCAGCTGATCCGCCGTGGGAGCACCGGGCCCGCGGTGGCCGAGGTCCAGGCCGCGCTGGTCGCGCTGGAGCTGCTTCCGGCGGCGCCGGACGAGCCCGTCTACGACGACGCGACCGACCGCGCGGTCCGCACGTTCCAGCAGCGCCGCGGCCTGTCCGTCGACGGGATCGTCGGCGACGAGACCTACCGCGCCATCAACGCGGCGAAGTTCAAGCTCGGTGACCGGCTGCTGTCGCTGTCCAGCCACCCGTTCATCGGCGACGACGTCGCAGCACTGCAGGACCGCCTGCTGGAGCTGGGCTTCGACGCGGGCCGGGTCGACGGGATCTTCGGCAGCCGCACCGAGGCGGCGCTGAAGTCGTTCCAGCGCGAGTACGGGATGCTCGCCGACGGCTCGTGCGGGCCGAAGACGCTGCGCGCGCTGCGCCAGCTCGGCCGGCTCGTCGTCGGCGGCCGGCCGCAGCAGCTGCGGGAGAGCGAGGCCTTGCACCGCTCCGGCTCCTCGCTGGCCGGCAAGATCGTCGTGATCGACCCCGGCCACGGCGACGGCGACCGCGGCGCGTCGGCGAACGGGCTGGAGGAGGCGGCGGTCGTCGAGGAGCTGGCCGCCCGCTTCGACGGGCGCCTGCAGGCCTCCGGCGTGCGCACCCTCGTCACCCGCGGACCGGACACGAACCCGTCGGACGCCGAGCGGGCGGCGCTCGCCAACGACGCCGGCGCCGACCTGCTGGTGTCGCTGCACTGCGACCGGACCGACAGCGAGCACCCGAACGGCGTCGCGTCGTACCACTTCGGCACCGGCACCGGCACGACGTCGACGGTCGGTGAGCACCTCGCGTCGCTGGTCCAGCGCGAGGTCGCCGCGCGGACGGACCTGCTCGACTGCGGCGTGCACGCGAAGACGTGGGAGCTGCTGCGGCTCACCCGGATGCCGGCGGTACGGCTGGAGCTCGGCCACCTGACGTCCCCGCGCGACGCGGCGCGGATCGCGGACCCGGCGTTCATCGACACCGTCGCCGAGGCGCTGCTGGTGGCGGTGCAGCGGCTGTACCTGCCGCCCGACCTCGACCCGCCGACCGGCGTCCTGCGGCTGGCGGACCTCGCCGCGCTGTAGGGGTCAACGGCGGCAGGACTCCGCGACCGCCACCTCCCACGCCGCCACCAGGTCGGCGCGCTCGATCAGCGCGGGCACCGTCTGGCTCCGCCCGTCGCGGTCGCGCACGTGCAGCGACAGGTCGCTCGGGAACGCCTGGTCGGGCGCGCCGCGCGCGCACCCGGAGACGTCCACCCGCAGCCGCAGCAGCGCGCTGCCGCCGGCGGCGACGCCCAGCGGCAGGGAGCTCGTCGCGCGGACCCGCCCGCCGCTGCCGAGGAGCCCCACCACCGCGAGGTCGCGGTCGCCGGCGTTGGTCAGCCGCAGCGCGAAGCGGACCCCGTCGGCGGCCGTGCCGATCCGCGCTGCGATCTCGGTGGCCAGCTCGAACGGCCCGTACGCCGACCGGTAGACGCAGGCCAGCCGCAGCAGCTCCGCACCCTGCGGGAAGCCGACCCGCTGCACGTGCTCACGGCCGGACGCGGGCACGAGCGGCACGTCGAACGCGAGCGGCCGCGCGGTCAGCGGCGCGTCGCAGTCCGGCTGCAGCCGTACCAGCACGCTGTTGCCCTGCCCGGCGCTCACCCGCAGCGGCACGCCCCGCACGGTGACCCGCTCCGCCACGTCCGGCACGAGCCGCGGCGAACCGACCTCGACCGGACGACCGCGGCCGGACGCCTGCACGCCGACCACGACCGCGCCGCCCGCACCCGTACCCGCATCGGTGATCTTCAGGACGACGGCCACCACGTCGTCTGCCCTGCGCTGCTGCTGCACGAGCACCGCGTTGCCCGCAGCGACGACGAGGACCAGCGCGATGAGCGGTCCGCGCAGCCGCCGGCGCGGTCGTACCGGGCGCGCCTCCGCCGGCGCCGCCGGTCGCTCGCCGGGTCGCGAGACCGTGACCGGCGGCGGCTCGCGACCCGCGTCAGACAGGGCGCAGCACCGGGTCCGGGCTCATCGACCCGAGCAGCCGCTCGAGGGCGACCTCCACGTCCTCGCGCCACGACACGGCCGTCTTCAGCTCGAGCCGCAGCCGCGGGAACCGGTGGTGCGGGCGCACCGTCTTGAAGCCGACCGACCGCAGGTACTCCGCCGGCACGATGCACGCGGGCGACTCCCACTGCTCGTCGCCGAACGCCTCGATCGCCCGCACCCCGCGTCGGGTCAGGTCCTTCGCGACGCCCTGGACGAGCATCCGCGCGAGGCCGCCGCCGGTGAAGTCGGGCAGCACGTGCGCCGTCATGAGCAGGACCGCGTCGGCGCTGACCGGCGAGGTCGGGAACGCCACCGACCGCGGCACGTACGCCGGCGGCGCGTAGAGCACGTACCCGGCCGGCACGCCGTCCACGTACACGATCTTGCCGCAGGAGCCCCACTCGAGCAGCGTCGCGGACACCCACGACTCCTTCTCGAACTCGGTGTCGCCCGCGTCGATCGCCCGCTCCAGCCCGACCGGGTCGAGGTGCCAGAACACGCAGGCGCGGCAGCGGCTCGGCAGGTCGTCGAGGTTGTCCAGCGTGATGTTGACGGCGCGTCTGCTCACGGCTTGCGCGGCCCTCGCAGCAGGCCGGCCAGCCACCCGCCGACGGCGCCGACGACGAGGCCGAGGCCGGTACGGCGGACCGCGCGCGGACTCGGACGGCGGCGACTCACGCCTGCAGGGTAACGACGGCTCCCGGAAAGGAGAAGCGCCCGTGGGTAGCCTCGGCAGATGGACGGTCGCACCCTCGACGCCTTCACGGGGCGCTACGCCGACCGCACGGCGGGCATGACCGCCTCCGAGATCCGCGCGCTGTTCGCCGTCGCCTCGCGGCCCGAGGTCGTCAGCCTCGCCGGCGGCATGCCGTACACGACCGCGCTCCCGCTCGACGCCGTCGGCAAGCTGATGAGCGACCTGCTGGCGACGCGCGGCGCGCAGGCGCTGCAGTACGGCAGCGGCCAGGGCGACCCGGTGCTGCGCGAGCTCATCTGCGAGGTCATGTCCCTCGAGGGCATCACCGCGTCACCCGACGACGTGGTCGTCACCGTCGGCTCGCAGCAGGCGCTCGACCTGGTGACGCGGGTCTTCTGCAACCCCGGTGACGTGGTCATCGCGGAGGCGCCGTCGTACGTCGGTGCCCTGGGCACGTTCGCGGCGTACCAGGCCGAGGTCGTGCACGTGACCATGGACGACGACGGCCTGGTGCCGGCCGCGCTGCGCGAGGCGCTCGCGGCGGTGACGGCGGCCGGCAAGACGGCGAAGTTCCTGTACACGATCCCGAACTTCCACAACCCGGCCGGCGTCTCGCTGGCCGATGCGCGGCGCGACGAGATCCTCGCGATCTGCCAGCAGGCCGGGCTGCTCGTCCTCGAGGACAACCCCTACGGGCTGCTCGGGTTCGACGGCCCGCCGACGCCCGCGATCCGCGCACGCTCGGGCGAGGACGACGTCGTCTACCTCGGCTCGTTCTCGAAGACCTTCGCGCCGGGGCTGCGGGTCGGCTGGGTGCTGGCTCCCCATGCCGTACGGGAGAAGCTCGTGCTCGCCAGCGAGGCGACCGTGCTCTGCCCGCCGCAGCTCAACCAGCTCGTCGTCGTCGACTACCTGACGACGCAGGACTGGCGCGGCCAGGTGGAGGTCTTCCGCGACCTCTACCGCGAGCGCCGCGACGCCATGCTCGACGCGCTGACGCAGCTGATGCCCGAGGGCACGACGTGGACCAAGCCGACCGGCGGGTTCTACGTCTGGCTCACGCTGCCGGAGGGGCTGGACAGCAAGGTGATGCAGCCGCGGGCGCTGTCGGCGCGCATCGCGTACGTCCCCGGCGTCGGCTTCTACGCCGACGGGCAGGGCGGCCAGGACATGCGGCTGTCGTACTGCTACCCCGAGCCCGACCGGATCCGGGAGGGTGTGCGCCGGCTGGCCGGCGTGCTGGAGCAGGAGCTCGAGCTGCTGGAGACGTTCGGCCCGACGACGCAGCCGCTGCGGGTCTCCGCTGCCGCCACCCCCTCGCCGGACCTCGCATGACCTGGCTGGTGCTCGCCGGCGGCCTGTCGCACGAGCGCGACGTGTCGCTGCGGTCCGGCCGCCGGTGCGCCGACGCGTTGCGGCACGCAGGCCACGAGGTCGACGTCGCAGATGCCGATTCCTCCTTACTGGCCAGGCTTTCCGAGACGTCGTACGACGCGGTGCTCATCGCGCTGCACGGCGGCGCGGGCGAGGACGGAGCGCTCCGTCAGGTGCTCGACCTGGTCGAGGTGCCCTACGTCGGGTCCTTGCCGGACGCCTGCCGGCTGGCCTGGGACAAGCCCGCTGCCAAGGCGGCGCTGACCCGCGCCGGGCTGCGGACGCCGGTGTCGGTGACGCTGCCGCACGCGTCGTTCCGCGAGCTCGGCGCGACCGCCGTCCTCGACCGGATCGTCGACCACCTCGGCCTGCCGCTCATGGTGAAGCCGGCCCGCGGCGGCTCCGCCCTCGGCGCCACCGCGGTCGACAAGGCGGACGAGCTGCCGCCGGCGATGGTGCAGTGCTTCTCGTACGGCGAGGACGCGCTCGTCGAACGGCTCGTCACGGGCACCGAGGTCGCGGTCACGGTGCTGGCGGGCGAGGACGGACCGCGCGCGTTGCCGGCGGTCGAGATCGTGCCGGTGTCGGGGGTCTACGACTACGCCGCGCGGTACACCGCCGGGCACACCGAGTTCTTCACCCCGGCGCGGCTGTCCTCGTCGGTGGCCGAGGGGGTGGCGCAGATCGCCGTCGCGGCGCACGAGGCGCTCGGGCTGCGGGACCTGTCGCGGGTCGACCTGATCGTCGACAGCGACGGCGTTGCCGAGCTGCTCGAGGTCAACGTGTCGCCGGGCATGACGGAGACGTCGCTGCTGCCCATGGCCGTCGAGGCCGAGGGGCTGGAGCTGGGCGCGGTGCTGGCCGAGCTGCTGGAGCGCGCCGCCACCCGATGAGTCAGCCCGGCTGATCCGCCGGAGGTCGCCCTCCGCGGATCAAGGAGCTGGGCGGCCCGCGTGATCGACGCGGCATCTCGCGCACCTCGGGGGCCGGTGGGGGCGGTCTGCGCGGATCGCCCCGTGGATCACGCAGACGGACCCGGCCGGTCGATCACGTCGACGATGCGCTGCAGGTCCTCGAGCCCGGCGAACTCGATGACCACCCGGCCGCGACCGCCCGCGCGGCCGTCCACCTTCACCCGGGTCTCGAACCGCTCGGCGAGCCGGTCCGCAACGACGCCGAACTCCGCCGGCGACTCCTTGCGGCGCCGCGGAGCACGCGGCGACTCGTCCGGACCGGCGACCGCGACGGCCTCCTCGACGCCGCGTACGGACATGCCCTCGGCAACGATCCGCTCGGCCATCCGCTCGATCGCCTCGGCGGTGCCCAGCCCGAGCAGTGCCCGCGCGTGCCCGGCCGACAGCACCCCCGCCGCCACCCGGCGCTGCACGGCCGGCGGCAGCTGCAGCAGCCGCAGGGTGTTGGAGATCTGCGGCCGCGACCGGCCGATCCGCGTCGCGAGCTCCTCGTGCGTCGCGCCGAAGTCCTCGAGCAGCTGCTCGTACGCAGCCGCCTCCTCCAGCGGGTTGAGCTGCTGGCGGTGCAGGTTCTCGAGCAGTGCGTCACGCAGCATCACGTCGTCGGCGGTCTCCCGGACGATGGCGGGGATCCGCTCCAGGCCAGCGGCCTTCGACGCGCGCATCCGGCGCTCGCCCATGACGAGCTCGTACGCGCCGGGCGCGGTCTCCCGGACGACGACCGGCTGCAGCAGCCCGACCTCGCGGATCGAGTGCACCAGCTCGGCCAGGGCCTCCTCGTCGAAGTGCGTGCGCGGCTGCACGCGGTTCGGAGTGATCGCGTCGAGCGGGATCTCCTCGAACCGCGCACCGGCAGGCAGGTCCGGCGCCGGCGACGTCGGGATCAGCGCGCCGAGGCCGCGGCCCAGGCCGCCTCCGGGACGGGTCATATCGAGGCTCCTCGTACGGCGATCTCGCGGGCGGCCTCGAGGTAGGCGACCGATCCGCGCGATCCCGGGTCGTAGGTGACGACGGACTGGCCGTACCCCGGCGCCTCGGACACCCGCACGCTGCGCGGGATCATCGTCGTCAGCACGGTGTCGCCGAAGTGGCTGCGCACCTCGGCGGCGACCTGGTCGGCGAGCCGGGTGCGGGCGTCGTACATCGTGAGCAGGATCGTGCTGACCGCCAACCGAGGGTTGAGGTTGGCCTTCACCAGCTCGATCGTCTTGAGCAGCTGGCCGAGCCCCTCGAGCGCGTAGTACTCGCACTGGATCGGGATCAGCACCTCCTCGGTGGCGACCATGGCGTTGAGCGTCAGCAGGCCGAGCGACGGCGGGCAGTCGACGAGCACGAAGTCGACGTCGGAGCCGGGACCGTCCACGTAGGCGGCGATCGCGCGCTGCAGCCGGGACTCGCGCGCCACGACGGAGACGAGCTCGATCTCCGCGCCGGCGAGGTCGATCGTGGCCGGCACAGTGCGCAGCGACGGGATGTCGGGGGACGTCTGCACGACGTCGGCGATCGGCACGTTGTCGAGCAGCACCTCGTAGATGCTCGGCGTGCCGGAGGAATGCGGCGCGCCGAGCCCGGTGGAGGCGTTGCCCTGCGGGTCGAGGTCGATCACCAGCACGGTCGCGCCGTGCAGCGCGAGCGCGGCGGCGAGGTTGACCGTCGAGGTCGTCTTCCCGACGCCGCCCTTCTGGTTCGCGACCGTGAGGATCCTGCGGCGCGCGGGCTTGGGGAAGTCGTGGCTGCCGGACGGGTTCATGACCCGCACGGCAGCGGCCGCCGCCTGCCCGATCGGAGTGTCAGCGCTCTCGTCGCGCAGCGCCTGCCGGATCCGGTCGACCGGCTCGGACGGCGCCGGGGGCAGCGGGTCGGTCGCGAGGTCCACCGGCCGGTAGTCGGGCAGCGACGGCTCGGGCACGGGCACCGGACCGGGCACCGGACCGGGCTTGTCCCGTCCCGGCCAGCCGAGCGGACCCGCGCTGTCGGGGGTGGTGTGCGGCCAGCCGAGGTCGGTCATCGCCGGCCCCGTGCAGTCCCTCGTACGGCGGCGCGCTCGACGACGACGACGCGCGCCGACGTCTCCTGCTCCGCGCTGCCGACCTCGACGACGTCCCACTTCACCGCGCCGGCCTTGCGCAGCCCCGGGGCGGCGGCGTTCAGCTCGGCCTCGGCCTGCTCGCCCTTGAGGGCGAGCAGCCGGCCGCCGCCGCGCAGCAGCGGCAGGGACCAGCCCGCGAGGCGGGCAAGCGGCGCGACCGCGCGGGCGGTGACGACGTCGACCTCGACCTTCTTGGCCAGCTCCTCGCCGCGGGCGCGGCGGACGGTGACGTTCGGCAGCCCCAGCTCCTCGACCGCCTCGGTGAGGAAGGTGGCCCGGCGTAGCAGCGCCTCGACCAGGACGACGGAGATGTCCGGCCGGCGGATCGCGAGCGGGATTCCCGGCAGACCCGCGCCGGAGCCGAGGTCGAGCACAGTGTCGTCCGGCGCGAGCAGCTCGGCGACGCCGACGCAGTTCAGGACGTGCCGCTCCCACAGCCGCGGCGTCTCGCGCGGACCCATCAGGCCGCGCTCGGTACCCGCGCCGGCGAGCAGCTCGACGTACCGCTCGGCCAGCGGCAGCCGGTCGCCGAAGACGGCGGCCGCCGCGGGGGGCGCCGCCGGAACAGCAGGTGCGGGACTGGTCATCAGGCTGGTCATCAGGCCCTTCATCAGCCCCGGAGCACGACCACGCGGCGCTCGGGCTCGACGCCCTCGGACTCGCTGACGACCCCGTCCACCGCGGCGATGGCGTCGTGCACAATCTTGCGCTCGAACGGCGTCATCGGCGCGAGCGAGACCGGCTCGCCGGCCTCGAGCACCCGCTGCGCGGCGCGGGCGCCGACCTCGGTCAGGTCGGCCTTGCGCTTCGCCCGCCAGCCGCCGATGTCGAGCATGAGCCGGCTGCGCACGCCGGTCTGCTGGACGACCGCGAGGCGGGTCAGCTCCTGCAGCGCGTCGAGCGTCGCGCCGTTGGGGCCGACGAGCGCGTCGAGCCCCTCGCCGACGATGGCGACGACGGCGCGGTCGCCCTCGACGTCCATGTCGATGTCGCCGTCGACGTCGGCGATGTCGAGCAGGCGCTCGAGGTAGTCGCCGGCGATGTCGCCCTCCTGGACGAGCAGGTCGTCAGGCGTCTCTGCAGTGGTCATGGTCGTGCCCTTCGGTACGCGGGTCGTGCAGGTCTCGAGGAGCAGCGCGTCAGCGCTTGCCCTTCTTCTTGTTCTTGCGGCTGCCGGCGTTCTTGCGCGAGCCGGGCGCCTGCTGCGCGGGAGCCTTCGTGAGGACGGCGGTGCTGCCCGGAGCGACCGCCGGCTCCTCGGCGGCGGGTGCCGGCTTCGCGGTCTTGGCGGCAGCGGCGGCCGGCTTCGCCGCTGCCCCGGCCACGACCGGTGGCATCCGCTTGATGACGTAGTGCTGCTGGCCCATGGACCAGATGTTGGTCGTCAGCCAGTAGAGCAGGACGCCGATCGGGAAGGTGAAGCCGAAGATCGCGAACGAGAACGGCAGCACGTACAGCATGAACTTCTGGATCTGCTGCTGCTGCGGGTCCGTGACCGTGCCGCCGCGGGCCATCATCTGGCGCTGCGTCCAGAAGGTGGACGCGCCCATCAGCACGATCATGGTCGCGGCGACGACCTTGACGACTGTGGCGCTGCCGTCGAGCTTGGACAGCAGGTCCGCGCTGCTGTTGAACGCCGCCGAGATCGGGGCGCCGAAGACCTTGGCCCGGCCGCCCTCGGCGAGCTGCTCGGCGGACAGGCCGAACTTGGCGTCCTTGCCGGGGCGGAACTCATTGATGACGCTGAACAGCGCGAAGAACACCGGCAGCTGCAGCACCAGCGGCAGGCAGCCGCTGATCGGGTTGGCGTTGTTGTCCTTGTAGAGCTTCATCAGCTCGGCGTTGAGCGTCTCGCGGTCGCCCTTGTGCCGCGCCTGCAGCTCCTTGATCTTCGGAGCGAGTTCCTGCATCCGGCGCTGGCTCTTGATCTGCTTCACGAACAGCGGGAAGAGCACCAGTCGTACGCACACGGTCAGCAGCACGATCGACAGGCCCCAGGCCGGGCCGCTGCCCGGGATGAGGAACGTCGACAGGAGCGCGTGGATCCCGCGCAGCACCGTGGCGACCGGTGTGGCGATGACGTCGATCACGAAGAGGCTCCTGTGCTGCGGGTCAGGGGGGAGACGTCCATGGTCGCAGAACGTCCGGGCGGCACCGGGTCGTGCCCGCCCGGGTTGAACGGGTGGCAGCGCGCGATCCGGCGCAGCGCGAGCCAGCTCCCGCGGCCGGCGCCGTGGGTCGTCAGCGCCTCCACCGCGTAGGCGCTGCAGCTCGGGGCGAACCGGCAGCGCGGGCCGAGCAGGGGGGACAGGAACCGGCGGTACCCGGTGACGAGCGCCACGAGCAGCCGGGTCATGCGGGGTGCCCGAGTCGGGTCAGGGCGGCGCGCAGGTCGGCGCCGATGCGGGCGCTGTCCGCGTCGGCGGCGGCGGGGGCGGCGCGGACGACCAGCCGGCAGCCGGCCGGCAGCGCAGGGACGACCGCACGCAGCTGGTGGCGCAGCCGGCGCGACACCTGGCTGCGCACCACGGAGCCGCCGACGGCCTTGCTCACGACGAAGCCGGCCCGCACACCGTCCTCGGCGCCGTCGAGCAGGTGGACGGTCAGCGTCGGGCGGGACGCCCGGCGGCCGCGGCGCACGACGTCGGAGAACTCGGTGCGGCGGCGCAGGCGGTGCTCGGGGGACAGCACGGGCCGGTCCTCGCGCCGGGGGCCGGTTGCCGGCCCGGAAGAGTGCAGACGGGTCAGGCGGACAGCTCGCCGCGGCCCTTGCGGCGGCGAGCGGCGAGGATCGCGCGACCGGCCCGGGTCTGCATGCGCAGCCGGAAGCCGTGCGTCTTGGCGCGGCGGCGGTTGTTCGGCTGGAAGGTGCGCTTGCTCACGGGTCTCCTGGGCCGTCCCGGCGAAGAAGCGGGCGCGACCGTGTCGTTGCTGCAGGGGTGGACCGCGCGCCCGTGGGGCACACGACCTTCTCAAGGTACGGACCGCCCGGCGGGGGGTCAAACGGATGGCTCGAGGGGGCGGTCCTCTACACCCTGCGGGCGGTTGTGGACAACTCCTTGCGCGGCGCGTCGCGAGACTGTTAGCGTCCGACCGCCGGACCTCCCCCGCCGTTCCCGCACAGCACGAGAACCCGTGCTGCACAAGGGATCCGGTGCTCCGGTAGCACTCCGACCACCAGCTCCACGGTCCCTTGCCTCCACCCCGCCCCGGCGCGTGCGGTCCCGCTTCCCGCGGCACCCTTACCAGCCGGACCGGCGGCGTCGGCGGCTCGCTCCACAGACTGTGGACAACTGTGTGGACACGGCGTGAGCAACCCGGACGCGGCGCCCGCTCCGCCCGCGCCACCTGCCTGCACGACCAGCTGCGAGGACCTCACCCGTGACCGACCCGTACGACTCCGCCAGCGGCACGACCACGACGGAGCCGCCGGGGGCCGGGTCGTCGGTGTCGACGCTGGAGCTCGAGGAGGTTTGGGCGCGCGCGGTCAGCGGCCTGTCCGACGGGCAGCTGTCGCCCCAGCACCGCGCGTGGGTCGGCCTGACCCGGCCGCTGGGCCTGGTCGAGGACACCGCGCTGCTCGCGGCGCCGAATGAGTTCGCCAAGGACGTGCTCGACAGCCGGCTGCGCCCGGTCATCGCCGGCGCGCTGTCGGCGGCGTTCGGTCGCGAGATCCGCGTCGCTGTGACCGTCCAGCCGGCGGCGCAGGTCTCGCCCGAGGACGCCGCGGCCCAGGAGGCCGCCGAGGACGCCGCCGCCGACGCCTACGACAACGTCCGCGCCCTGCCCGGCACCGGCCGCGACCGGCCCGCGCCCGACAGCGACACGATGACCCGCCGCGGCAACGACGCCAAGCAGGTCGAGCCGGCTCGGCTGAACCCGAAGTACACGTTCGAGACGTTCGTCATCGGCGCGTCGAACCGGTTCGCGCACGCTGCGGCCGTCGCGGTGGCGGAGGCGCCGGCGAAGGCGTACAACCCGCTGTTCGTCTACGGCGAGAGCGGCCTGGGCAAGACGCACCTGCTGCACGCGATCGGCCACTACGCGCAGAACCTGTTCGTGGGCGCCCGCGTGAGGTACGTGAGCTCGGAGGAGTTCACCAACGACTTCATCAACAGCCTGCGCGACGA
>JAODNS010000234.1 GCA_025465145.1 Frankiales bacterium
CCGGGCGGGCCGTAGAGCAGCACGCCCTTCGGCGGCCGCAGCTGGTGCTCCTTGAACAGCTCCTTGTGCAGGAACGGCAGCTCGAACGCGTCGCGGATCGCCTCGATCTGGCTGGCCAGGCCGCCGATGTCGGCGTAGTCGATGTCGGGGACCTCCTCGAGGACGAGCTCCTCGACCTCGCTCTTGGGGATCCGCTCGTAGACGTAGCCGCTGCGGGTCTCCAGCAGCAGCGAGTCGCCGGCCTTCAGCGGCTGGTCCCGGAGGGAGTCGGCGAGCATCACGACCCGCTCCTCGTCGGTGTGGCCGATGACGAGCGCCCGCTCGCCGTCCTCGAGCAGCTCCTTGAGCATCACGACGTCGCCCTGGCGCTCGAACTCGAGGGCCGCGACCACGTTGAGGGCCTCGTTGAGCATGACCTCCTGGCCGCGGCGGAGCTCCTTGACCTCGACGGCCGGCGACACCGTCACGCGCAGCTTGCGGCCGCCGGTGAAGATGTCGATGGTGTCCTCGTCGTGGATCCCGAGGAACACGCCGAACCCGCTCGGCGGCTGGGCGAGGCGCTCGACCTCCTCCTTGAGGGCGATGATCTGGTCGCGCGCCTCCTTGAGGGTGCCGACGAGGCGGTCGTTCTGCCCGGTGGCGCCTGCCAGGGACTGCTGCGCCTCGGCGAGCCGCTCCTCGAGGTGGCGGACCTGGCGGGGCGAGTCGGAGAGCTTGCGCCGCAGGACGGCGACCTCCTCCTCGAGGTAGCTCACCTGCGCGGTGAGCTCCTGGACCTGCTTGGCTCGGGGCTCGTCGCTGCCGTCCGAGGTGCCTGCGCGCGTGCCGGCCATGAGTCCCACCTCCCCCGTCGCTGGGTCGTCCGCATCCTATGTACGGCGCAAGCCCTGCAGCGGTTCCGCCACCCTGTCACCCCGCCGGCGCCTCGGCACCCGCGAACCGCCGACCCGGCCACACATCCCTTGCCGCTGGAGTGGCGGCCGTTCCACCGGGAAGCAGACCGGCGTGAACCCGTTTCGGCGCCGCACGGCTGCGGCCGTGCGACTGCCCGTCGCCGCGGTCCCCCCTTCGCGCCTGCGGCGCCGCCGAGCGGCTCGACGTCGTCGCCCGTGAGCAAGGTCGACGTCGCCGCCGTCGTCGGGACGTCCGGGCGGCCCGGATGAGCAGCCCCCGCCGCTAGGGCAGCTCGGGCCGGAACGGCTCGTCGGTCGGGGCCTGCGACTCCGTCGCGGGCTCGCCGTACATCCCCTTGCTCGGCCGGCGGCGGCGCAGCGGCGGCTCCACGCCGTCGGCGAGCCGGCGGGAAGTGCACAGGAAGCCGGTGTGCCCGACCATCCGGTGCTCCGGCCGTACCGCCAGCCCCTCCACGTGCCAGCCGCGGACCATCGACTCCCAGGACGTCGGCTCCATGAACGAGCCGTGCGCCCGCAGCGCCTCCACGGTGGTGGACAGCTGCGTCGTCGTGGCGACGTAGCAGCAGATGAGGCCGCCGGGGCGCAGCGCCCGCGCGACGGCGTCGAGCGTCTCCCACGGCGCGAGCATGTCCAGGACGACCCGGTCGACGTCCGTCTCGTCCAGCGCCTCCTGCAGGTCGCCGACGGTGACCGTCCACGCGGGGTGCGGGCCGCCGAAGAAGCGCTCGACGTTCGCCTGCGCGATCGTCGCGAAGTCCTCGCGGCGCTCGTACGAGGACAGCCGGCCGGTGTCGCCGACCGCCCGCAGCAGTGACATCGACAGGGCTCCGGAGCCGACGCCCGCCTCCACGACGTGCGCGCCGGGGAAGATGTCGGCCATCTGCACGACCTGGCCGGCGTCCTTCGGGTAGACGACCTGCGCGCCGCGCGGCATCGACAGGACGAAGTCGGACAGCAGCGGCCGCAGCGCGAGGTACTGCGTCACGCCGATCGTCACGACGACGCCCTCGGGGCCGCCGATGAGGTCGTCGTGCTGAAGGATCCCCTTGTGGGTGTGGAAGGCCTTGCCGGCCTCCAGGGTGATCGTGTGCATCCGGCCCTTGGGGTCGGTGAGCTGCACCTGGTCACCCACCTGCAGCGGTCCGCGTCGACGCGCCGCCCCTGTCGTGGTCGGGCGGTCAGAGGTCACAGGAAGTGCAGGCTACCGGGCTGACTTCCCCCAGCGCCGCGCTCCGTCCTTGCCCGCGGGTGCCGGCGGCGCGCCGAGGGCGCGCCACGTGGCAGGTCGCACGACCGGCTCCGCCTTGAGGCTGTGGGAGGCGTTGTACGCGGTCACCGCCGCGGCCGTCTTCGGGCCGAAGGCGCCGTCGGCGGTCAGGCGCAGCGCCTTCTGGAGTGCGACCACGGGGGCACCTTTGGCGCCTTGGACGAGCGTGAGGCCCGCGTACGGGGCCAGCGCGCGGTTCAGCGGCGCCGGCGGCGCGAGCACGGCCACCGGCTTGGTCACCACGGGGACCGGTGCGGCCACCGGCTTGGTCACCACGGGGACCGGTGCGGCTACGGCGACGGCAGTCACCACCGGCTTGCGCAGCTCGGCCCACGTGGCCTCGTCCGTGCTGCCGGTCGCGGGCAGGCCGTGGGCGCTCTGGAAGGCGTTCAGCGCGGACGTGGTCTGGGCGCCGAACGCGCCGTCCACCGCGAGCTTGAGGCGGGTCTGCAGCTGGGCGACGTACGGGCCGGTCGCGCCCTTGGTGAGGACGGGCGAGCCGGTCAGCGACATCGGGGAGATCGCCGGCGGGCAGGTCGGCGTGGTCCGCGGCGTGCTCCAGCGCTCGACCGGCAGGCCGACGTAGGTGCGGCACGGGCCGTAGTCGGTGGGGGCGGCGACGCCGGTCCAGAACGAGGTCGCCTTCATGGCGCCGTTCCACGACAGCGAGATGTGGATGTGGTCGGTGTGCGCCTCGGCGCCGCTGTAGGCCTTCCAGCCGCTGCCGTACGAGCCCCAGATCCGGCCGTTCCAGATGACGTACATGATCCCGAGCCGCCGCGCGTTGTAGCCGGCCACGCCGTCGTCGCCCGGCTCGAGCAGCCAGGTCAGGAACTGCTCGGCGATCGCCTTCTCCTCGGGCACCGAGACGTTCAGGCCCCAGTCGAACGCGCGACCCTCCTTGTGCTCGCTGGTGTTGCCGACGCTGCAGGTGCGGGTGATCCCGAGGTCGCGCCCGCCGTAGGTCTGCAGCAGGAGGGTGCGCAGCGCGGCGGTGCCGGGCTTCGCGGTCGGGTCGCACGACGTCTGCGGCAGGTACGGGCTGAGGACCTCGACCACGGCCGGCGCGGCGGCCGGCGCCGTCGGGTTCTGGACGGCCGCGAGGGCGGGGCTGGCCAGCAGGAGCGCGCCGAGAACGGCGGCCGCGACCAGGCCCAGGGTGCGACGCATGGGACTGAGTATCACTTGTGAGGTTTCGCCCACAACCCGCTCGACCTTGAGCCGACCTGCCTCAGGAGGTGCGGACGAGCTCCCGGAGGTCGGCGACGGAGACCTCCGCCATGCTGCTGCGGACCAGCCGGCGAGGGCCGGTCTGCACGTGCACGCCGGCCACGCTGGGCACCGCCACGACCGCGCAGCCGGCGGCAGTCCCGCTGGCCACGCCCGCGGGCGAGTCCTCCAGCACGACGCAGCGGGCGGGCTCGACGCCGAGGCGCTCGCAGGTGAGCAGGTACGGCTCCGGGTGCGGCTTGCCCTGCCGCACCTCGTCGCCGGCCACCGTGACGCGGAACCGGCCGATCCCGTGCTCGAGGACGGCGTCGACGAGCACGCGGTACGAGGACGAGACCAGCGCGACCGGCACCTCCTGCACGGCGAGCTCGTCGAGCAGCTCCCGCACGCCCGGCAGCACGACGACGTCCTGCGCGAACAACTCGACCATCCGCTCCAGCAGCCAGCAGGAGGTGTCGGCGACGGCGACGTCCGTCGGCTCGATCCCGTACCAGCGCAGGATCGTCGGTACGGCGACCTCGAGCCGGGTGCCGACGATCTGCGCCTTGAGCTCGTCGCTCCACGTGCCGCCGAGCCGCTGGGCCAGCTCCTCCTCGGCGACGGTCCACACCGGCTCGGTGTCGACGAGCAGCCCGTCCATGTCCCACAGGACCGCCTGCAGCCCGCTGCGCCCCCGCCGGCGACGCAGCACCCGCGCGAACAGGGCGGGGACGAGCTCGTCGCGGTCGTCCCAGGCGCGGGTGGTCACGGCGCCAGCACCTTCGCGACGTCCTGCGCGACCAGGACGCGCACCTCGCCGGTGGCCGGGTCGGTGGTGACGTACTCCGAGGCCGGGGTCGCGCGCATGGCGGCCAGCAGGCCCTCGCCGGCGAGGCCGACGTCGAG
The DNA here is from genome assembly GCA_025465145.1 of Frankiales bacterium. Lineage (GTDB taxonomy): Bacteria > Actinomycetota > Actinomycetes > Mycobacteriales > SCTD01 > RYN-124. The sequence goes on from JAODNS010000234.1 coordinate 4,297, forward strand.
CTGCAGGCCGGGCTCCACCCGGCGGGCGAGCGTGCCGACGGCTACCCACGGCCGGCGCTGCTCCGGCGTCGCGAGCACGGCCGCCTCGCTGACGACCCCTTCGAGCCGGCCCGCGCTGTCCACGACGACCAGCGCGTGGACGTTCGCCGCCTGGGCCCGGCGGACGGCCTCGGCGAGCGGCAGGTCGGCGGGTACGCGCAGCGCGGGGCGGGCCAGCGCTGCGACGCTCACCTGCGGCAGGCGGCTGATCGCCTCCGACCGGCGCAGGGCGGCGGTCGCTCCGCTGTAGACGAAGGCCGCCAGCAGGCCGGCGAAGATCACGTTGCCGGCGTTGTTGCTCCCGTAGCCGAGCGCGGGCAGCAGCCCGACGAGCACGAGCGGCAGCACCACGAGCGCGATGACCCGGCCGGACCACGCCGCCGCGCGGGTGGCCCGCTCCGGGTCGCCGACGAGCCGCCAGACGACCGAGCGGAGGACCCGGCCACCGTCGAGCGGCAGTCCGGGCAGCAGGTTGACGGCAGCGATGAGCCCGTTGGTGATCGCGATGTTCTCGCAGATGCGGCCGGACAGCGTGTCCGTCCCGAACACCGGCACCAGCGCGACGCCGACGGCGGCGAGCAGCAGGGACACCATCGGACCGGCGACGGCGACGGAGTACTCCCGCGCCGGCGTCTGCGGCGGCTCCGTCACCTCGGTGAAGCCAGCGAGGAACGTGATGGTGATGCTGCGCACCGGCAGGCCGAGCAGTCGCGCGACGACGCAGTGGCCGATCTCGTGCAGCAGCACCGACAGGCCGAGCAGCGCCGCGAACGAGGCGCTGACGACGTAGGCCTGCGTCTGCCCCAGCCGCTCGACGAGTTGTGGCGACAGCGCGAGGACCAGCAGCGCCGCGAGCAGGAACCACGACGGCGCGATGTACACCGGGACACCCAGGACGCGGCCGAGCCGGAGCCCGGGGCGTCGGACCGGCGCGTCGCTCACCGCCTCCAGACTACGGCGCGAGCGGACGCGCGGCCGACCACGCGACGCCGGCGCTGAGCGGCTCGACGTGCCGCAGCTCGAGACCGGCCGACGCCGCGACGCGCGCCGCCGCGCTGCGG
>JAODNS010000235.1 GCA_025465145.1 Frankiales bacterium
GGGTGACGACCACAGCGGCGGCGGTGCACGTACCGCCGGCCGCGCCGCCGCCCGGCCGGTCCCGCGTGCCGCTGCGGCTGGGCGTCGCCGTGCTTGCCGGGCTGCTGCTCGACCTCGTCTTCCCGCCGCACGACGTGTGGTTCCTCGCGCCCCTGCCCGTGGCAGCGCTGACGCTCGCCTGCCGCGGGGCGACGACCCGCGCCGGCGCACTGGTCGGCCTGGCCGGCGGGCTCGCCTTCTTCCTCCCGTTGCTGGTGTGGACCGGGACGGTCGCGGGCCCGCCCGCGTGGCTCGCGCTGGCCCTCCTGCAGGCGCTGTTCTTCGCGCCGCTCGGCGCCGCGCTCGCCGTGGTCACCCGGCTGCCGGGCTGGCCGGTCTGGGCGGCGGCGCTGTGGGTGGGGGAGGAGGCGCTGCGCGACCGGATCCCGTTCGGCGGCTTCCCGTGGGGCCGGCTGGCCTTCAGCCAGGGCGACACGTGGCTCACGCCGCTGGCAGCCGTCGGCGGCGCGCCGCTGGTCACCTTCGGGGTGGCGCTGCTCGGCTCGGCGCTCGCCGGGCTGGCCGTCCGGCAGCTGGCCGTCCCGCTCGTCGTCGCGGCCGTCGTGCTCGTGGCTGCCCCGCTCGTGCCGACGCCGACCAGTGGCCAGCAGGTCACCGTCGCCGTCGTCCAGGGCAACGTGCCGCGGCTCGGCCTGGACGCGTTCAGCCAGCGCGCGGCCGTCCTCGACAACCACGCGAACGCGACGCACGACCTCGCCGCCGACGTGCGCGCCGGGCGGGTGCCGCGGCCGGACCTGGTCGTCTGGCCCGAGAACGCGTCCGACCTGGATCCCTACACCGACCCCGGCGCCGCCGCGACGATCGGCTCGGCGGTGAAGGACGTCGGCGTGCCGGTGCTGGTCGGTGCTGTCCTGGAAGGCCCGGGCGACAAGGTGCGCAACGCCGGCATCGTCTGGGACCCGCTGCTCGGCGCCGGCCCGACGTACGTCAAGCGCCACCCGGTCCCGTTCGGCGAGTACATGCCGTACCGATCGCTCCTCCGCCGCATCAGCAAGAAGGTCGACCTCGTGCCGCGCGACTTCGCGGCCGGCCGGACGCCGGGGACGCTGACCGTCGGCCCCGCGCGGCTGGCCGACGTCATCTGCTACGAGGTCGCCTACGACGGGGTGGTGCGCGACGCCGAGCGGCGAGGCGGCAGGCTCTTGGTCGTGCAGACGAACAACGCCACCTTCGGCCGCAGCGGCGAGACCCATCAGCAGTTGGCCATGGGCCGCCTGCGCGCGGTCGAGCACGGGCGCGCCGTCCTCGTCGCCGCCACCAGCGGCGTGAGCGCCGTGATCGCTCCGGACGGCCGCACGGTCGCGCGGTCCGGCATCTTCACCCGCGACGTGCTCGTGCAGCGGGTGCCGCTGCGCTCGGCGGCCACGGTCGCCACGCGACTCGGCGTGCTGCCCGAGCTGCTGCTCGCCGGGCTCGGTGCCGCCGCACTGCTCGTCGGGCTGGTGCGCCGGTGACCGTAGGCCGGGTGCTCGTCGTGGTTCCCACGTACAACGAGCGCGAGAACCTGCAGATCATCGCCGACCGGCTGCACGCCGCCGTCGCGGACGCCGACCTGCTCGTCGTCGACGACGGCAGCCCGGACGGCACGGGTCAGCTGGCCGACGAGCTGGCGCAGCAGCACGACTGGGTGCACGTGCTGCACCGGCATGCCAAGTCGGGTCTGGGCGGCGCCTACGTCGCCGGCTTCGCGTGGGCGGCCGAGAAGGACTACGACGTCGTCGTCGAGATGGATGCGGACGGCTCGCACGCGCCCGAGCAGCTGCCGCGGCTGCTGGCCGCGCTGGAGAACGCGGATCTCGTGCTGGGCAGCCGGTACGTGCCGGGGGGCTCCGTCGTCAACTGGCCCAAGTCGCGTGAGCTGCTGTCGCGCGGCGGCAACGCCTACACCCGGCTGCTGCTGCGCCTGCCGCTCAAGGACGCGACGGGCGGGTACCGCGCGTACCGCCGGAAGGTCCTCGACGGGCTGCCGCTCGGCGACATCTCGCTGAAGGGCTACTGCTTCCAGGTCGACCTGGCCTGGCACGCGCTGCAGCAGGGCTACCGCGTTGTCGAGGTGCCGATCACGTTCGTCGAGCGCGAGCGGGGCGACTCGAAGATGAGCCGCAAGATCGTCGCCGAGGCCCTCTGGCAGACGACGGTGTGGGGGCTGCGCCGCCGGCGGCAGCTGCCGGCCGCGAACGAGACCTGATGGCGCCGCTGCTGTTCCTGGCCTTCATCGTCGTGCCGATCGCCGAGCTCTACGTGCTCGTCCGAGTCGGCCAGCAGATCGGCGTGCTGCCGACGATCGCGATCCTGCTGGTCGACTCCCTGGTCGGCGCCTGGCTGCTCAAGCGCGAGGGCCGCAAGGCGTGGGCGGCGTTCCGGCGGGCGCTCGACGACAAGCGGGTGCCGGCCAAGGAGGTCGCCGACGGCGCGCTCGTCCTCTTCGGCGGGGCACTGCTGCTGACGCCGGGCTTGTTGTCCGACGTGCTCGGCCTGCTGTGCGTGCTGCCGCCCACCCGCGCCGCGCTGCGGGGCGTCCTCACCGGGCTGGTCGCGCGGCGGCTCGGCGTCGTGGGCCTGGCTGCCGGGATGGCCTCGTCCAGGCGCCGTACCCGCGTCGTGGAGGGCCAGGTCGTCGAGAACGCCGAAGGCCGCCCCCCGAGCGGGAGACGGCCTCTGGACGGGTCTGGGTAGATCAGGCGCTCTTCTTGCGGTCGCGCGCCTTGAGGTCCTTCTCGGCGGCCTTCACGCGGCCCTGGTACTCGTGCAGCACGGCGAGGCGCTCGGCGAGCACCTCCTCGAGTTCGGCGACACTGCGGCGCTCGAGCAGCATGTCCCAGTGGGTGCGGGCCGGCTTGGTCGGCTTGGCCTCCGGCTGCTCGCCGTCGCGCAGAAGCGCGGCCGCGCCGCAGACCTTGCACTCCCAGCGCGGCGGCACGTCGGCCTCGGCCGCGAAGGGCATCGTCGTGGCGTGCCCCTCCGGGCAGTCGTAGACGGCCTGGAGCCGCGGGGCGAACTCGGTGTGCCGGTCGCTCTCGTAGCTCACCGACCCGAGGCGGGTGCCTCGCAGGACGCGGTCACTCATGGCAGGCCTTCCGGATCAGGGGTGGTCGCCCAGTACAACGACCGGGCACCTGCGAGGATTCCCTCGGATCAGGCTCGGCAACCCGTCCCCGGAGGAGCACCATGTCCCGCTCGCTCGACTCGCGGCTGTCCGTCGCCCAGGTGTCCCTGGTGCGTACCGGTATCGGTGTGGGCATGCTCACACACCCGAAGACGGTGCCGCAGCTGCTCGGCGTCGACTCCGCGGCCGCCGCCCGGATGAGCTGGGCCACCCAGATGCTCGGCGTGCGGGAGGTGTCGCTCGGCCTCGGGACGTACGTCGCGCTGCGGCGCGGCGATGCGCGCACGGCGCGGCTGTGGCTGCTCGCCGGCCTGCTCGCGGACGGCGTCGACGCGCTGGTGCTGTCCGCAGCCGTGGCGCGCGGGAAGGTGTCGCGACCGGCCGGGATCGCCGGCGTCGGGCTGGCCGGGGGAGCGGTGTACGCGCAGGTCGAGGCGCTGCAGAGCGCGCCGGCGGACGCCTGACCGCTCAGGTCCGGGCCCGGTTCGGCCGACGGTGCTGGTACACCATGTGCAACACCAGCACCAGGAGGCTCGCCGTGCAGCACCGTCGGAAGACGGATCGTCCTGCTGCCCTGCGGTCGCTGACAGCGCTCCTGGTGGCGTGCGGCCTGGCCGGATCGCTGCTCGCCGCGGCCGGCGGCAAGCGGGACGTCGTGGCAGACGTCCTGCAGATCGCCCGCCAGCAGCTGGGGGACAGCTACCAGTGGGGCGCCGAGGGCCCTGACCGCTGGGACTGCTCCGGCTTCACGTCGTATCTGTGGCGCGAGGTCGGGGGAGTCGAGGACATCCCGCGCGTCTCGCGCGACCAGCAGGCCTGGGCGGTGCCGGTCCCACGCGAACAGCTGCTGCCCGGCGACCTCGTCTTCTTCGGCAACCCGGTGACGCACGTGTCTCTCTACGCCGGCATGGGGCGCGTCCTGGACGCCTCGTCCTCGGCCGGCAAGGTGCTCGAACGGCCGCTGTGGTTCTCCGACGTCGTGCGGTACGGGCGCGTGCCGCGCAAGGGCATGCCGCGGGTGAAGCCGTGGACGCCGCCTGCCGTGGTGGCGCCGGCAGCACCCCCGGCCACCGCCGCGCTCAGCCGCCTGGTGCCGCAGACGGGCCTGCCGGCGCCGGACCTCGGCCCCCGGACGCGGGTGGCCCGGAACGCCGCACGCAACGCCCAGTCCGTCGTGGGCTCGCGGGGCTGGAACGACTACCGGCTCGTGCGTGTCGCGTGGTGGCACGGCGGCGGGTCGCCGCTGCCGCTGACGCTGCCGGCGCTCGAGCGGGCGTCCCGGGCGGTGCCGCTCGGGCGAGCCCACGTGGGCGACCTCGTGCTGTACGGACGGCCCGCGAACCACGTCGGGATCTACCTGGGGCGCGGGTACATGGTCGACAGCTCCCCGAGCCTGCGCCGAGTTGTCGTACGCCGCGTGTTCGCGAGCCCGACCGTGCGGGTGGTCCGTCCCGCCCGCTAGGGACACATCGGGCACACTGCGCACGTGACGTCGCCGGAACGCCGCGGGAGCTTGCGCGCGGTCGCGCTGGCCGCGGTCCTGGGCCTCGGCATCGGTGCAGGTGCGTTCGCGCTCAGCCGGGACGGCGGCAGCACGCCGCGGTCCGAGGCGCCGCCGCTGCCGACCGTCGCGCCGTCCGGTCCGGTCAGCTCGCTGCCGCCGGAGTCGGCCGCCGAGCCGAACGGCCGCTACACCGCCGTGTTCCTCGCCGTCGCCCAGGACGCCAACGACGCCGAGGTGCTCCGGGCGCAGCGCCGGGCCAAGCAGCTCGGCTACACCGGCGGCATCGGCGACATCGACTGCACGCTCGGCGCGCGCAGCCAACTCGGCCTGCCAGCCGCAGGCACGTACACCGCGTACTCGGTCTTCTTCGACGACGCGGCGCTGGCGCGGCGGTTCGTCGCGGCCTACGGCTCGGGTGTCGTCGGTACGGCGCAGATCACCGCGGGCTGCCTGGACTGAGCGGCGCGCGGCTCCCCTCCCGCCTGCTCGCCGGTTCGCCGATAATCGACACTATGTCAGGTCACTGGCGAAGGGGCGTCCCTGCGGTCCGCGGCAGAGACGCCGAACCGGCAAGCACGCGCTGGGCCGTTCGTACGAGCAAGCGCTACAGCGTCAGGAAGTCCTGCGTCGCGTACCAGGTGCCCGAGGACGTCCGGGCCACGCCGACGCCGACGTGGGTGAACGAGCTGCGCAGGATGTTGGCCTTGTGGCCGGCCGAGTTCATCCACATGGTCATGAACTGCTCCGGGCTGGTGGCGCCGTAGGCGATGTTCTCGCCGGCGCCGCGGGCTCCGCAGCCGCTCATGATCGGCGACAGCGACTGGTGCGAGAAGTCCGCCGTGCCGGCCATGTGCGTGGACCACGTGCCGGCGTAGCCGGCGGCGCAGGTGGAGACCTTGAGGGGCGCGAGGCCGGCGGCGGTCCGCTCGACGTTGACGAGCACCGCGATCCGGTTGGCGAAGGTCGAGGCCGCGTTGACGACCGTGACCTGAGGAGCCGGCGCCGGAGCGACGACGGTGACCACGGGCGCCGCGGGGCGGACCGCGCGCACGTGGTGCTTCCACGGCGCGCTCTTCGTGGCGCGCACGAGGGCGCCACCGGTCGGCGTCGTGTCCGCGTAGGCGGCCGGCAGGCCGAGGCCGAGCAGGCAGAACCCGGTCGCCGCCGTCACCGTCAGTGTGCGCAGAAGAGGCATGGAAGGTGTCTCGGCCGACTATGACGGCCCTTGAGGGGCCGTTCGGGTGACGCAGCGTGACGACCCGCTCCCCCGTACGCTGCAGCCGTGCTCACCCGGGGCGGCCGTCGCGCGCGCACGGCAGCCACCGTTTTCGGAGGCGCGCTGCTGCTGGCCGGCACCATCGTCGGCCAGGACGACGCGTTCCCGTTCGGCCCGTTCCGGATGTACGCCACCCGCGACGACCCGAACGGACTCGTCGTCTCCACGCGGGTGGAGGCCGTGGACCGCAGCGGCCGGGTGCTGGTCGTGCCGGACACGGCCACCGGCATGCGGCGGGCCGAGATCGAAGGGCTGGCCGCCCGGTTCCGCGACGAGCCCCAGCTGCTGGCCGATCTGAGCCGCGCGCACGACCGGCTGCACCCGGACGAGCCCGCGTACGACACCGTCCGGGTGGTCGAGCGCCGCTACCGCCTGCAGGACAGCCGCCCGTCCGGCGCGACGACCGAGACGGTGGTGGCGCAGTGGACGCGCTGAGTGGCTGGCTGTTCCGGCCGGTCCCCCTGCGCCGGATCGCCGTGCTGCGGGTGGTCGCGTACCTGTTCGTCCCCGTCGACGTGCTGCTGACGACGCCGTGGGTGTCCGCGCACGCGCACGTGCCGACGAGCCTGCACTCGCCGCTGCTCGTCGAACGGCTGCTCCACCTGCCCGCTCCCGGGCCGTGGGTGCTGGTCCTGCAGTGGGTGCTCATCGCGGCGGCGCTCGCCGCGGCCACCGGGCGGCTCCCCCGCCTGCTGGGCACCGCCGTGGCGCTGCTGTACCTGGAGTGGATGGTCGTCGCGTTCTCGTACGGGAAGGTCGACCACGACCGGGTCGGGTACCTCGTCCTGCTCGCGGCGCTGGCCACCGTCGGCCGCCGCTCGGGCGAGGACGCGGCCGGCTGGGCCGTGCAGGTGACCGCGCTGGCCGTGGTCGCCACGTACTTCCTGTCCGCGTTCGCGAAGCTGCGGTTCGGCGGCCTCGGCTGGGTGGACGGCGCGACGCTGACGCGGGCCGTCGTGCGGAGGGGCACGCCGCTGTCGACGCCGCTGCTCGACCACGCCTGGGTGCTGCACGTCTTCCAGTACGTGCTGATCGCCGTCGAGCTCCTCGTGTCGCCGCTGCTGCTCGTCGCGTTCCGCTGGCGACCGCTGCTCGTGGCGGCGTTCTACGGGTTCCACCTCATGACGTTCCTGACCATCTCGATCGTCTTCCTGCCGCACTGCGTCGCGCTGCTGGCGCTGCTCCCTCTCGAGCGGCTTCGCCTGCCGGCGCTCAGGGAACCGGTCCCGGCATGAAGCCGCTCGCCGTGTTCGACATCGACGGCGTCCTCGCAGACGTGCGGCACCGCCTGCGCCACGTGGAGGGGCGGCCGAAGGACTGGGAGGCCTTCTTCTCGGCTGCCCTGGACGACCCGCCGCTCGCCGAGGGGATCGCGCTGTGCAAGGCGAGCGCTGAGGAGTGCGAGGTCGTGTACGTGACCGGCCGGCCGGAGCGCTGCCGGGAGGACACGCTGGCCTGGTTCGCCCGGCACGGGCTGCCGCAGGGCACGCTGTCGATGCGCGGCGAGGGCGACCGGCGGCCGGCCCGGATGGCCAAGCCGCAGCTGCTCCGGCGGCTGGCCCGCGGCCGCACGGTGGCGGTGGTCGTGGACGACGACCTGCAGGTCTGCGCGGCGTACGAGAAGGACGGCTGGCGGGTGATGCGCGCGACGTGGATGGACACGGCTCCGGCGCTGCACGAGGCGCAGGAGTCAGACGGCCGCACCTGATCCTGACGGCCCGAGCGCCCGCAGCACCGGGGCGGCCTTGGCATGCGCCTCGGCGACCTCCTGCTCGGGGTCGCTCCCCCAGGTGATGCCGCCGCCCGCCCACAGGTGCACGGTGTCCTCGTCCGCGGCGACGGTCCGGATCGTCAGGCCCAGGTCCATGCCGCCGGGCCAGACGAAGCCGAACGCGCCCATCGACGGCCCGCGCCCGACCGGCTCGAGGGCGGCGAGCAGCTGCACGGCCGCCCGCTTCGGCGCGCCGGTGACCGACCCGCCTGGCGCCACCGCCCGCAGGACGTCCAGCACCGTCGCGTCCGGCCGCAGCTCGGCGGCGACGGTGGAGTGCGCGTGCCACAGGCCGTTCCAGTCCTGCAGCGCGTACAGCCGCTCCACCTGCACGCTCCCGGTGACGGCCACGCGCGCCAGGTCGTTGCGCTCCAGGTCGACGATCATCACGTGCTCCGCGCGGTCCTTCCGGCTGTCGCGCAGCCGGTCGCGGTCGCGGCTCGTCCCCTTGATCGGCTCGGTCGTGATGCGGCTACCGGTGACGCGCACGAGCTGCTCAGGCGAGGCGCAGCCAACGGCCCACCCCTCCCCCGCGAGCAGGCCGCCGTACGCCGCCGGCACCGCCGCGACCGTCCGCGCGATGTCGTACGGGTGCGACCGGTGCGGGGCGCTCCGGTGGCCGACGACGTTCGCCTGGTACACGTCGCCGCGCACGATCGCCGCGCGCACCTGCTGGACCGCGTCTGCGTGCTCGCCGTCGGTCCAGGAGGTTCGCCACTCCCCCACGACCGGGGCCCTCGGAGCCGGCTCCCCCGCGTCGCCGCGGCTGACCGCTACGGCCACCAGCTCGGGCACGTCCACCGGCGACGGCGAGGGCCTGGGCAGGCCTGCAAGGGCCGCGCAGCCCGCCGCACCGAGTAAGACCGTTACCGCAACGTCACCCGACTGCGCTGACGGCGGCCCGCCCAGGCCGTTAGCGTCGAGAAAGTCGGCCAGGAGGGCGGACGGGTCGCCGGCGTCCGCCGGGCGCCACTCCAGCCGCTCGACCTCGCGCAACGGCCCGTGCCACCCGTCGGACCGACCGGGCGGAACGCAGGCAGTACTGCGAAAAGCGTCCACAACCCCCCGTAGTGACCATGTGCATTCGGGCCTACAGCGCCGACACTGACGTGACGAACAACACAACACGAACCGAACCCAGCAACCGGAGCACGACGATGTGCCAGCACAGCCCGACCTGTCCCTCGGCCGAAGCCCCCGATCACGACGCCGCGCGCGTGGTCTCCAGCCACCCGGAGCAGGGGTGGAGCCTGCTGTGCAACGGCGTCGTCGTGTTCGAGGACACCGGGGAGATCCTGCCGGACCGCCAGGTCGTGCCCCCGCACCGGCCCGGCTGCCGGCGCTGGTTCCCCATCGCCGCCTGAGCCCCTCCGCCCTCCGCCGCCGCCCCCGCCCCGTCGCGACGGGGGTTTCGTGCTGACTAGGACTCGTACGCCTCCGGCGACGGGCACGAGCAGACCAGGTTGCGGTCGCCGTACGCCCCGTCGATGCGGCGCACCGGCGGCCAGTACTTCGTCGCCGGCCTGACCCCGCCCGGGTACGCCGCGGTCTTGCGGTCGTACGGGTGCTCCCACGCGGTGGTGGTGACGCTGGCGGCGGTGTGCGGCGCGTTCGCGAGCGGGTTGTCGTCCTTGGGCCACGTGCCGCCGGCGACCTGCTCGATCTCGGCCCGGATCGCGATCATCGCGTCGCAGAAGCGGTCCAGCTCGGCCAGGTCCTCGGACTCGGTCGGCTCGATCATCAGCGTGCCGGCCACCGGGAAGCTCATCGTCGGCGCGTGGAAGCCGTAGTCGATGAGCCGCTTCGCCACGTCATCGACGGTGACGCCGGTGTCCTTGGTGATCTGCCGGAGGTCGACGATGCACTCGTGCGCGACCAGGCCGCCGCGGCCGGTGTAGAGCACCGGGTAGTGCGGCTGCAGGCGCTTCGCGACGTAGTTGGCGTTGAGGACGGCCATCTGCGTGGCGCGGGTGAGGCCCTCCGCGCCCATCAGCCGGACGTACGCCCAGCTGATCGGGAGGATGCCGGCTGAGCCGTACGGCGCGCCGCTGACCGGGCCGGTGACGTCCGGCAGCTCGGGGGCGAACGGGTGGCCGGGCAGGTACGGCGCGAGGTGCGCGCGCACCGCGACCGGACCGACGCCGGGGCCGCCGCCGCCGTGCGGGATGCAGAACGTCTTGTGCAGGTTGAGGTGACTGACGTCCGCGCCGAACTTCCCTGGCTTGGCCAGTCCGACGAGCGCGTTGAGGTTGGCGCCGTCGACGTAGACCTGCCCGCCCGCCTCGTGCACGGCCGCGCAGATGTCGGTGATGGTCTCCTCGAAGACGCCGTGCGTGCTCGGGTATGTGACCATCAGCGCCGCCAAGCGGTCGCGGTGCTGGTCGATCTTCGCGTGCAGGTCGTCCACGTCCACGTCACCGGTCGGCGCGGTGCCGACGACGACGACCTTCATGCCGGCCATGACCGCGCTGGCGGCGTTCGTGCCGTGCGCGCTGGCCGGGATGAGGCAGATGTCGCGGTCGGTGTCGCCGTTGGCCAGGTGGTACTCGCGGATCGCCAGCAGCCCGGCCAGCTCGCCCTGGCTGCCGGCGTTCGGCTGCAGCGAGCACGCGTCGTAGCCGGTGATCTCGCACAGCCACCGCTCGAGGTCGGCGATGAGGCTGCGGAAGCCCTTGGCGTGCTCGGCCGGGGTGAACGGGTGCAGCGCGCCGAACTCCGGCCACGTCACCGGCTCCATCTCGGTGGTGGCGTTGAGCTTCATCGTGCAGGAGCCGAGCGGGATCATCGTCCGGTCGAGGGCGAGGTCCTGGTCGGACAGCCTGCGCAGGTAGCGCAGCATCGCGGTCTCGCTGTGGTGGGTCCGGAAGACCTCGTGCGTGAGGAAGGCGCTGGTACGGGCGAGCTCGGCGGGGATGCGGTCCGGCGTCTGCGCGTCGAGGGCGTCCCAGTCCTGCTCGGGCCTGCCGAACACCTGCAGCAGCGTGTCGAGGTGTGCGCGGGTGGTGTTCTCGTCGGTGCTGATGCCGACGGTGCTGGCGTCGACGAGCCGCAGGTCGATGCCCTCCTGGCGCGCCTTTCCGACCACGGCCGCGGCGTCCTCGACCGGCACGTGGAGGGTGTCGAAGAAGCCGCCAGGGTCGACGCCGAGTGCCGTTGCCAGCAGAGCGGCCATGCGGTGGGTGCGCCGCGCGATCGCCTGCAGGCCGTCCGGGCCGTGGTAGACGGCGTACATCCCGGCCATGACGGCGAGCAGCACTTGCGCGGTGCAGATGTTGCTGGTCGCCTTCTCGCGGCGGATGTGCTGCTCGCGGGTCTGCAGCGCGAGGCGGTACCCGGGGTGGCCGTCGGCGTCGACGCTGACGCCGACGAGGCGGCCGGGCATCGAGCGCTCGAGGCCCTTGCGGACCGCCATGTAGCCGGCGTGCGGGCCGCCGTAGCCGAGCGGGACGCCGAAGCGCTGGCTGGTGCCTACGGCGAGGTCGGCGCCCATCTCCCCGGGGCTGGTGAGCAGCGTGAGGGCGAGCAGGTCGGCGGCGACGGCGACGACTGCCCCGCGCTCGTGCGCCTGCTCGATCAGCGGGGTCAGGTCGCGCACGCGGCCGGAGCTGCCGGGGTACTGCAGCAGCACGCCGAAGACGTCACCGTCCGGGAGATCGTCCTCGAACGTCTCCAGGCGCAGGCCGAGCGGGATCGCGCGGGTGCGGATCACGGCGAGCGTCTGCGGGTGGACGTCGGCGTCGATGAGGAAGGCTGCCCCCTCGGGCGCCTTGCTGATGCGTCGGGCGAGGGTCATCGCCTCGGCGGCGGCGGTGGCCTCGTCGAGCAGGCTGGCGTTGGCGATCGCGAGGCCGGTGAGGTCCTCGACCATCGTCTGGAAGTTGAGCAGCGCCTCCAGGCGGCCCTGGGAGATCTCGGGCTGGTACGGCGTGTAGGCGGTGTACCAGGCGGGGTTCTCCAGCACATTGCGGAGGATCACCGGCGGCGTGGTCGTGCCGCTGTAGCCCAGCCCGATCATGGGCACCTGAACGGTGTTGCGGGCGGCCAGCGCGCGGAGCTCGGCGAGCACCTCGGTCTCGCTGCGCGCCGGCTCGAGCGAGAGCCCCTCGTGCGCCCGGATCACGTCCGGCACGGCTTGCTCAGCGAGCCCCTCGAGGCTGCCCGCGCCGACGACGGCGAGCATCTTGGCGGTCTCGTCCTCGCCCGGTCCGATGTGGCGGGTGGCGAAGGGCTGCGCGTGCTCGAGGTCGGCGAGCGTGCGGCCGTGCAGGGACGGGTCGGTCATGGAGGGCTCCAGGCGTCGTCGGGCCCTCCCCCTCTGTCACGGGACCTGAGAGCTTCGCCCTAGCCGTACGGGCTTGCACCGTCGGTGAGCCGCCGGGCGGCTGCTTTCCAGAGTTGCCTCGTCCGCGCGGTCTCGGGGGCCTGAGAGGTTGATCGGGGAGGATTGCTCCTTCGGCGCCCCACGATGGCGTCGTGGGGACTCTCCCGCGCGGGTTCGTCGGCGTCGCTGAGCCTAACAGCGGCAGGCGCTCCGGCCATCCCGCCACGCGCAGGCGGGAGTCGGAGGTCGGGAACATCTGTCGCGGGGCAGCCGGCAGACGCCCGACCTGATCCACCAGGATGGGCGCGTCCGGGTCGGCGCGCCGGGAAGGGCTCAGGCGGTGGTGCGGCGGCGGCGGCGCGAGGCCAGCTCGTCGGACTCGGCGACGGTCGCGGCGTCGCCAGCGCGCGCGCGCTCCCCCGGCAGCTGCGCGAGCGAGCCCTCGACGTCCCGGACGTGCCGGCCCACGGCGATCGCGAAGACGGCCTGGCCGCCCTGCAGCAGGTCGACGACCTCGTCGGTGGAGGTGCACTCGTACACGGTGGTGCCGTCGCTCATGAGCGTGATCTGGCCGAGGTCCTCGACGCCGCGGTCGCGGAGCGTGGAGATCGCCGTCCGGATGTTCTGCAGGCTGATCCCGGCGTCGAGCAGCTTCTTGACGATCTTGAGCACGAGGATGTCGCGGAAGCTGTACAGCCGCTGGGTGCCGGAGCCGGACGCCTCCCGCACGCTCGGCTCGACCAGGCCGGTGCGGGCCCAGTAGTCGAGCTGGCGGTACGTGATGCCGGCCGCCGAGCAGGCGGTGGGGCCGCGGTATCCGATGCCGCTCGGGCTCGCTCCCGGCCGCTCGTCGGCGGGCAGGTGGTCGAACAGGGTGCCCTGGAGGTTGAGCCGGGCGGGGCTGTCGGGCTGAGCGGGCTGGTCTGCCACGGCTCGCCTCCGGATCTGTCTGCGGGGAACCGCCTCGGGGCAACCGGAGCGGAGGACGAACGGTAGGCAGGGCCGATCAGCGGGTCAACGACCGGCGCGTCCGTGTCGCAACCCTCGACCTCGACGTCAGGCTGAGGGGTGCTCGAAGTCCTCGGGCGTGATGTTGTCGAGGAACTCGCGGAACTTCTCGACCTCGTCCTCCTGCTCGTCCGGGATCGCGATCCCGGCCTCCTCGAGAACGGCCGGCGCGCTGCGGATGACGGCGCCAGTGCGCATGGCGAGCGCGATGGCGTCCGAGGGGCGCGCGCTGACGGAGACGCCGCCGCTGAACCCGAGCTCGGCGTAGAACACGCCGTCGCGCAGGTCCGTGATCGTGACGCTCTCCAGCGGCCGGTCCAGGGAGGCGAGCAGGTCCCGCATGAGGTCGTGCGTCATCGGCCGGGCCGTCACGACCCCCTGCTGCGCGAAGGCGATCGCGGTGGCCTCGACGGCGCCGATCCAGATCGGCAGGTAGCGGTCGCCGTCAACCTCCTTGAGCAGGACGATCGGCTGCTGGCTGGGGAGCTCGACGCGCACGCCGACCACGCTGACCTCGGCCAGTGGGGTGTCGCCGTTGTCGTCCACGAGGTCCTCCGAGAGCCGCGTTCTGCGAGACCTCAGCCTAACCCGCGGTCAGCGGCGCAGGCCCGGGCCGAGGCCCGAGCGGACAAGGGTGGCGTGCAGCTTCACCGACAGCGCGGCGAGCTCGCGGACCACCTCGTCGGCCCGGGCGCGCGCCTCCGGGTTGCGCTGACGGACCAGGGGCGTCACGACCTGCTCGACGAGCCCGATCTCGCGGTCGGCGGCCGCCTTGAACGGGCGCAGGTGGCGCGCCTCGATGCCGAACCGGGCCATCTCGGCGACCGTTTTCGCGACCACGAGGGCGTCTCCGTCGTAGTGGCTGCCGCCGGTCCGCGGGGCGATCAGGCCGTACTGCTCGAGCTGGTCGAGCTGCTCCGGCTCGAGCCCGGCGGCGGAGAGCAGCTCGTCCCGGCTCAGCCGCATCTCGCTGACGTCCGGCAGGAACGCCTCCGGCCCCGGCAGCCCCTCCGCCGACACCAGCGCGCGCGGCACGCGCGGGCCGCTGGCCCCGGTCAGCGCCGGCGGCTCCATGCCGCGGTCGATCGCGTCCAGGTGCTCCTTGATGACGCGCAGCGGCAGGTAGTGGTCGCGCTGCGCGGACAGCACGTACCGCAGCCGGCCGACGTCCTCCCGGGAGAACTTCCGGTACCCGGACGACGTCCGCTCCGGCTCCACCAGTCCCTCGGCCTCGAGGAAACGGATCTTGGAGATCGTGATGTCCGGGAAGTCGCCGCGCAGCTGCCCGAGCACCTCGCCGATGCTCATGAAGGCCCGGGACGAGATCGCTGATGCTGAGCCCGGCGCGCTCACGCCGAGCCCTTCGCCCCGGTGAGGAACACGAGGCGGTACTTCCCGATCTGCACCTCGTCCCCGCCGGCGAGCGAGGCGGCGTCGATGCGCCCGCGGTTGAGGTACGTGCCGTTGAGCGAACCGACGTCGCGGACCGTGAAGCCCTCGCCGTCGCGGACGAACTCGGCGTGCCGGCGCGAGACCGTCACGTCGTCGAGGAAGATGTCGCTCTCCGGGTGCCGGCCGGCTGTGGTGACGTCGGCGTCCAGCAGGAACCGACTGCCGGCGTTGGGGCCTCGCTTGACCACGAGCAGCGCGCTGCCCGGCGGCAGGCCCTCGAGCGGCGCGTGCTCCTCGGTGGCGGGCTCCGGCGTCGGCTGGCCCTCACCCTCGAGCGCCCCCTCCAGGGCGGACAGCGAGATCGTGGACGTCGTCTCGGCGCTCACCTGCGGCGCGGACGCGGAACCCGACACCGGGGCGCCGCAGCGCGCGCAGAAGCGACTGTCCTCCGGGTTCTGCTGGCCGCACTGGGTGCAGAACACGCTGCCGACCGCCTCCCGCTCGCCCCCGGGCTCCCCGGGGTGGTGCGCAACGTACGTGCCGCCGGCGCGGAGGGTCAACCACGGCCCGAGGGCATGTCGCACCCCTCACCCTCGACCCGAGGTCGAGGCGGTGGATCAGGCGCCGGTGAGCGCTCCGTAGCCGGCCGCGTCGAGCAGCTTCGGGTCGGCCAGCGCGGCGTCGAGGCCGCCGGCCGGCTTGATCTCCACCATCCAGCCGTCGCCGTAAGGATCGCTGTTGAGCAGCTCCGGCGAGCTGTCGAGCTGCTCGTTCGTCGCGCTCACCGTCCCGGCCACCGGCGCGTACACGTCCGAGACGCTCTTCGTCGACTCGACCTCGCCGAAGGAGGTGCCGGGCGCCACGTCGGTGCCGACGGCGGGCAGCGTCACGAAGACGATGTCCCCGAGCGCCTCCTGCGCGTAGGCGGTGATGCCGATGCGCAGGACGGCGTCGGCCCCCTCGCCCACGACGCGGACCCACTCGTGCTCGGCGGTGTACTTCAGGTCGTCGGGGTTCACCGGCGCCTCTCGCGTCGTGCACGGGCGGACCCGTGCGGTGTCAGTCCGCCTCGGGCTCGACGGTCGGCCGAGCGTAACGAGGCCGGTCGAGCGGTCGCAAGGCGGTCACCGCCACGTTCTCGCTGCGGGTGACGACGGTCCGGCCGTCGCGCTGCTCCACGGTGTCGGTCACGCCGCCGGGGATGGCCATGGCCGCGGCGATCGTGGCCGGGTCGCCGATGACGGTGAACCGGTACGGGGCGCGCAGCAGCGTGCCGTCCACCTCGATGCCGCCGGCATCACCGTCCACGAAGGCGGTCGCGGCCACGACCCGCACCGACGGCACGGGTCCGTCCTCGCCCTCGACGACCGGTCCCTCGACCTGCACCGCCTCGGCGCCGGCGTCCCGCAGTTCCTCGAGCGCGTCGAGCAGCAGGTCGGCGCCGACCTTGCCCTCCGGGTCGTCGAGCGTCAGCACGACGCCCGGGCCGCGGGCGGGAACGGTGCCGGCGAGGATCCCGAGCACCTGCGCCCGACGGCGGGCCTCTGCGAGGGCGGCGGTGTCCCTGTCGGTGCCGGTGCTGAGGCGGTCGCGCGTCGCCGTCAGGGTGCTGATCTCCTGCCGTAGCCGTGCGCTGCGGCTGGACAGGCCGTCGAGAATGGCCACGAGGTCCTCCTGCCGCGCGGACGCGAGCACGCCCTCGTCGTCCTGCGTCGACCGGACCTGCACCGCGGCGGCGAAGCCGAGGACGGCGAGCAGCATCGCGACCGCCAGGTCGACGCGCCGGAGCTTCGGCCGCAGCAGCCCCTTGAGCCGGCTCATGCGCGGAACAGGTGCCGGCGGATCGCGGCGGCGTTGGAGAAGATCCGGATGCCGAGCACGACGACGACGCCGGTCGACAGCTGCCCGCCGACGCCGAGCTGGTCGCCGAGGAAGACGACCAGCGCGGCCACGAGCACGTTGCTGACGAAGGAGACGACGAACACCCGGTCGTCGAAGATGCCGTCGAGCTGCGCGCGGACGGCGCCGAACACCGCGTCCAGCGCAGCGACGACGGCGATGGGCAGGTACGGCTGCAGCGCGCCCGGCACGGTCGGCTCGAAGAAGAGCCCGGCGACAACGCCGAGAACCAGCGCGACGGCAGGGATCACGGCCGGGCCAGTCGGAGCGTGGGTGAGCCGGAGCCGGCGAGGGTCTGCTTGTCCGAACGGCTGACCGAGAAGCTGATCCCGTAGACGGAGGTGTACGTGGCGAGCCGGCGGCCGGTCGGACCGTCGACGAAGGCGGGCTCGAGCAGCTTGGCGTTGCCGATGGCGCGGACCGTGTACGGCGTCGTGAGCGGCCGGTAGTCGACCAGGACGGCCTCGCCGGCGCTGCGGATCGCCGTCTGCGCCGTGAGTCGCAGCCCGTTGATGGCGACCGCCTCCGCGCCCGCCGCCCACAGCGCGTTGACGACCGCCTGCAGGTCGCGGTCCAGCACCCGCGCGTCGTCCGGCCGCTGCGAGCCGTCCTCGGGCATCGGCGCGTCGTCCAGCCGTACAACCAGGCCCGGCCCGGTGACCGGCCCGACCGCGGCGGCCAGCTCCAGCGCGGCGAGCTGCTCGGCAGCGGCCTGGCCGGCCGCGCCCGTGGACAGCCCGCGTGCCTGCAGCCGGGCGACGTCGTCGCGGAGCGCGCTGGCGGTGCGGGCGAGCTCGTCGGTCGCCCTGGTTCGCTGCTGCACGTCCTCGACCAACTTCCCGCGTACGCCGACCTGGGCCGTCTGCCGGCTGCGCACCTGGGCCGCCGCGGTGCCGGTGACGGCGCCGACGGCGACCAGCAGGACGACGGCGACGAAACGTCTGCCGGCGGACTCGGGGCTGCTGCCGCGACGCGCGGCCGCTTCGGCGTACGACTGGTCCAGGCTGTTCGTCATCATGTCGGTGAGCAGCGACATGGAGCGGTCCACACGCTGGTCGACCGGCGCCGGAGTCACGGGCTCATCCTGCTACAAGGGTCAGGCCTCTGCGGTCTCGACGAGCTCGGCCCACTGGCTGAGCAGGTCGGAGGCGGCCGCCGCGGTCGGTCCCTCCGCCCACACGTGCGTGACCGCCTCGGACGGATCGGGCAGGACGAGCGCCCACCGGCCGTCGGCCTCCACGACCCGTACGCCGTCCGTGGTGTCGACCTCCCGCTCGCCCGCCGCCTCGACGACCAGCCGCATGACGGCGCCCTTCACCGACCACGGGGTCGGGACGCTGCGGCGCACGACGTGCGCGTCCGGGATGCGAGCGTCGATCTGCGACAGCGTCAGCTTCGTGCGGGCAACGAGCCCGAGCAGCCGGACGAATGCAGCGATGCCGTCGATCGCGGTCGACAGCTCGGGCAGCACGAAGCCGCCGCGGCCGTCGCCGCCGAAGATCACGCCGGGCAGGCCGGCTGCGCGACTGAGGTCGTCGGGTGAGGTGGAGGTCCAGGTGATCTCGCTGCCGTGGAACCGCGTCACCTGCTCGGCCACCCGGGTCGTCGTGACGGGCAGGGCGATCCGGCCGCCGAAGCCGCGCTCGGCGGCGACGAGGTCGAGCAGGACGAGCAGCGCGCGGTCGTCGTGGATGAGCTCGCCGCGCTCGTCGACGATAGCGATCCGCTCGGCGACGTGGTCGAAGCGGACGCCGAAGTCCGCTCGCGAGCTGGAGACGAGCTCGCCGAGCCGCTCGAGGTCGCGCAGGTGCTCGGCGAGCGACTCCGTCGTGCTCGTCTCGCTCAGCCTCGCGTTGACGGTCAGCACGTCGACGCCGATCCGGCCGAGCAGCGCGGGCAGCACCAGCGCCGCCGCGCCGCCCGCGGTGTCGACGACCACCTTCAGCTCGGCCTCGGCGACCCCGCTGACGTCGACGGCGGCGAGCAGCTCCTGCGTGTAGGTCTCCAGCGTCCGCGTCGGGAACGTCAGCTCGGCGATCTCACCGGGGAACGCCCGGCGGAACTCCTGCCGGCTGAACACCCGCTCCAGCTTGCGCTGCGCCGCCTGCGACAGGTCGGCGCCGTGCTCGTCGAGGAAGACGATGTCGAGCGACTGCGGGTCGCCCGGCGTGGTCCTCAGCAGCACGCCGCCGGCGGCGTTGCTCATGGCGGTCTCGAACCGGCTGACCGGCACGGGCGTGACCTCGAGATCCCGTACGTCGATGGCGCTCGCGGTCAGCGCGGCGACGACCGCCCGCTTGAACGCTCGAGCCGCGCGCGAGGCGTCGCGGGCGGTGGTCACGACGCTTCCCTTGCGCAGAGTCGTCGCGTACGCGGACGCGAGCCGCACGACGTACTCGGGCGTGAGCTCGACGTTGACCATTCCGGACACCCCACGGGGCCCGAACAGCGACGAGCTGCCGCGCGACTCCCAGATGACGCT
>JAODNS010000248.1 GCA_025465145.1 Frankiales bacterium
CGCCCGAGGTCGACGGCGCCGGGCTCGCGGCCGGGGCGGGCGGTGACAGACCAGGGCCGCCGTGCGCGGGAGGCACCGGTTCCTGCAGCAGGGTCTGGGCGCCCGTGGAGCCCAGCAGCGACAGGGCGAGCGCCGCCGCGACGACGCCGGCTCCTCCTGCCGCCGCCGCCTTGCCGGTGCGCCGCCGGCGAGCCGCGCCGAAGGCGAGACGCAGCCCGTCGGACTGCGGCGCGACCGGGGCGAAGGTGGGCGACGGCAGGGTCATGCGGACTCCGCCTCCTCGCTCTGCGCCAGCGCGGCGGCGAGCTCGTTGCGCGCCTCGTGCAGGCGCCGCTTGACCGTCCCGACCGGCCGGTGGATCGCCGCCGCGACCGCCGCTACGGGCAGGTCCGCGTAGTAGTGCAGCAGCACGACCTCGCGCAGCCGGAGCGGCAGCCGCTCGACGAGGTCGCGCAGCCACGGGTCGTGCGCGGGCCGGCCGGTGGGGAGCGCGTGGCCGAGCGACGCGACGGCGCTGCGCTCGCGACCGGTCTGGCGCCAGTGGTGCCGGCACTGGTTCGTGGCGACGACGTACAGGAAGCCGCGCGGCTCGCGCACCGACCGCCACCGGGCGAACAGGCGGGTGAACGCCTCCTGCGCCGCCTCCCGGGCGACCTCGACGTCGCCGGTGATGGCGGTGAGGTAGCCGGCGAGCCGCGAGAACTCGCGGGTGTACAGCTCGGCGAACTCCCGAGCCGCGGCTGCGGAGACCCCCGGCAGCGCCGGCAGCTCGTCCGCCTGTGCCGGCGGAGCTCCGCCCAGACCGAAGGCAGCCGGCAGCGCCGCCTCGGTCAGCTGCGCACTCACGTCACCCCCCGGTGCTGGGCTCCTCGACCCGTAGAGCCCGCACGCACCGAGAAGGTTCGCAGGGATTCGCGGCTCTTTCGCCCGAGGTTCAGCCTCCCGCGTCCTGGACCGCCGGCGCGGGCGCGGAGCGGGCGCGAACGGTCAGGCAGGCCACTGCGAGGAGGAGCCCGGCGGCGCCGACGAACAGCCCCGCCGGCAGGAGCGGTGCCGGCCGGCTCATCGCCAGCTCCTCGGTCTCCTGCCAGCCGGTGGCCTCGCTCTGCACCAGCGCCAGCTGCTGGGTCTGCTGCTCCTGGGAGGCGGCACCGACGTTCGCGTTGACGTTCGGGTTCGCGTTCGGATTCGCGTTCGGGTTGGGGTTGGGGTTGGGGTTCGGCGCGTTGGGCGGCTGGGCCGGCGGGGCCGCTGCGCCGTTCGGGTCGGCCGGCGGCACGTCGACCGGCTCGGCCCCCGGAGGAGCGACGGGACCGGCAACCCCCGAGCCGACGCACGTCAACGAGACAGACGCCGTCGCGACCACCCGCCCGCCCGCCGACGCGGCGAGCTCGACCGCGCGGGTTCCGGGTCCTGCGGCCTGCGGGCACGACAGCCGTACCCGGTAGGCGAGCTCGTTGTCGGCCTTGAGGTTGACGCCGTCGTGCACGGCCCGGGACACGATGCGGGCGTTGGCTGCACCCCGGCTGACCCGCACCGCCACCCGCTGCCGGTCGGGCAGCGCCTCCGCCAGCCCGATCACCGCACCGGCGAGGCTGACGCTGCCGGCGCCGGTGCCCGTGTTGGCGTCGACGCCGACGCCCACTCCGCCTCCCCCGGTCGCCCCTCCGATGCCGCAGACGAGCGCAGCCCCTGCCCGCAGCTCGGCCTGGCCGTCGCCGTCGCAGTCGACCCCGCCTTGCGGGGCGAAGGTCGACGTCCCGGCGGCAACCCGCTCGAGGTCCTCCCGGGCGCCGCCCGCGTCGAGCCCGACGACGTGCACGTCCTTCGCCCGCAGCACGCGCACGACCTCCGGGACGGTGTGGCCGAGCTCGCGCAGGGTGCCGGAGAAGTCGTCGTCCCCCCGCTCGCGGAACTCCACGTCGGTGGACAGCACGTCCAGGCGGACCGTCCGGGCGCGGTAGCCGGCCTGACCGCCCGGTGCGACGAACCGGTGCCCCTGCACGACGTCGCCCTTGCCCGTGGCGGACTGGAACAGCGCGGTCAGCGCCGACTCCGGCCCGTCCCCTCCGCCGGTCGCCTGCAGCGCCTCGATCGCGCGGGCGAGTGACGCGTCGGCGACCCCGATCCGGCGGTCGAGGCGGTACGGGTAGTCGTCCGAGCCGCCCCCACCGTACGGCGAGGGGTAGTCCTTGAAGTCGCCCAGGCCGACCCGGACGTCGAGGCCGCTGCCGTTCAGCGCGCTGACGATCGCCGCCACGCCCTGCCGCAGCCCGTCGATGACGGGGCCCATCGAGCCGGTCGTGTCCAGCAGGAACATCACGTCCAGCGGGCTCGGCGTCCGCGGGAGGAACAGCTGGTACGGCGTCACCTCTGCGCCGCCGACCGGCAGCGACACCGCGGTCTGCACCGGCGCCAAAGTGGACGGGAACTGCCCGACCGGGTCGAACGGGAGCAGCCGCACCGGGCGGAGCACCTGCGGCGGGATCGGCCGCCGGGCCAGCGTGTACGTGCTGCGCAGCACCGCTCCGCCGCCGACGCCGACGAGCGCGAACCCGGCTGCCGTCGGCGCCGACAGCTGCAGCTGGTCGGGAGCGGCGAGCGTCGACGCCACCTCCACGGCGCCCCCGACCCTCGGCAGCAACCACGTGCTCCGGCCGTCGCCGAGGGCGACGAGGTCCTGCAGCGGCGCCATCGCCACCCGCGCCGGGCGGGCCGGTGCAGGCAGCGCGTACCAGGAGTCGCCGCCGTCGTCGCTCCGCACGATCCCGTTCGTGCTCCCGCGCCCGCCCACGAGACGGCTTCCACCGCCGCCGGGCGCCTGGTCCAGCGCGACGACGTCGACCGGGCCGGCGGGCTGGAAGGTCCGCCCGCCGTCCGAGCTGCGGCGGACCTCTCCGGCGCGCAGAGCCGCGAGAGCGTTCTCGCGCTGCGGGCCGGACAGCAGCAGGTCTGCCGCCCGGGTCTCCGTCGGCAGCGTCCGCTCCTGCCACGTGCCGCCGCCGTCGCCGGTGGCCCAGACCGAGGATCGGAGCGTCTGCCCAGCCGCCTGCTGCTCGATCAGCGCGTACGCCGTCTGCGGCAGCCGCGGGCTCGCGGTCAGGGATCGTACGACGCCGACCGGCGGCAGCGACCCGTTCGGCGCGGTCGGCAACCAGTCGTCGCCCCGGTTGCGGCTGACCCGGACCTCCGGTCGCGAGAGCCCGCCCGCGACGCCGGTGTCGAGGCCGACGTACAGGTACTGCGAGCTGTTGGCCGAACTCGGCGCCGCCAGCGCCCGCACCGTCGACAGGCTGCCCAAACCGGCCACGTCGAGCACCGCCTTCCAGCTGCATCCGGCGTCGGTGGACCGGACCACCTGCACGCCGTTGCTCGCGTAGAGCAGGTCCGGCGCGAAGGGTGGTGCGGCCACGAGCGTCACGGCGGCGGGTCCAGACGAGAACTGCGGGCGGAGAGCGAGCCACGGACCACCGGCGAGGTCCGCGCGGCCGGTGGAGCTGCACGCGGCAGCGGCTGCCGGCGCCAGGGCCGCGCCCGACGCGGCAGCCGCCAG
>JAODNS010000263.1 GCA_025465145.1 Frankiales bacterium
AACGAGTGGGCCAGGGGCACGCCGCGACCGTATGTCGTAGACATTACCCAATGCGTCAGCTCGGTCGGTGGACGGTGGTCGCCGCTGTTATCGCCGGCGGCTGGCTGGCGAGCCCGGGGGCGGTGCCGCTCTACGACGGCGTCGGCTTCCCGGACGAGCCGTACCGGTTCGTGCCGCCCCGCGGAACGGCGGCCCCGACCGTCGCGGAGGTCCGGCTCGAGCTGACCGGCGGCGTCAACCTCGGCGGGCTGCTGGCCAACAGCGCCGAGGTCGGGCCGCAGGTGACGGTCTACGCGCCGCCGCAGGCGTTCGGCGTCGCCGGCGGGACAACCGGACAGATCGTGCTGCGTGCCGAGGCCGTCCCGCTCACCGGCTCGCCGCCTCCCGGGCAGGTGGTGTCGAACGTGTACGCGCTGACCCTCACCAGCGCCGCCGGTCCGGTGACGGTCCGGCCGGAGGCGCAGACGCCGGCCATCACCCTGCGCGCCGTCACGCCGGGCCTGCCGTTGCCGATCGTGCAGTACCGGCCGTCTCCGGATCGGCCGTGGCAGCCGCTGCGCACCAAGCAGGTCGGCCGCGACATCGTGAACGCGCCGGCGCCGGGTGGTGCGGGGGAGTACGTCCTCGCCCGGCCGGCCGCGGCGGCCAAGAAGGACGGCGGCGGGCGCGGTCCGCTGCTGCTCGTGGTCGGGCTCGCTGTGCTGCTGGTCGCGGGCGTGCTCGTCGGGGTCCGCCTGCTCGCCCGGCAGTCGGAGGAGTGAGGACGGCGCTGCTGCTGGCCGGCTTCGCGGCCGCGGTGGTGCTGCGTGTCGTCGTCGGCGGTTCGGACCCGGCCCGGTCCGCCTCTGCTGGACTGCTGTTCGGCGGTCTGCTGCTGTGGGGCGCGGTGGCCGCGCGGACGGGGGTGCGGGTGAGCCGCCGCGCGATCGCGTACGGCGTCGGCGGTGCCGTGGCGCTGTGCCTGCCGGTGCTGCTGACGTGGACGCCGCACCGGGTGCCGCCGGACGGCTTCGTGCGCTGGGCGCTGGTGGTCGCGGTCGTGGCGACAGCGGAGGAGGTGTTCCTGCGCGGTTCCGTCTACGACGCGGTACGGGAGCGGGCGGGGGACAACGCGGCGATCGCGGTGGGGGCGGTGGCGTTCGGGCTGCTGCACCTGCCGCTGTACGGGCTGCACGCGGTGCCGCTTGACGTGGCCGTCGGCGTGCTGCTGGGCGAGCTGCGGCGCGTCACGGGCACGGCCGCGGCGCCGGCGGTCGCGCATGTCGGTGCGGACTGGGCCGCGTGGTTCCTGCGCTGAAGGCCGCGTGAAAGGCTCGGGGTCCGCACCGACGACGGAGGACGACGCCCCGTGGGCCTCATGCCGCTGAACGACTCCATGTTCCTGATCCCGGAGTCCCGTGAGCAGCCGATGCACGTCGGCAGCCTGCAGCTGTTCACGCCGCCGGAGGGCGCCGGACCGGAGTACCTCACCGAGCTGTACGAGGAGGCCCTGCGGGCGCAGGACGTGGCGCCGGCCTTCCGGCGCCGGCCGCACCGTTCGCTGACCACCCTCGGCCAGTGGACCTGGGTCGACGACGAGCACATCGACCTCGAGCACCACGTCCGCCACTCGGCGCTGCCGCCGCCCGGGCGCATCCGCGAGCTGCTCGCGCTGGTGTCCCGCCTGCACGGCAGCTTGCTCGACCGGCACCGCCCGCTCTGGGAGGCGCACCTCATCGAGGGCCTCGCCGACGGTCGCTTCGCCGTCTACACGAAGATGCACCACGCGCTGATGGACGGCGTCTCGGCGCTCAAGCTCCTCGAGCGCAGCCTGTCCACGAGCCCGGACGACACCGTCCCGATGCCGTTCCAGGCCCGGCCGCAGCGGCCGCGCAAGCCGGGCAAGGGCGTGGGAGCGCTGCCGGCCCAGGCCGCGCAGGCGGCGTGGGACCTCGCCACGCTGACGCCCAAGGCCCTCCGCGTCGCCGAGCGCGCGGTGCGCGACCAGACCGCCGCGCTGCCGATGCAGGCGCCGCGCAGCATCCTGAACGTGCCCATCACCGGCAGCCGTCGGTTCGCCGCGGAGGCGTGGTCGCTGGACCGCGTCCGGGCGGTGGGCACAGCCGCCGGCGCCACGATCAACGACGTGCTGCTCGCCATGTCGGCGTCGGCGCTGCGCGCGTACCTGATCGACATGGACGCGCTGCCGGACGCGCCGCTCATCGCCATGACGCCGGTGTCGCTGAAGGACGACGACGACGAGGACAGCAGCAACAGCGTCGGCGTCATCCTGTGCAACCTGGCCACGCACCTGGCCGACCCGGCCGAGCGGCTGCTGGCGATCCGGTCGTCGATGCTCGCCGGCAAGGCCGGGCTCCAGGGCCTGAGCCAGCTGCAGATCACCGCGCTCAGCGCGGCCGTGATGGCGCCGCTGGTGCTCGACCTGGTGCCGGGGGTGTCCAAGGTGGCGCCGCCGGCGTACAACCTGGTCATCTCGAACGTGCCTGGCCCGAGCGAGCCGCTGTACTGGAACGGCGCGCGGCTCGAGGGTATGTACCCGCTGTCCATCCCGCTCAACGGGCAGGCGCTGAACATCACTGTCACGAGCTACGCCGGCCAGGTGCAGTTCGGGCTGATCGGCTGCCGCCGCACGGTGCCGCACCTGCAACGCATGTTGGTCGGGCTGGAGAACGGCCTGGCCGAGCTCGAGAAGGCGTTCCTCTAGCGGGCGCTGACCGCCGCGGTGACCAGGTGCTCGACGTGGAGCAGGCCGACGTAGCGGCCCTCCGCGTCGACCCACACGACGGGGTCGAACCGGGTGCGGCTCGGCCGCGTCATGGCGCGCGCCACGACCGCGTCCGCGTCCTCAGTCGGCAGCGCCGTCATCACCGGGTGAACCCAACCGCTGGGGGAGCCCTCCTCAGGGTTGCGGACCCAGAGCGAGGACGGGCGCCTGTCGTCGTCCACGACGACGACGTCGGCCGGCTCGCCGGGCAGGAAGCCGATCGCCGCGAGCTTTCGGACGCAGGGGGCTGTCGTGTCCACGGCCGCACCGACGTCGCTCGCGGCCGGGCGGCGGCCGAGCAGCTCGCGCACGTCGTCGGGGACGCCGGACCAGCGACCGGACGGGCGGCCGAGCAGGTAGCCCTGGGCCAGCGTGGCGCCGAGCCGGACGGCGGTGTCCAGCTCCTCGGTCCGCTCGACGCCCTCGACGAGCATCGTGCTGCCGAGCCGGCTCACGAAGTGCCCGACCAGCTCCATCAGCCCCTGCTTGACCGGGTCCGTGTCGACGTCCATGACCAGCGAGCGGTCGAGCTTGACGATGTCCGGGCGCAGCTCGGCGACCTGGCGCAGCCCGGACCAGCCGGCGCCGGTGTCGTCGAGCGCGAGCAGCGCGCCGCGGTCGCGGAGCAGGTCCATCCGGCGGCGCAGCGAGGAGAGGTTGTCGACCGGCACGTGCTCGGTCAGCTCGAGCACGAGGCCGGAGAGGTCGTCCTGCTCGCGCAGCAGCGACCAGACCTGCGGGCTGGTGAGCAGGACGGGAGAGACGTTGACGGCGAGAAAGCAGCCCGCCGGCACGTCAGGGCGTACGGCGAGGGCCTGTGCGACCAGGTGCGCCTCGAGGTCGGCTTCGCGGTCGCAGGCGGTGGCGGCAGCGAAGTACGGCCCTGGCGTCCGGGTGCCGCTGGCGCCGAAGCGCGCGAGCGCCTCGTACCCGACGACCTGCGCGGTGGCCACGTCGACCACCGGCTGGAAGACGAGCCGGGTGGTCGCCATGCCGGCCAGCACCTTCTTGACGACCAGGTCAGGGGCGGTCGCGTCGGCCGGGCGCTGCAGCGGGACGGCGGCGAGCGAAAGCGTCATCTGTCCCACCCGTCACACACGTTGCGCACCGGCGCATCGTGGTGCCTGACCGGCCCCGGCCGCAAGGGGCTCTTTTCGGCCATACCGGACGAGTCTGGCGTTCGCCGGACAACCCGCCTACGCCAGCAGGTCGAGCACCGCCACCGACGCGGCGTCCAGCTCGACCGTTCCGTCCTTGAAGACGAAGCCCGGAGCGCTCGCCAGCAGAACGCTGTCCGGCGTCCCCGGCAGCGGCACGGGACGCCGCTTGCCGGACAGGTTGCACGCCACCGCGGCCCGGCCCCGCCGGACCACCAGCCACTCGCCCGCTTCGTCGTAGGTCACGGCCACCCGGTCCCGGCGGCCGCCGGACAGGTCGGCGCGGCTGCGCCGCAGCGCGATGAGGGCCCGGGTCCAGTCGCGCAGCCGCTCGCCCCGCTCGCTCGTCGCCTCGGACCAGTCCAGCTTCGACGCCCGGAACGTCTCCGGCGACTGCGGGTCGGGCACGTCCTCGGTGTCCCAGCCGTGGCTGGCGAACTCCGCACGCCGCCCCTTGCGGACCGCCTCGCCCAGCTCCCCCTCGTGGTCGGAGAAGAACTGCCACGGGGTCGTCGCGCCGTACTCCTCGCCCATGAACAGCATCGGCGTGTACGGGGACGTCAGCACGAGCGCGGCGCCGATCATGAGCTGCCCGTCCGAAAGGGTGGCCGAGATGCGGTCCCCGGTGGCCCGGTTGCCGACCTGGTCGTGGTCCTGCAGGTAGACGACGAAGCGCGAGCCGGGCACCGTCTGCGGCACCGGCCGGCCGTGCGTGCGGCCGCGGAAGGACGACCAGCTGCCGTCGTGCAGGAAGACGCGCTCCAGCACCTTGGCCAGCGCGGGGAGCCCGGAGAAGTCGCCGTAGTACCCGCTGGTCTCGCCGGTGAGGTTGCTGTGCAGGGCGTGGTGCACGTCGTCGGCCCACTGCCCGTCCAGCCCGAGACCGCCGGCCTCCCGGCTGGAGACGTATCGCGCGTCGTTGAGGTCGCTCTCCGCGACGAGCCACAGCGGCTTGCGCAGCTGCGCAGCCAGACCAGCGACCTCGACCGCCAGCTCCTCGAGCAGGTGGGTCGCGCGCTCGTCGACCAGCGCGTGCACGGCGTCCAGGCGGAGCCCGTCGACGTGGTAGTCCCGCAGCCACATCAGCGCGTTGTCGATGATGTACGCGCGCACCTCGTCGCTGCCGGGCTGGTCCAGGTTGACCGCCGGCCCCCAGGGCGTGGTGTGGGCCTCGGTCAGG
>JAODNS010000065.1 GCA_025465145.1 Frankiales bacterium
TTCGGGACCGAGGCCTCCTTGGCCGGGATCCAGAACAGGCTGACCGTCTCGATGAGGAACGACGCGACGAGCAGGTACATCAGCGACGAGCTGCGCGACGCGGCCGCGCCGACGACCGGGATCGACAGGAAGAGCGTGAAGCGCATGAGGTCGCAGATGACCATCGTGCGGCGCCGGTCCCAGCGGTCTGCGAACGCACCCGCCAGCGGACCGAACAGGACGGCGGGCAGCAGCCGGAAGACCAGCACGCCACCGGTCGCGTAGGCCTTGCTCTCGAACGAGTCGACCAGCTGCGCGGCCAGAGCGGTCGTGGCGAGGAAGCCCAGCCAGTCGCCGAAGCTGGACAGGACGAGCGCGGTGTACAGCCTGCGGAACGGGGTGAGACGCAGAACCGCACGAGGTCCACGGCCGGGGTGCTGCACCCCCTCAGCCGGGGGCACCGGTTCGGCGAGGCTCACGACCTGAGGCTACGGCGTGGCAGGCCGTCAGCTCTTCTTGGCAGCGGCCTTCTTCGCCGGTGCCTTCTTGGCGGCCTTCTTCGCCGGTGCCTTGCGCGCGGGTGCCTTCTTCACGACCGGCCCGCGGGCCCGCCGCTCCGCCAGCAGCTCACTGGCCCGCTCGTCGCTCAACGACGCGATGTCGTCGCCCTTGCGCAGCGACGCGTTCGTCTCCCCGTCGGTCACGTACGGGCCGAAGCGGCCCTCCTTGACGACCATCGGCTTGCCGCTCACCGGGTCCGTGCCGAGCTCCTTGAGCGGCGGCTTCGCCACGGCACCGGCCCGACCGCGCTGCTTGGGCTGCGCGAGGAGGGCGACCGCGTCCTCGAGGGTGACCGTGAACAGCTCCTCCTCGCTCGTGAGGGAGCGGGAGTCCTTCCCCTTGCTGATGTACGGCCCGTACCGCCCGTTCTGCGCCGTCACCTCCTCCCCGTGGATCGCGCCGAGCACGCGTGGCAGCGTCAGCAGCTTCAGCGCCTGCTCGAGGGTGATCGTCTCGAGCGACATCGACACGAACAGCGAGCCCGTCGGCGGCTTGTCCTTCGACCCCTCCGGCAGGGTCAGCGTCACGTACGGGCCGTAGCGGCCGGACTTCGCGACGACGTCGTAGCCGGTCACCGGGTCCTGCCCGAGCACCGTGTCGCCGCTGGGCGCCTCCGCCAGCTCGAGCGCCATCTCCGGCGTCAGCTCGTCCGGCGCGAGGTCGTCGGGCAGCGACGCGCGCAGCTCCCCGACCTGGACGTAGGGGCCGTACCGGCCAACGCGCACGACCGCCTCGGTGCCGTCGGCGGTGCGGCCGATCGGGATCGAGTTCACCTCGCGGGCGTCGATGTCGTCGAGGTTCTCGCCGACCAGCTTCTTCAGGCCGCCCTGCTGGGCGAGGCCGCCCTCCTTGCCGTCGTCCGAGCCGAAGTAGAAGCGGGTCAGCCAGGTGACCGAGTTCTCGCCGCCGTCGGCGATGTGGTCGAGGTCGTCCTCCATCGACGCCGTGAACTGGTAGTCGACCAGCCGGCCGAAGTGCTGCTCCAGCAGGCCGATCACCGCGAACGCGAGCCACGTCGGGACGAGCGCGCTGCCCTTCTTCCACACGTAACCGCGGTCCTGGACCGTCGAGATGATGGACGCGTACGTCGAAGGCCGGCCGATGCCGAGCTCCTCCAGCTGCTTGACCAGCGAGGCCTCGGTGTAGCGGGCCGGCGGGCTGGTCGTGTGCCCCTCGGCCTCGAGCCGCTCGACGGCGAGCGCGTCGCCGACCGTGACGTGCGGGAGCCGCTTCTCGGTGTCGTCCTTCTCGGCGGTCTCGTCGTCGGTGCTCTCGACGTACGCCTTCAGGAAGCCGGGGAAGGTGATGACGCGACCGCTCGCGGCGAACTCGGCGTCGACGCCGTGCGCCGTCACCGCGCCGACGCGGATGCTGGCTGTCACGCCGCGCGCGTCGGCCATCTGCGAGGCGACGGTGCGCTGCCAGATGAGCTCGTACAGGCGGTACTCGTCCGTCGACAGCTCGTTGCGGACGTCCCCGGGCGTGCGGAAGACGTCGCCGGACGGGCGGATCGCCTCGTGCGCCTCCTGCGCGTTCTTGCTCTTGCTGGCGTAGCGGCGCGGCGCGTCCGGCACGTAGTCCGCCCCGTACAGGTCACGCGCCGTCTGCCGCGCCGCCGTGATCGCCGTCTCCGACAGGTTGATGCTGTCGGTGCGCATGTAGGTGATGTAGCCGTTCTCGTACAGCCGCTGCGCGGTCTGCATCACGCGCTGCGCGGAGAAGCGGAGCTTGCGGCCGCCCTCCTGCTGCAGGGTGCTCGTCATGAACGGCGCGTACGGCTTGCGGCTGTACGGCTTGTCCTCCACCGATCGGACCGAGAACGGCACCTGCTCCAGCCGCTCGACGAGCGACCGCGCGCTCGCCTCGTCGACGTGCACGACGTCGCGGGTGAGCTGCCCGCTGTCCGGGTCGAAGTCGCGGCCGGTGGCCAGGCGCTTGCCGTCGAGGCTGACGAGCGTCGCGACCAGCGGCTCGGGCGCGTCAGCCGTCCTTTCCCCGCGCGCATCGAGCGCGAGGAAGGTGCCCTCGATGTCCCAGTACGACGCCTCGACGAACCGCATCCGGGCGCGCTCGCGCTCCACGACGATCCGGGTCGCGACCGACTGCACGCGGCCGGCGGACAGCCGCGGCATGACCTTCTTCCACAGGACCGGGCTGACCTCGTACCCGTACAGCCGGTCGAGGACGCGGCGGGTCTCCTGCGCGTCGACCAGTGCGCGGTCCAGCTCGCGCGGCGTCTCGACGGCGTGCTGGATCGCGGCCGGGGTGATCTCGTGGAAGACCATGCGGCGCACCGGGACCTTGGGCTTCAGGGTCTCGAGCAGGTGCCAGGCGATGGCCTCGCCCTCGCGGTCCTCATCGGTCGCGAGGAAGAGCTCGTCCGCGTCCTTGAGCAGCGCCTTGAGCTTCGCGACCTGGCTCCTCTTGTCGGCGCTGACGACGTAGAGCGTCTCGAACTCGTTGTCGACGTTGACGCCGAGCCGCGCCCAGGCCTGCCCCTTGTGGCTCGCCGGGACGTCCGCCGCGTTGCGCGGCAGGTCGCGGATGTGGCCGATGGAGGACTCGACGGTGTAGCCCGCGCCGAGGAAGGAAGCGATCTTCTTGGCCTTCGCCGGCGACTCGACGATGACCAGGCGGTTGCCGGTGGCCGTCCGCTGCTTGCCGCGCGACGGTGCTGCAGTCCCCTGCTCCGTGGCGGTCTGCAGGTCGGTCTCGGGCACGGCTCTCCAAGGTGTTGCGGGGCGGGGGTGCGAGGTCAGGGTACGAGGAAGCCCTGCTCGACCAGTCTCTGCACGACCGGCAGGCCCTGCGCCACCGCGTCCTCGTCCGGGATCCCGGCGCTGACGGCCAGCAGCGAGAACAGCATCCGCAGCGGCACCGTCCCGTCGCAGCCGGCCAGCAGCGCGGCCCCGTGCTCGTCCGTGCCGCCGGACCAGCGCAGGCCGGCGGACTGCTGCAGCAGCTGGCTCTCCACGTACCAGCCGTCGTCCTCGTGGGATGCCACCTGGTGCAGCCGCACATCCGCCCGCAGCCGCCACGCGCGGTCCAGCACGCCGGCCGCGAGCGCGTCGCGACGGGCGAAGTGGTCCAGCACCTCCTCGCCCCACGTCGGCGCGACCGCCTGGTCGACCTCGTCGAGCACCACCTCGCCACGGCCGGGGCGCAGCGCCACGACGCCGAACGCCACCGCCTCGACGCGCATCCGGTCGAGCCCGTCCATCCACGCCTCGTACAGCGCGTCGAACCGCTCCCCCTCGTCGGTGTCCCGCAGCCAGGCAGTGACGTAGTCCTGCGGCGCCGCCAGCTCGCGCTGCACGACCCACGCGTCGCAGCCGGGCGGTACCCAGCCCTTCACCCGCTCGTCGCCGTCCTCGCCCGCGAGGTGCAGCCAGTTCACGAGCAGCACCGCCACGCCGTCGTCGGCGAGCACCCCCGGCAGGTCCTGCACGAGCCGCCGGCAGACGTCGTCACCGGCGAGCCCGGCATCCCGGTAGGTGTACGAGGCGCCCGGGCTGATGACGAAGGGCGGGTTGCTGACCACCAGGTCGAACCGCTCGCCGGCCACGGGTTCGAGCAGGTTGCCGACGCGACAGTCCAGCTCGGTCCCGTTGAGGGCTGCGGCGAGGCGCGCGTACGACGCGGCCCGTGGGTTCCGGTCGGTGGCCACCACCGAGGCGCTGTGGTCCTCGGCCAGCAGAGCCTGCACGCCCGACCCGGCCCCCAGGTCGAGCGTCCGGCCGACCGTGCGGCGCGGGGTGGCGGCGGCCAACGTCATGCTCGCGGCGCCCACTCCGAGCACCTGCTGCGGATCGGTGATCCGCCCGGCGTCGTGCGGCACGAGCACCTCGACGCCGCCGGACACGACCGGCTGCAGCCGTACCTTCGCGGTGCCGTCCCGGTTCAACCACGACGCCGGCAGCTCCGAGGAGGCGGGTACGCCGAGGACGAGCTGACGGGCCAGCGCCTCGAGCGGCGACCCGCCGGCTGTCCTGCGCAGGACCGGCGCGGACTCCTCGCGGTCGAGGTGCGTGCGGTACGTCGTGCCCAGCAGCTCGTCCAGCGCGGCGGCGGACCAGCCGGCGCCGTCGAGGACCTCCCGTACGCGTGGGGCGTCGGCGAGCAGCGGGGCCGGATCGGGGAGCTTCACGGCCGGCGACGGTAGCCGGACGTGCCGGAGGCGGGCTCCTGCTTGGAGCCCGCCTCCGAGGAACGACTAGCGGGTGGCGAAGCGGCGCACGCCCACCGCAGCGCCGACCAGCAGCAGCGCGGACACGGCGACGAGCGGAGCACCGCCCGTGCGCGGGAGCTGCTCGGGGGCCGGCGGCGGCGCGACCGGCGGCTTCGCGACGACCGGTGCCGGGACGGTCACCGGAGCGAGCGGACCGCTGGCGAAGTCGCCGTTGACGGCGCAGAACAGCTCGAGGTTGTTGTAGTAGGTCCCCGGCTGCACGGTGTCCTTCAGCTTGACGACGAACGTCTGCGTGAGCGACTTGCCGGCGCCGAGCAGGACCGTTCCCGCGTCCGGCTCGAGCACCACGTCGATCCCCTTGTCGGATCGGGGGCTCGTCGTCGCCGTCTTGCCGAAGCCACCGGTCGTGGACACGTAGTCGAAGGCCGGGTCGAGGTGGTCGATGAACCGCAGGACGTCGCAGTCGGCGGTGCTCTTGTTGGTGACGGTCGCGGTGTAGGTGATCGTGCTGCCGGCCTTGGCCGTGCTGGGGTTCGCGTCCTTGTCGAACGTGATCTCCGGCTTGGCGCCCGTGACACCGGTGAAGTCCGAGCCCTTGCCGTCCGGGCAGACGACCCCGCTCACCGCGTGGCTGATGATCAGGTCGCCCCGCAGCAGCTCGCTGTTGCCGATGATGTGCAGCCCGTTGACGACGATGCCGCGGCCGTCAGCCGTCGGGTGCTGCTCGTTGACGATCACCGTGGCGATGCCGCCCGGCAGGTCGATGCGGCGGTTCGGCTGGTTGAGCGCCAGCACGTCCGGGATCGCCTGGCCGGCGATGACGAGGTTCTGGAACAGGCTGCCCTTGGCGTTCGGGGCCGACGTGCAGTCGCTGTTCGCCTGCGCGCGGATCACGTCAGCGGAGATGGTGGGCGCCGTCCCGCTGAACAGGGCCTTGAGGCCCTCGGTCTGCGCGGAGGCAACGGCGCTCGGCGCGGCGCAGTTGGCCCCGGCCATCGTGTTGACGGTGTTCGCCGTCGCGGCCGGAGCCGCGGCCACGTTGAGCAGCGCGTCCTCGACCGGCTTGCCTGCGTTGGGCGGGCAGGACTGGCTGGCCGTGCTGAACGTGTTCGGGTCGATCGGCGAGCCTGCGAGCGGGCCCGGGAGGTCGATCGCCGTCAGCACGGTCAGGTCCACGATGACGCCGGCCGCGTCGGCGAAGCCGCCGGGCTCGGCCGTGGCGGCGTAGGCGGGGGTCGCGGCTGCGCTGCTCAGCAGCGTGATCGCGCCGGTGGCGAGAGCGGCGAGGGCGGTCCTGGCCTTGTTCACGGGGGTTCTCCGTTCGGCGATCTTCGACCGAAGATCGTGGTGGATCTCGGACAGGGGCGTCAACAGCCACGCCGCACTCCGGGGGCAGGGGAGAGCGTCCATGGCGGGCTACCCCGTGATCAGGTCATCACACTCCGCAACCCCGGCGCAATTCGGACAGAACGGACAGAGCCCGCCCCGGGCGCGACCGGGGCGGGCTCTGGACGTGCTGGGGTGGAGCTAGGCCGTCACCTACGCCTTGACCTTCTCCACCACGTCCGCGGCACCGGCGACGCCGCGCTTGTTGCTGACGGTCACCGCCGCCACGATGCCGGCGATGGCGAGCGCCGCCACGACGAACCGGACGCCCAGGTTCTCGTCCTCGCCGATCGCGTACTTCACGACCGTCGGGGCGATGAGCAGGGCCACCAGGTTCATGACCTTGA
>JAODNS010000092.1 GCA_025465145.1 Frankiales bacterium
TGGGCGCGGCCGGCGTCACGCTGCTGCGCCTCGCCCTGTCCGCGCTGCTGCTGCTCGTCCTGCTGCGCCCGCGCGTGCGGTCGTGGGCGCGGCACGAGTGGCGGGCGGCGCTGCTGCTCGGCGGCGCCATGGCCGGCATGAACCTGGTCTTCTACCTCGCGCTGCGGACGGTGCCGCTGGGTGTGGCGGTGACGGTCGAGTTCGTCGGCCCGCTGCTGCTCGCGCTCGCCCAGACGAGGCGGCTGGTCGACCTGCTGTGGGCGATGCTGGCCGGCGGCGGCGTCGTCCTGCTCGGCGCGGACCCGGGCAGCGACATCCCGCTGAGCGGGCTGCTGCTGGCGCTCGTCGCCGGGCTGTTCTGGGCCGGGTACATCCTCGCCAGCGCGCACGTCGGGCAGGTGCTGCCGGGGGTGGACGGCCTCGCCGTCGCGCTCGCCGTCGCCGCGGTGCTGGTGCTGCCGTTCGGCGTGTCGGGTGCTGCGGAGGTGCTGCACCGGCCGGCCCTGCTGCTGCCGGCGGCCGCGGTCGCGCTGCTGTCCAGCGTGCTGTCGTACGGCCTCGAGCTGTCGGCGCTGCGCCGCATCCCGACGCGGGTCTTCGGCATCCTGATGTCGCTCGAGCCGGCCGCCGCGGCCGTCGCCGGCCTGCTCGTCCTGGACCAGGCGCTCGGCAGCCGCGAGGTGGTCGCGCTCGTGCTCGTCAGCCTCGCGAGCGCGGGCGTGACGCTCGCCCGCCGGGACGCGGCGCCGGTGCAGCCGCTGGAGTAGCGGCAGCGTCAGCTACGTCCGGATCGGCGGCCCGTCGGCGACGACGCCGCGGACCTCGTCGAGCGTGATCCCGTACGGGCTGAACGACGTCAGCCACCAGGTCGCGCCCGCCTCGGCCCACCCGGCGGTGTCGGTACCGGCGCGGTGCGCGATCGCGACGTCGAACCCGGAGCGCGAGCCGCCGACCGCCTCCACCACCTCGGCCAGCTGCGCCGGCTCGGTCACCTGGATCGGGAAGACGCCGTCGTGCCGGGCGGCGCGGCGCAGCGGCCGCCGGCTGCCGTACCGGGCGCCCACCCAGATCGGCACGCCCGGCCGCTGGACCGGCGTCGGGTGCAGCGTCAGCCCGTCCAGCAGGTAGTGCTCGCCGCGATGCGTCACCGGCACGCCGGTCCAGGCCTGGCGCAGCACGTCGAGGTGCTCGTCGAGCATGTCGCCGCGGACCTTCGGGTCGAGCTGCTCGCCGGTGCCGCTGAGCTCGCTCGCGCCGTCGTCGCCGGTGCCGACACCGAGCACGACCCGCCCGCCGGACAGCCGGTCCAGCGACGTCACCTGCCGGGCCACCACCGCCGGGCGGCGGCGGGACAGCGGGGTGACCATCGGGCCGATCCGCAGCCGCTCGGTCGCGCAGGCGATCGCGGCCAGGGTGATCCACGGGTCGGCGATGGCGTCGACGGGATCGGCGTACGCCAGGTGGTCCCAGACGAACAGCCCGTCCCAGCCGGCCTCCTCGGCCTGCGCCGCGACGCGCGCGACGACGGCCGGCTCGGCGAGCTCGTCGAAGATGGGCACGAACAGCGCGGTCTGCATGAGGCGGGACGCTAGCCCCGCTGTCCGCTACCGCGGGCGTTGCCGCAGGGGCAAGGTTCCGCCGGACGTTGCCGTGCTGGCAACCAGCTCCGCGACGCACCCGCCCCGCCGTCGGCTCAGCCGCGCAGCCGGTCCAGCCACGCCGCCGCGGCGCGGAAGTCGTCGTCGGCCGTCCCGGGAGCAACGGCGGGCGCCACGGCGTCGGCGCGCGGGTACGAGCCGAGGAAGCGGACGTCGGCGCAGACCCGGCGCAGCGCCGACAGCGCCTCGCCGACCCGGGCGTCCGCGACATGGCCCTCGCAGTCGACGGAGAAGCAGTACGACCCGAGACCGCGGCCGGTCGGCCGCGACTCGATCCGGGTGAGGTTGACGCCACGCACCGCGAACTCGGTGAGCAGCTGCAGCAGCGCCCCCGGGTGGTCCTCGGCGATGAACGCGACGACGGTGGTGCGGTCCGCGCCGGTGGGTGCGGGCGGCTGCCCCGGGCGGCCGACGAGCACGAAGCGGGTGACCGCGCCGTCGGTGTCGTGGACGTCCTTGGCCAGCACCTGCAGGCCGTAGTGCTCGGCCGCGACGGGCGCGCTGATCGCCGCGTCGTAGACGCCGTCGCGCACCGACCGGGCCGCGTCGGCGGTGGACGGCGACAGCACGACGGATGCGGCAGGCAGCACGTCGGCCAGCCAGCGGCGGCACTGCGCCTGAGCGTGCGGGTGCGTCGCCACGGTCCGCACGTCCTCGCGCGCGGTACCCGTACGGCCGAGCAGCGCGAACGACACCGGCAGCAGCACCTCGCGGGTGATCTGCAGCGGGTCGCCGGTGGCGAGGTCGTCGAGCGCGGCAGGGACGGAGCCCTCGACCGAGTTCTCGAACGGGATCAGCGCGGCCTCGACGTCGCCGTCCCGCACGCCGTCCAGCGCCGCCGCCACGGACGCGAACGGGACGTGCTCGCCGCGGTCGCGGATGGTCCGCAGCGCCGCCTCGGTGAACGTGCCGGCGGGGCCGAGGTAGCCGTACCGGCCGGGCGGGACGCCGGGCATCAGCGGCCGCTCGACGTCGCCCGGGTGATCGCCTCCTGCTCCTCGGGCGACATGGTGTGATCGCTGGTGCCGCCGGTGACGCCCTTCGCGTACGTGCGCGTCTCGGACCGCCCGTTGATCGACGTCAGGACGAGCCCGTCACCGGCGTCGTCGAGCAGCGCGGCCGAGAACGACATGCGACCGCCCATGTCGCCGAACGCGTCGTAGCGGACGACGGCGACGTGCCGGAGCGCGTCGGACAGGTCGGCCCGCGCGGCGGACAGGTCGCCGCGGACCGTCGTGAGCTCCGTGCGGACGGCGTCCATCGCGGTGCTCTGCCGGCGGACCGCGTCGACGAAGCTCGTCTTCTCGTCGCCGCTGACCAGGCTGCTGTACGCGCGGTGCAGCCGGCCGATGCGCACCGCCAGCACGAGGCTGACCAGCAGCGCGAGGACGGCCAGCCCTGCGGCGACGACCGCCAAGGTCTCGGTGTCCTGGAGCACGCCCGGAGGGTAGCCCGGCCGGCCGTACGCTCGGCCCGTGGACAGGGACCGCGCCCGGGCGCTGCTGGACGCCGTCGCCGCCGGCGAGGTCCCGTCCGCCGACGCGCTGGACGCCCTCGCCGTCGCGCCGTACCAGGACCTCGCGGACACGCTGGTCGACACGCACCGCGCGCTGCGCACGGGCGACCCGGAGGTCGTCTACGGCGCCGGCAAGACGACGGAGCAGGTGCTGGCCGCGGTCGGCGGCCTGCAGAGCGAGCGGGCGGTGCTCGTGACCAGGGCGGCGCCGGAGGCGGTCGCGGCGCTGCGGGAGCAGTACGCCGAGGTGGTCGTCGAAGGCGGCACGGTCGCGGTCGGGCCGCTGCCCGAGCCGCGGGGGTGCGTCGCCGTCCTCGCGGCCGGTACGTCGGACGGGGCGGTCGCGGCGGAGGCGGCGCTGACGGCGCGCGCGTTCGGCGCCGGTGTCGAGCGGGTGGACGACGTCGGCGTCGCAGGGCTGCACCGGCTCATCGCCGCGCGCCCTGCCCTCGACCGCGCGGACTGCCTCGTCGTCGTCGCCGGCATGGAGGGCGCACTGCCGTCGGTCGTCGGCGGGCTCGTCGGCACGCCGATGGTCGCGGTGCCGACCAGCGTCGGCTACGGCGCCTCGTTCGGCGGGCTGGCCGCGCTGCTGGCGATGCTCAATGCCTGCGCGCCCGGCATCACGGTCGTCAACATCGACAACGGGTTCGGGGCAGGGGTCTTCGCGGCCCGCGTGGCGAGACGGCGTTGATCGGCTGGCTGGACTGCCGGGCCGGCGCCAGCGGCGACATGCTGCTCGGGGCGCTGGTCGACGCGGGCGCGCCGCTCGAGGTGCTGCAGCAGGCCGTCGCCGCGGTGGCGCCCGAGCCGGTCGCGCTGCGCACGGAGCCGGTCGACCGCGGCGGGCTCGGCGCGCTGCGGGTCCACGTCGACGTCGCGGACAGCGCGACCACCCGGACGTGGGCGGACGTACGCGGACTGCTCGACGCCGCGGACCTGGCCGAGCCGGTACGGACCACCGCGTCCGAGGTGTTCGCGCGCCTCGCCGCCGCGGAGGCGGCCGTGCACCGGGTACCCGCCGACGAGGTGCACTTCCACGAGGTCGGCGCGCTCGACGCGCTGGCGGACGTCGTCGGCGCGGCGGCCGGGCTGCACGCGCTCGGCCTCGAGCGGCTGACGGCCAGCACCGTCAGCCTCGGCTCCG